>JBAUYV010000475.1:0-34486 GCA_049584975.1 Xanthobacteraceae bacterium | reverse complement strand
GAGCACGACCCCGCCTACAAGCAGGAGGACGGCGTGCGCTATCACGCCCGCGACATGGCGGTGGTGCGCGGCCACATCGCCCGCATCCCGGTGGTGCTGTCGTCGGCGACGCCGTCGGTCGAGACCGAAGTCAATGCGCGGCGCGGACGCTATCAGCGGCTCTCGCTGCCCGAGCGTTTCGGCGGCCAGCGCCTGCCGGCCATCGAGGCGATCGATCTGCGCCGCGAACCGCCGCCGCCGCGCCGTTACATTTCGCCGGTGCTCGCCGGCGCGGTGAAGATCGCGCTGGAGCGCGGCGAGCAGGCGCTGCTGTTTCTCAATCGCCGCGGCTATGCGCCGCTGACGCTGTGCCGCGCCTGCGGCTTCCGTTTTTCCTGCCCCAACTGTACGGCCTGGCTTGTCGACCATCGTTTTCGCCGCCAGCTCGTCTGCCACCATTGCGGCTTCGCCATGCCGCATCCGGCGGCGTGCCCGCAATGCCAGACGGTGAATTCGTTCGTGGCCGTCGGGCCGGGCGTGGAGCGCCTGGAAGAAGAGGTGCGCGAACTGTTCCCCAATGCGCGCATACTCGTGCTCTCGTCCGATCTCGTCGCCTCGGTCGAGCGCATGCGCGAGGAATTCGCCGATGTCGCCGCCGGCCGCTACGACATTGTCATTGGCACGCAGCTTGTCGCCAAAGGCCATCACTTCCCCATGCTCAATCTCGTCGGCGTCATCGACGCCGATCTCGGCTTGAGCAACGGCGATCCGCGCGCCGCCGAGCGCACCTTTCAGCTGCTGCATCAGGTGATGGGCCGCGCCGGCCGCGAAGCCGGCGCCGGCCACGGCTATCTGCAGACGCACCAGCCCGAGCATCCGGTGATGCGCGCGCTGATCGCCCAGGACCGCGAGGCGTTTTATTCCGCCGAGATCGAGATGCGTGAGAAGACGCACTATCCGCCGTTCGGCCGCATGGCGGGCCTGGTGATCTCCGGCGCCGACCGCCACGAGGCCGAATCCTTCGCCCGCGCGCTCGTTCGCGCCGCGCCCAAGGCCGATGGCGCCATGGCCGAGGACCTGCGCGTGTTCGGTCCCGCCGAAGCGCCGCACGCCTTGGTGCGCGGCCGCCATCGCCTGCGCCTGCTCGTGCGCTCGCCGCGCAATTTCGATCTCTCGGCCCACTTGCGCCAATGGCTGGCGGCGGCGCCGAAGCCGAAGGGGTCGATCAAGCTCGAGGTAGATGTCGATCCGCAGAGTTTCTTGTAAGTGAAGATGCTGTTTTGTTCACGATTGACTGTTTGGAGAACCGCGCATGGTGCTTCAGCACTTAGCATTAGATCAGATTGATCAAGCTCAATTACAACGGCTTATCGACGGCAGGGCGTCGGAGACCCGAGATATCGACTACAAGCGCGATACATACGGAAATGCGGACAGAGATTATGGAGAGTTCCTGGCAGATATCCCCTCGTTTGCAAACACGGCTGGCGGCGACATTATTATTGGTATGTCGGCGGAGTCGGGGATTCCGACGGGCTTTGTACCTCTAGAGATCGACTTGGATGCTGAAATTCTCCGGCTAGAAAATGTCGCTCGCTCAGGACTCCAGCCGAGAATTTCTGGCTTAGCTATGCGCGGAATCCCGATCGTAAACGCCGGCTCAGTCCTAGTTATTCGTATTCCTAAAAGCTACAATCAACCACATCGCGTTGTCCGGCAGGGAAGTGGAAATAACCGATTTTATGCGAGGTCGTCAGCAGGTAAGTATGAGCCGAATGTCGATGAACTGCGGTTATTATTTGCGCAAGCGCCCCAGTTAGCCGGTCGTATCCGCGACTTTCGAGCGGACCGAATTGCTAAAATCGCGGCAAACCAAGCCCCGGTTCCTTTGTTAGATGCGCACGCGCTTATAATACATGTGATTCCGTTCTCAGCCTTCGACTCACAGTTATCATTGCCGCTCGATCCGGGCGATCGTCTCTATATGAAATTCCAGCCAATTCTATCGTCGTACCCAAATAATTTCCGCATCAATCTTGATGGCTTGTTGACGCTTTCAAATGCGCAACCAAACGCCGAAGAACAGCGGGCGTATGTCCAGGTCTTCCACAGCGGCATTGTCGAGGCCGTCGCATCGTCGTTTCTTCAAGGCGATGGGAGTGCTCAAAATCCGTTTCGTCTAACTGCTCTCAGAACCGAGGCGGCCATTGTGAAATTCTCGCACATATATATGAGTGCGTTGTTGGCGATCGGCTGTGCTCCACCGTTTGCTCTGCTAACAAGTCTCATCGGTGTCAAAAACGCCCCTTATTCGTTTACAAGGGGAAATAGCCTATTCGAAGATGAGGCAGGAATATTGGATCGTGATCAATTGCATTTTTCAGAGATTATCGTTGAGGAAGTGCCGCAAGATCGGTACGAATATGCCAAGCGGCTACGCCCACTTCTCGATCAAACTGCCAATGCGGCCGGTAGAGCAACTACTCCCAGTTTCGACCACACAGGTGCATTTCGTCTAAGGATAGATTAGCAAGCGTAAGGTGGGCAAAGCGAAGCGTGCCCACGTCATCATGGCCGCATCGCTGGCACCGGGTCGCACGACTGACGCCTTACGACGCAGTCGCGTGGGCACGGCGCGTTCCGCGCCTTCGCTCACCCTAAAGCTTACTGTGCGCCTGCCCGCTCACGCGAATTATCGCTTTTTCTTCTTCTTGCTCTTCTTCGCGAAAATCGCGTTCCAGTTCTCCTTGTAGGCCGCGGTGACTGGCTTTTGGCCTTCGCCCCGGCTGTAGTTGGCGGGTGCGGCGCCGGCTGTCTCGCTGCCCTCGGACTTGGACGTGTCCTTGGGCGTATCCTTAGCGGCATCCTTTGGAGCGTCTTTGGGCGCGTCTTTAGCCGCAGGGCTCTCGACCTTCGCAGCAACATCCTTTTTGGGCGTTGCGTCGGCTGTAGTCTTTTTGCTGTCTCTGGCCATGGTCTTTCCTAAATCCGCTCCGCGCCTTTGCCACACTACGATTTGTTTGCCGCGGCTCAGCATAGACCGCCGGGTCAAGCCCGGCGGTGACGAAGTGATGAGTGGTGCCGCGCTCACGTCATCTTAATCGGAATATTGCCGAGAAAATCGCGCTTGCCGACGTCTACGCCCAGATGCCGCAGGATCGCGTAGGCGGCGGCGCAATGAAAATAGAAATTCGGCAGCACGAAGTGGTTGAGATAATCGTCGCCCTTCATGTGGCCCTTTTTCTCAGCGCCCAGCGGGAAGACGATTTCCTTGTCCGCTGAAGCGTCGATCGCCCTGCGGTCGAGCGTTTTGATATAGGCGACCGCCTTGGCGATGCGGTCCTTCAGTTGCGCGAGCGAGGTTTCGTTGTCTTCCACTGTCGGCGCTTCGGTGCCTGCAAGCCGCGCGGCGCCGCGGCGGGCCTGATCGGTCGCGACCTGGACCTGCCGGGTAAGATCGAACATGTCGGGCGCGAGCTTGGCGTGCAGGACCGTCGCGGCATCGGCTTTCTTTGCTGCGACGAAGGTTTCGGCCTTGTCGAGTACGCCAGCCAGCGCATTCAACGTGATCTCGAAGGTGGGGAGCGAGGCTTGCGACATTGATTCCGGCATGTAAAGGCTCCTGTTTGTCGGATTGGGCCCGATGAACGGCCCGCAACAAAGCGCAAAAGTGCGGACCGCGCAATCATGGCGGTGACGATCCAAACGCTCCTGGGGCTGCTTGCTGTCCTTGTGGTGGTGGCCATCGTGGCGCGCCGCCTCAATACCGCGCCGTCGATCCTTCTGGTCATCGCCGGCATCGCGCTCGCGATCATTCCCGGCTTGCCGCGCATTGAGCTGGCACCCGAGCTGGTGCTGCTCGGCATCCTGCCGCCGCTGATCTACTCCGCGGGCGTCGCCATGAGCTGGCGCGAATTTCGCTTCAATCTGCGCCCGATCGCCCTGTTTGCCTTCGGGTGCGTGGTCTTCACCACCTGCGCGGTGGCGGCGGCGGCGCATTGGCTGCTGGGCATGTCGCTTGCCGTCGCTTTCGTGCTCGGCGCCATCGTGTCGCCGCCGGACGCGGTCGCGCCGCTCGCCATTGTCCGCAGTCTGGGCGTGCCGCGCCGGCTCGTCGTCGTGCTCGAAGGCGAAGGCCTCGCCAATGACGCAACCGCGCTGATCCTTTACCGTTTTGCCGTCGCCGCAGCGGCGACCGGCCTGTTTTCCTTCGGCCAGGCGGCCGGCGACTTTGCCCTCATCGTCGCCGGCGAGATCGTCTACGGCATCGCCATCGGCTGGCTCAGCCTGCGGCTGCGGCGCTGGGCGCGCGACCCGCACGTCGAGATCACGCTGTCGCTGTTGACGCCGTACGCCGCGTTTCTGATTCCGCAGCAATTGGGCGGCTCGGGTGTGCTGGCGACGGTGGCGGCCGGATTGTACGTGAGCTGGAATGGACCCCTGCTCATTCCGGCGGCGACGCGGCTGCAAGGCATCTTCTTCTGGGACCTGGTGGTCTATCTGCTCGAAGGCTTTGTGTTCCTGGTCACCGGCATGCAGACCCGCACGGTGTTCTTTCAGATGCACGAGGTGCCGTGGCATCACTTCGCGTATGCGATCCTGCTGACCGTGGCGGTGGTGATCGTGACGCGCTTCATCTGGGTCTATCCGGCGGCTTTGTTGCCGCGCTGGCTGAGCCCGTCGCTGGCGCGCCGCGATCCGCTGCCACCCTGGCGGTGGCTTTTCTTTCTCGGCTTTGTCGGCGTGCGCGGCGTCGTCTCGCTGGCGGCGGCTTTGGCCATTCCGCTGTTCACCGCGGCCGGAACGCCGTTTCCCGATCGCGATCTCATTCTGTTCGTCACCTTTGGCGTCATCGTCGTCACGCTGATCGGCCAAGGGTTGCTGTTGCCGGGTCTGGTGCGCTGGCTCGGACTCAACCAACACGCCGCCGAGGAACAGCGGCGCGAGCACGAGGCCGAGCTGGCCGCACGGTCGCAAGCCCTGGACGTGGGGCACGACCGCCTGGAGCAACTCCTCGCTGACGGCCGGATTTCGCCCGAGGCGCTGGCGGTTCTGCGCGCCCGTCAGGAATATCGGGCCGGGCGGCTGCCCGGAAAGGCGCCGGACGGCGGCGCCGCAGCGCTGGCCGCGGACATCAGGACCGAGCTGATCGGGGCCGAGCGCGAATACATTTATCGGCTGCTGCAGGACGGCCAGATCACCGACGAAGCCCGCCGGCGCATCGAACGCGAACTCGATCTCGAGGAGGCCAGTATCGCGTGCAAGAAGGAAGGCGGCGAGGAACCGCCGCTCTGATGGGCTACTTTCCTTCGTCATTGCCGGGCTTGACCCGGCAATCCATGCGGCAGGAACGCTTGTTGAGAATTGCCGCACTTTTTGTTTGCTGCGCTTCAGCATGGACCGCCGGGTCAAGCCCGGCGGTGACGAGGAACTTTGGTGCCCTTCCGTTTTTCATGCTCCCGCGCCGCAAATTTCTTCCGCTCGGCGACTGCGAACGCGCGGCGCGCCCACGTGGCAAGCTCGTCGGGATCGTTGTAGAGCCGCTCGGGCAGGCGCCAATAGGGCAGGGCGTGCTGGTTGGGACGGCCGGATTTCCGGCCGCGCGTGTAGGTGAACGGCGTGCTGCCTTCGCGCTCGAATTCCGCCGCGTTGGTCTCGTCGACTTTCAGGTAGATCACGTCGCGGATAATGAGCCCGAACATCAGGCCGTCGCAAAAGATGCCGGCTCCGCTGAACATGCGGCGCACCGTTACCGGACCGAATTGCGCGAACAGCTCATGGATGAATTCCGGGTCCAAACGTCGTCTCCGCCAAGCCGACGATCGTATGCGCGCTACATGACTTCGCCCTCGGGCACCGGCACATTAAAGCCGTTGAGCGTCACGGAAACGAGACAGTACAGTCCCACGAGATAGATCAATTCCGCCGCGCCATGCTGCCCGAACGCCTTGACGGCCGCGCGGTAGCTCAGCTCGGGCAAGGTGCCGTGATGCAGCAGGGAAGAGGCGACGTCGTAGGCGACCGCTTCTTCGGGCGTGAGATCGGAGGGGCGCTGGCCTGAGACGATGGTGGCGAGCTTCTCGTCGGACAGCCCGCGCCGCTCCCCGGCGATCACATGGGCGTAAAGCTCATAAGACGAGTGGAATGTCGCGCCGGTGACCAGGATCGCCACCTCCCGCACCGGGCGGGGCAGCGATGGCGATATCGACAACGCCAATGTCAGGTCCCAGATCGGCTTGCCGAACTTCGGATCATGCAGCCAAGGGTTCCAGGGGCCAAGCAGCGCGCCGTTTTGGGCAATTGTCTTGAAGCCCTGGAAGTTCTTTTCGATGCCGGCCTTCATGTCTTCGTAGACCGGACGCTGTTCGGGGGTCAGGTCGGCGGGAGCAATCAACGGCAGGCGCATGAAATTCCTCCTTGGATGAATGATGAATGATGCTCCGGCGCAGCTACGATCCGGGACGAATGTAGCGGCAGAATGACGGTGCGCAGAGTTGTTTGAGCGAGATGCGTTTCGCGACGCTGAACGCATCTCATGATTTAGGCAAATCGCTCTCGCGCCCTGGCGCGTGCCTTCGCGGCCTCGATTTCGCGATTGCGTGCTGGGCTTACGGTTTCGAGCGACGCCAACAGGCGGCGGGCGGTGTCCGCGACCTCATCGACCGCGCTGTTGAATGCCGCCTCATTGGCGCGCGACGGGTGTGTGAAGCCGCTCAGCTTGCGTACGAATTGCAGCGCCGAGGCGCGGACCTCTTCCTCGGTCGCCGGGGGCTCGAAATTGAACAGCGTGCGGATGTTGCGACACATGGGCTGCTCTCCATTGGGCTTTGCTCTACTCTATATGTTTCCCGGGCGCGACGCAGCATGGCGCGCAATCGGAGCAGTCTGCCACATCCGGGAAACGCATTTGAGGGAGCGCCACGTGGCAGCCGTGGTTGCCGAACCGATCACGATTTCGAGCGACGGCGGTATTCGCGTTTCGGGCCTGCTGCAAGCCCCGCCACGCGCCCGCGCCTGCTACGTGCTGGCTCATGGCGCTGGCGCCGGGATGGACCATCCGTTCATGGCGGCGGTCGCGGCAGAACTGGCGCAGCGCGGCATCGCCACCTTGCGCTATCAGTTCCCCTATATGGAGCGCGGCTCCAAGCGGCCCGATCCGCCGCAACTGGCGCAAGCGACGGTGCGGGCCGCCGTGGCGGCCGCAGCGCACGCGCAGCCAAAACTTCCGCTCATTGCCGGCGGCAAATCCTTTGGCGGCCGGATGACCTCACAGGCCCAGGCAGCAGATCCGCTGCAAGGCGTCCGCGGCTTGGCGTTTCTCGGCTTCCCGCTGCATCCCGCCGGCCGCCCGTCACAGGACCGCGCCAAGCATCTCTTCGACGTGAAGATCCCGATGCTGTTTCTGCAAGGCACCCGCGATACGCTGGCGGCGCTCGATCAGCTTGAGCCACTCTGCAAGGCGCTCGGCCGGCGCGCAACCCTCAAGCTGTTCCAAGAGGCCGATCACTCTCTCCATGTGCCGGCGCGCACGGGACGGAAAGATGCGGAGGTTCGCGGCGAAGTGCTGGATGCGTTCGCCGCCTGGATCGACCACGTCATCGCGCTGCCAAGGAAGGAAGCGTAGCCGGATGGGCGCGCGAAAATCCGGGATCAGCCTTGCGGCTCTCTGATTCTGCGGCTCTCTGATTCTGTCATCATTCTTCGCGGATGATGACAACTGGAATCAGCTCGCCCAAAGCGCCTTCGAGGCGAGGCGCGCTCCCTCGGCGAGTGCGGAAAGCTTTGCCCAGACCAAATCCTCGTGCAGGCGCGAGCCGAGACCGCAATCGCTGCCACCGATGACGTTCTCGCGCCCGACTGCTGCGGCGAAGTTTTGCAGCCGGCGCGCGATAAACTCGGGATGTTCGACGATGTTTGTCGCGTGGCTGATCACGCCCGGCATGATGAATTTGCCGTCGGGCAGCTTGATGTCTTTCCAGAGCGTCCACTCGTGCTCGTGACGCACATTGCCGGCCTCGAAGCTGTAGCACTGCGCGTTCACCTGCAGCACGAGATCGATGAGGTCGCACATCGGTAGGTCGTGGGTGTGGGCGCCATGCCAGGAGCCCCAGCAGAAATGGTGGCGCACGCGATCCGCGGGCACGCCGTCGAGCGCGTGATTAAGCGCATCGATGCGAACCTTGAGATACTTGCGATATTCCGCGACGGTCGGTTCCGGCTTGATCATGTCCCATGAGGTGGCGACGCCGGGATCGTCGATCTGCAAAATGAAGCCGGCATCGGTCACCGCGCGATATTCCTCGCGCAGGGCATCGGCGATGGCGAAGACGAATTCCTCGTCGGTCGCGTAGTATTCGTTGAAGATGTGATGATCGAGCCAGCCCGGCGCGAACACGCAGATGAAGGCTTCTTCGGCGCCGCCGGCAGCCTTCAGTGCCTCCTTGAAGACGCTGACCTCGCGCCGGATTGCATCGGTCGCCCGGCCCTTGAGCGGCCCGCTGACGACCATCTTGGTGGACGGCGAAAACCGCGGCTCCTCGCCGGGCACGCAGAACATGGTGCCGACCCGATCCATGTCGGCGTAGAGCTTCGGAAACGTGTCGCGTTCGCGGGCGTCTTCCCTGCCCGATCCTTTTTCGCCCGACTTCAACGGACGCGCCGTGACGCCGCCGAATTGCTGCGCGTAGTAGCCAAAATTCCGTCCGTTCCAGAATTCGCCGTCGCCAACGCAGCTAATCCCGATCTCGACCTGCTTATTGACCACGTCGGCGACTTGCCGGATCAAAAGGCCATTATCCTCGGTCGACGGCCCGCCGGAACTGCGCGGCGACCATGAGGAGTAGTTACTCGCCGCCGCGCCTACGGGCGGCAGCCTGCCGGCATGGGACGTTCTGATTGCGGTTTCGCTTCGTTGCATTGCGGGCTCCCTGGGCGTCCCTTAAGCCTACCGCATAGCCCGATGCGGCGACAGAATGCCCGCCCTTTTCCTCCCGCCCTCCAGGCGCTAAAGGACGGCCGAACCTATATGTGTGTAAGCTTTACGGCGAGGAGCATTCCGGGATGGCTAAGCCCCGCACCCTATACGACAAGATCTGGGACGATCATCTGATCGAGGAGGAGCCGAACGGCGCCTCGCTGATCTATATCGACCGCCATATCGTCCATGAGGTGACAAGCCCGCAGGCGTTCGAGGGCTTGCGGCTCGCCGGGCGCAAAGTGCGCGCGCCGGACAAAACCCTGCTGGTCGTCGACCACAACGTGCCGACCACCGATCGCCACCTGCCCAATCCCGATCCGGAAAGCGCGGCGCAAATCGCCTACCTCGCCGAGAACGCGAAGTTCTTCAATCTCGAATATTACGACGAGTTCGACCGCCGCCAGGGCATCGTCCATATCATCGGACCGGAGCAGGGCTTCACGCTGCCGGGCGTGACGCTGGTGTGCGGCGACAGCCACACGGCGACCAACGGCGCTTTCGGCGCGCTGGCCTACGGCATCGGCACCTCGGAAGTCGAGCATGTGCTGGCGACACAAACACTCATCCAGAGCAAATCAAAGAACATGCGCGCCGTGGTCGACGGCAAGCTGCCGCCCGGCGTCACCGCCAAAGACATCATCCTCGCCATCATCGGCGAAATCGGCACCGCCGGCGGCACCGGCTACGCGCTCGAATATGCCGGCGAAGCGATCCGCTCGCTGTCCATGGAAGGCCGCATGACGGTGTGCAACATGTCGGTCGAGGCCGGCGCGAAGGCGGGCTTCATCGCGCCCGACGAGAAGACCTACACCTATCTGAACGGCCGTCCCAAGGCGCCGAAGGGCAAGGACTGGGACGTGGCGTTGAAATACTGGGAGACGCTGCATTCCGACGACGGCGCCCATTTCGATCGCGAGATCAAACTTGACGCCGCGAAGCTGCCGCCGCTGGTCACCTGGGGCACGAGTCCCGAACAGGTGGTGTCGGTGAGTGGCCGCGTGCCCCGGCTCGACGGCGTCACCGATGAGAAAAAGCGCGAGGCGATCGAACGGGCGCTCAAATATATGGGCCTGCAGGGCGGCGAAAAAATTTCCGACATCGCCATCGACCGCGTGTTCATCGGCTCGTGTACCAACGCGCGCATCGAAGACCTGCGCGCCGCCGCCAAGATGATCGACGGCAAGAAGATCAACGCCAACGTTACCGCCATGGTGGTGCCTGGGTCGGGCTTGGTCAAAGAGCAGGCCGAAGCCGAGGGCCTCGATAGAATCTTCATCGAAGCCGGCTTCGAGTGGCGCGAGCCCGGCTGCTCCATGTGCCTTGCCATGAATCCCGACAAGCTCAATCCGGGGGAGCGCTGCGCCTCGACCTCGAACCGCAACTTCGAAGGCCGGCAGGGCTACAAGGGACGCACGCACTTGGTCTCGCCGGCCATGGCGGCCGCCGCGGCGATCGCCGGACATTTCGTTGATGTGAGGGAGTGGCAGTAACGGCCACGTGCCCCGGACGCGGTGCAGCGCGTAGCGAAGCGAAGCGGTGCACCGCAGAGATCCGGAACCTTCGCGCGCTCAGTGTATGTGACGATCCCGGGTCTGCAGCGCACAACTTCGTGCTGCGGTGCGCCCGGGAAACTCCGCAAGGGGAGGCCTCACCCCCTCGCCTACCAGCAACGATATTGCGGATAGAGCACCGTTCCGCTCGGCCGGTATTGCAGCTCCAGCCAGTCGACGCAGCGCCGGTAGAGCAACTGTCCCGGCGTGATCACGATGTAGGGGCGCGCCCGGCGCGCCATCGGCCTGTGGGGTCCGCCTGAGTGCGTGGTCTGCGCCCGTGTCGGTGTCCACGGCGCTGTGCCAAGCAGCGACAACGCGGTCAAAGCAGCGAGCAATACGAGCCACTTCAAAGACATTGCCGCCTCGTTCGCCTTGCCCCGCTCCCAAGGCTCAAGGCTCTCGTATCGCGGCCGTCCGGTCAACCTCGCCGCGCTTGGCCACGAAGCCCGAGCGGCTTAAAACCGCCCCATGGCCGATCTCACATCCGATCCGTTGGCCTGGGAGCCCGCCAAGGCGCCTTCGCTCGCTGCGTTCGAGGTCTTGGCGAGCGAAGTGTTTCGCCATCTCCCGAAGCGATTTCGCGATCTGTGCAGCAATCTCGTCATCCAGGTGGACGACTTCCCGACCCGGGAGGTGCTCCGCCGCATGCGTGCCAAAAGCGAGTTTGATTTGCTTGGGCTGTTCCATGGCGTTGGCCTGCCGTTCCGGTCGGAAAGCGCGCCGGTGCAGATGCCCAACATGATCTGGCTCTACCGGCGCCCGATTCTCGACTATTGGGCCGAGCACGACGATACGCTGGGCGCCATCATCAAGCACGTGCTGGTGCACGAGATCGGCCATCATTTCGGCCTGTCGGACGCCGACATGCATACGATCGAGCGCGCGGCGAATTAGCGATAAAGTTTCAAATCAGCCGGCGCGAGCGGCGAAGAGAGGAAGGGACACGATGAAGATCGACGGCGCCTGCCATTGCGGGGCAATCACCATCGAGGGCGAGGCCGATCCGGAAAAGACCCAAGTGTGTCATTGCACCGATTGTCAGACCGGCACCGGTTCCGCCTTCCGCATCTCGATCCCGGTCCCGGGGGCCACGTTCAAGATGAAAGGCCAGCCCACGATCTACGTGAAAAACACTGCTGACAGCGGGATTCCGCGCGTGCAGGCGTTTTGCGGCAAATGCGGCTCTCCGATCTATTCGACGACCATCGGCGAAGGCGTACAGCCGTCCTACACGGTGCGGGTCGGCATCCTGCGCCAGCGCGATCAATTGGCTCCGCGGCGGCAGCAATGGTTTCGCTCGGCGCGCCCATGGGTCACTTCGCTTGATGCGCTTCCCAAGAGCGAAAAGCAGTCGCCGCGCTGAAGCGGCCGCGATCGTGCTATAAGACAGCGATGCGCGTATCTCGATCGCATTGCTGACGAGGAAGACACATCATGCTGATCACCGTTTTTCGCTCCCGCTTGAGACCGGGAGTCCGGGACGAATACGTTGCTTTGGTCGAGCGCATGAACGAACTCGCCAAAACCATGCCGGGCTACATCTCACACAAGGGCTTTTTCGCCGACGATGGCGAACGTGTGACCATTGTCGAGTTCGAGCACGAGGAAGGCCTGCACGCCTGGCGCACCAATCCAGAGCACATCGCCGCGCAAAAGCTGGCGCGGCAGAAGTACTACACCGAATATCACGTCCAGGTGTGCACGCTCGACCGTGAATCGAAATTCAAAGCGCCCACGGAGATCATGGTGGCGCACAGCTGAGCGGCGCGTCGGCTTTCTTCAGCTTTTCATGCCCGCGGCGCGCGCCACCGCGGTCCAGCGCTCAGTTTCGCTGCGCAGGAAAGCAGCGAACGCGTCGGGCCCGGCATCGAGCGGGTCGTATCCCTGCTTGCGCAATGCTTCCACCGTGGCCGGCGCGTGCATGGCCTCATGGGCCGCATCGGCGAGTTTTTTGATCGCAGGCTGCGGCGCGCCCGCGGGCGCCGCCAGGCCGAGCCAGAGGCCGGTATCGAAATCGGGCATGCCGGCTTCCGCCATGGTCGGCACGTTGGGCAGAGCGCTCGGGCGTCTGCTGGCCGCCGTCGCCAGCGCCGTCACTTGGCCGGCTGCGATCTGGCCGATCACCGAAGATGCGATAGTGAAGGACATGGTGATGCGGCCGGCGATCAGATCGGCGGCAATCTGTGGGCTGCCCGGATAAGGCACGTGAGTCAGCTTGATGCCGGCGCGCTGAGCAAACAATTCCGCGGCGAGCTGAGGTAGACTCCCCATGCCAGTCGAGCCATAGAGTACCTGGCCCGGCTTCGACTTGGCCAAGGCGATGAGTTCGGAAACGCTGTGGACGTTGGTGGCGGGATTGACCACCAGAACGACGGCGCCAATGGCCAGAAGTGCGATCGGCGCAAAGTCTTTGCCGAGATCGAAGGACGCAGACGGATTGATGATCTCGTTGGTCAGCGTCGAGAGCGCCGGCAGAAACAGCGTGTAGCCATCCTTGGCGGCGCGGGCGACGTACTGGGCGGCAATGCTAGAGCCCGCGCCCGGCTTGTTCTCGACGACGATTTCCTGACCCACAAGAGGTCCCGCACCTTGGGCGAAAAGGCGCCCGATGATGTCGGACGCCGCCCCCGGCGTGAAGCCGACGATGAGATGGACTGGCCGCGACGGATAAGCGTCCTCCGCCATGGCGGCACGCGGAAAAGATCGCAGCGCGGCAGCACCGGCCGCGACCTGTAAAAGTTTCCGGCGTGGAAGGTTCATCAATAAAGCAGTTCGCCCTCGACGGTGCAGCGCCGCAGCGTCCGACGTTGTTCCTGCGGCCAATCGGTGCGCGCATGCAGGCAGGCAAGGTTGTCCCACATGACAAGATCACCGGGCTGCCAGACGTGCTCGTAGATGATCGCCGGATCCTCGGCGATGGCGAATAGCTTCTGTAGCAGTGCCTCGCTTTCGTCGCGGTCCATGCCTTCGATCCACATGGAGTTCTGGCTGGCGACGTAAAGCGCCTTTCGCCCGGAGCCGGGATTGGTGACGAAGATCGGCTGCCGGCAATGGTGCGTGCTTTCGAGCGGCAGCGTCACGTCGATGCGGCGGCCGACGCCGTATTGCTGGCCCTGCATCACCATGGCGCCGTCGAGCCGCCGCTTCAGATCGGCCGGCAGGTTTTCGTACGCCGCATAGAGACTCGAAAACTGCGTATGGCCGCCCTCGGTCGGGATTTCCAAGCCGTACAGGAACGTCGCCCAATGCGGGCGCCGGTGGTAGCACTTGTCGGTGTGGAACCACATCTCGCCGTGCCCAAGCGTGCCAAGCGGCTTGCCATGGGCGTCGACCTTGTCGCTCACCATCATCATGTCGTCCCATTCCACCGCGTTCTCGGCGCCGGGCGCGCGGGGCTTTGGCGGCACGCGCTTGGCGACCGGGCCGAAATGGGCCGCGAACCGGCGCTGGTTGTCTTCCGAGAGGTTCTGACCCCGGAACAGCAGGACGGTGTGTTCGTGCCAGGCGTCCCTGATCTGTCGCAGCGTTTCGGCGTCCAGTGCGCGGCTGAGATCGACGCCGCCGATTTCCGCCCCGATGAGCGGATGCAGCTTGGTGACCGCAATCGTCCTGGCCCGTTCGGCGACAATGGTCATGTTTCGCTCCCGTCGATTTTGAGGCCACTATATCAGCCCGGCCACGGCGGCTAAAGCGCCGGATGGCGGGGCCCGGGGGGCAGGGCTTGACCGCTGCCGAACGAAACCCCATTAACCCGGCAGCGAACCTAGTCCCAGTATCCGCATCGCGCAGGAACGAAGATGGAAAAATTCACCGTGCTCGAGGGCGTCGCGGCGCCGCTGAAGATGATCAACATCGACACCGACATGATCATCCCCAAGCAATATCTGAAGACCATCAAGCGCACCGGCCTCGGCGAGGGTCTTTTCTCCGAAAAGCGCTTTCGCGATGACGGCACCGAGAACCCCGATTTCGTTCTCAACAAACAGGCTTACCGCAAGGCCAAGATTCTCGTTGCCGGCGACAATTTCGGCTGCGGCTCCTCGCGCGAGCACGCGCCCTGGGCGCTCCTGGATTTTGGCATCACCTGCGTGATCTCGACCTCGTTCGGCGACATCTTCTACAACAACTGTTTCAAGAACGGCGTGCTGCCGATCAAAGTCTCGCCCGAGGATCTGGAAAAGCTGTTCGACGACGCCGACCGCGGCGCCAATGCGACGCTCACCGTCGATCTGGAGAAGCAAGAGATTCGCGGCCCCGACGGCGGCGTGGTGAAGTTCGACATCGAGCCGCACCGCAAGAAGTCCCTGCTCGAAGGCCTCGACGACATCGGCCAGACCATGGTCAAGGGCGAGAAGATCGAGAGCTTCGAGCAGAAGTCCAAAGCGGCACGGCCGTGGGTGTGAGCATCTGTCATTGCCGGACTTGATCGGGCAATCCATCCTGATTCGACCTTTTTAAGATGGATCACCGGGTCGAGCCTGGTGATGACGCTGCGAAATCATGACCCCCGCCATTTCCATCTCGCATCTGTCGAAGACCTACGCGTCTGGATTCCAGGCGCTCAAGGACGTGAGCCTCGACATCCGGCGCGGCGAGATTTTCGCGCTGCTCGGTCCCAACGGCGCCGGCAAGACGACGCTGATCAACATCGTGTGCGGGATCGTCAAACCGTCGGCGGGCACGGTCAAAGTCGACGGCCACGACATCATCACCGACTACCGTGCCGCGCGCGCGCAGATCGGACTGGTGCCGCAGGAGTTGACCACCGACGCTTTCGAGACGCCGCCGGCGACCATGCGCCTGTCCCGCGGCCTGTTCGGCAAACCCGCGGACCCAGCTGTCATCGAGAAGGTGCTCAAGGAGCTGTCGCTCTGGGACAAGAAGGATTCGCGGATCATCACGCTCTCCGGCGGCATGAAACGCCGGGTGCTCATCGCCAAGGCGCTGGCGCATGAGCCGCAGATTCTCTTTCTCGACGAGCCGACAGCCGGCGTGGACGTGGAACTGCGCAAGGACATGTGGCAGCTCGTCCGTTCGCTGCGCGCGTCGGGCGTCACCATCATCCTCACCACCCATTACATCGAGGAAGCCGAAGAGATGGCCGACCGCGTCGGCGTCATCAACAAGGGCGAGCTGATCGTGGTCGAAGAGAAAGCCGCGCTGATGCACAAGCTCGGCCGCAAGCAGTTGACGCTGGAGCTGCGCGAGCCGCTCAATGCGATCCCGGACGCGCTCGCGGCCCATAATCTGGTCCTGGCCGACGGCGGCAAGGAGCTGATCTTCACCTACGACACCATGGCCGAGCGCACCGGCATCACCACGCTGCTCGACGACATCCAGCGCGCCGGCATCGGCTTCAAGGACCTGCAGACGACACAAAGCTCGCTCGAAGACATCTTCGTCGGCCTGGTGAGGCAGCGATCATGAATCTCACGATGAATATTTATGGCGTGCGCGCCATCTACATGTACGAAATGGCGCGGACCGGCCGCACGCTGTTCCAGAGCGTCGTCTCGCCGGTGATCTCGACGTCGCTGTATTTTATCGTCTTCGGCGCCGCGATCGGCTCGCGCATCACCCAGATCGAAGGCGTCAACTACGGCTCCTTCATCGTGCCCGGCCTGATCATGCTGACGCTGCTCACCCAAAGCGTGACCAACGCCGCGTTCGGCATCTATTTTCCGCGCTTCGTCGGCACCATCTACGAACTGCTCTCGGCGCCGGTGTCGTCATTCGAGATCGTGCTTGGCTACGTCGGCGCGGCAGCGACCAAGTCGGTCGTGCTCGGCTGCATCATTCTGGCGACATCCGCCCTGTTCGTACCGGTGCGGATCGAACATCCGCTGTGGATGCTCGCCTTCCTGGTGCTGACCTCGGTGAGCTTCAGCCTGTTCGGCTTCATCCTCGGGCTCTGGGCCAGCAGCTTCGAAAAGCTGCAGATCGTACCGCTCCTCTTCCTCACGCCGCTGACGTTCCTCGGCGGCACGTTCTATCCGACCAGCGTGCTGCCGCCGTTCTGGCGCACGGTGACGCTGTTCAATCCGCTGGTTTATCTGATCAGCGGGTTCCGCTGGAGCTTTTTCGGTATCGCCGACGTGAATGTCGGCATCAGCCTTTTGATGACGCTTCTGTTCCTGGCGATCTGCATGGCGGTCATCTGGTGGTTCTTCAAGACCGGCTATCGGCTGAAGAACTAAAAGGCCGTCCGTCACGCTTACTTCGTGGTCGCTTTTGGCGCGTAGCTCAAGTGATGGAAACTAGGCTCAGGAATTAGCGGCCTTGGCCTTCTGCGTCTCTTTGACCGCCTCTTTAGCCGGCTCTCGCTTCGCAATGGCGTCGGCGATCTCCACGGTGCGCCGCGCCATCTCGGCGTGCAGACGCTCGACCATGCGGCCTTCGATCTGAATGACGCCCTTGTCCCTGTTTTCCGGCAGATCGAAGGCCGCAATGGTCTTGCGCGCCGCTTCCACTTCGTCGGACGCCGGCGAGAACGCCTCGTTGCAGGCCTCGATCTGCTTCGGATGAATCAGCGTCTTGCCGTCGAACCCGAGCTCGCGCGCCTGCCGGCATTCCTGCGCGAAGCCTTCCGCGTTGCCGAGGTCGTTGTAGACGCCATCGAGAATCTCAAGGCCATAGGCGCGCGCGGCCGCGAGGCAGTTCATCAGCCACGGCAGCATCGGCGCGCGGCCGGGCACGATGCGCGCCCGCGTATCCTTGGCGAGGTCATTGGTGCCCATGACGAAGCCTGTCAGCCGCGTCTCCGAATCCAGCGCCGCCGCGGCGATCTCAGCCACGTTGAGCATCGCCAGCGGCGTCTCCATCATGGCCCACACGCGGATATGCGGGTCAGTGCCCATGTCGACGATGCGGGCTGCCAAATCCTGCAACTGATGCGGATCGGATATTTTCGGCACCAGCACCGCATCCGGCCTGGCGTCGGCCACCACGTGCAGGTCATCGACCCACCAGCGCGTGTCGAGGCCGTTGATCCGCACCATGACCTCACGGTCGCCGAAGCCGCCCTTCTCCAGGGTCTTCTTGATCAGCTCGCGCGCCGCGCCCTTGGCTTCCGGCGCCACCGCATCTTCGAGGTCGAGAATGACGCCGTCCGCCGGCAATTCGCGCGCCTTTTCGAGCGCCCGTGCGTTCGATCCAGGCATATAGAGGACACTGCGCCGCGGGCGGACACTCATCGTTCGATAACCCCTGCTCCCAGCTTCAGGCTACCTGCCCTGCAGATAACGTGCCACTGCGCCCAAGCGAGACGCGCGCGCTGCCTAAACTTCCGGTTACGCAATGCGGCGGCGGCACGCCGGCTGGACGCCAGCGCGACCCTGCGAATTCGGCTTACGCCGCCTTCTGCTTGGCGGTGATCAGCTTGCGGTTGATCAGGCATTCGGCGATTTGAATTGCGTTGAGCGCCGCCCCTTTGCGCAAGTTATCAGATACGATCCACATGGAAAGGCCGTTCTCTACCGTCGCATCCTCACGGATGCGGCTGATGTAGGTCGCATCCTCGCCCGCCGCTTCGTAAGGCGTCACATAGCCTCCGGGCTCGCGCGAGTCGATGACCAGGCAACCCGGCGCGTTGCGCAAGATGTCACGCGCTTCGTCGGGTGTGATCGGATTCTCGAATTCGATATTGACGGCTTCCGAATGGCTGATGAAGACCGGCACCCGCACGCAGGTCGCGGTAAGCTTGATCTTGGGATCGAGAATCTTCTTGGTCTCGACCACCATCTTCCATTCTTCTTTGGTGTAGCCGTCCTCCATGAACACGTCGATCTGCGGAATGATATTGAAGGCGATGCGCTTGGGAAATTTCTTCGCCTCGATTTCGCCCAGCGTGAACACGGCCTTGCTTTGTGAAAACAGCTCGTCCATCCCCTCCTTGCCGGCGCCCGAAACCGACTGATAGGTGGCGACCACGACGCGCGTGATCTTCGCCTTGTCGTGCAGCGGCTTGAGCGCGACGACGAGTTGCGCGGTCGAGCAATTGGGATTGGCGATGATGCCGCGCTTACGGAAGCCAGCGACCGCGTCGGCATTGACCTCCGGCACGATCAGCGGAACGTCAGAGTCGTACCGCCAGCACGACGAGTTATCGATCACCACGGCGCCGGCGGCGGCAATCTTTGGCGACCATTGCTTGGACACAGCGGAGCCGGCCGACATTAGGCAGATGTCGACGCCCGAGAAGTCATAATGCTCAAGCGTCTTAACCTTAAGGGTTCGTTCACCGTAGGAGACTTCGACGCCCATGCTTCGGCGCGAGGCGAGCGCGACCACTTCGTCGGCCGGGAATGACCTTTCGGCCAAAATGTTGAGCATTTCGCGCCCCACATTGCCGGTCGCGCCAACAACGGCGACTTTGTAACCCATGGTTAACTCTCCATCGAAAAATTTGCTCCGCTACCGGCACCGCGGGAACCGGAGCGGAAGCGCTTCTAAGCGAGAAACGTCCCTAACACAACGTTTATGGGACACCCGCCTTGGAGCGAGCCTCATATTCGGTTAGCGAGGACATCCGCGCCACCTTGGTGCGCGTTCTCGCCTATATGGGCGCGTTGGCGCTGCTCGCCATCGCGGCCGCGAGCTTTTTCCGCTCGACGGCATTTATCGCCAGCATCGAGGCGCCGCCGCGGCCGGAATGGATCAAGGTCGCACGGCCCTACGCGGCCTTCGAGCTGTTGGCGCCTGAACTCGCCGCGGTCCCCTTCGACTATTCCATCCTGCGGCGTCCCGCCGATGGCGCCCGCAAGGACGTGCTGACCTGGGGCAGCGCTGCCGGTGACGGGGCCCTACATGACGGTCGAGGTCTACCGCACGGGTATCGAGACCAAGCCGTTCACCGACGCCGAAAGCGAGATCGCGGCGCGCGTCGCCGGCCTCACCATCACGGACGGCGTCAAGGCGGCTGGCCAGATCGACAGTAAATTTGGGACGGTGCCGCTCGTTGATTTCGCCATCTCGTCCCAAGGCAACGCGCGTCGCTGCCTCGGCTTCGCGCGGCCCTTCGACAAGCCCGTCATGCAGATCTCCGGCTGGTATTGCAGCCCAGGCGACGAGGCGGTGGCGCGGCCGATGCTGAGCTGCACAATCGACCGCCTGACCGTCAACTCCGCCGGCGGCAATTCCGCGCTCGACGAACTGTTCGCCCAGGCCGAGATCAAACGCACGTTCTGCGGCCAGCGCAGCCCCATCCTGGCGGCGACGCCCTAGCGTGAAGCGCCGGCTCCGGCCCCGCGCGAACCAAAGCACAGCGCCAAACTGCGCCGACACATTCAGCAGCGGTGACTGCAGCTCCGCTACTTTGGACCTTTGACGGCTGTCAGATAGTCGACGATAGCCGCCACGTCCTTCTCATCGACCGGCGCCTTGTAGACGTTGCGCATCTTGGCCACCTCGGCTTGCCACGCGGCCTTCGGCAACGGCGGCTGGGTCAAGATCATGCCGGCGGAGTGACAGGTGAAGCAATTGTTCTGCACAACATCGCGCCCCGCCCCCTCCGGCAACCCGCGATCGCTTTGCGGCAGCTTCACGTCCTCCGACTTCAAGACAAAGCGGGTTTTCGCCTGCGCGGACGGCAGCGCCAATGCGGCGGCGACAACGAGCGCGAGAGGGAGAATCTTGCGTATCATGACGGTTCTCATGGCGATCCTCCTCACGCTGCCGAAACCGGCGTGGCTTCGATCACATTGCGCATGAAGCCCGCCGGATTCCAGTTGGGCTGATCCGGCTGCACGTCATCGCGGTCGTTCGTGCAACGGGCCATCAGGGTGTAGTCGCCTTTCTCGGGCGTGAAGCGCGTCCGCCATTGCCGGAAGCTGTATTTGCCTTCGTCCTTGCCCAAATGGGCGGCCTGCCACGTCTTGCCACCATCATGCGAGAAGTCCAAGCGCTTGACGCCGGTGTCGCCGCCGAACGCGATGCCGCGGACTGTCGCTGGCTCACCGGCCGCAAGCTTGGCGCCCGCCTTGATGTTAGTGATGAAGGAGCGTGGGTTGAGCTTGTTGATCGGCACCATCGGCACGCCGGTCTGCCCGGGCTTCATGTCGGCGTGCGGCGTGTCGGGGATCGTATACGCGGTCTTCATCCAGAAATTGGTGTCGGGACTGTCCAGCACCTCGATGTCATTGAGCATCTTCATCCAGTAAGTCGCGTACCAGCCGGGCACGACGAGGCGCAGCGGAAAGCCGTTGAGCAGCGGCAATTGCTCGCTGTTCATGGCGTACGCAATCATCACCTCGCCATCGCGGGCGTGGTCGACGGATAGCGACTTTATGAAGTCCGGCCCATCCTTCACGACCGGATCGTCCATGCCGTTGAAGCGGACCTGCACGGCGCCGGCCTTCACGCCGGCTCGGTCGAGGACGGCCTTGAGGCTCACGCCGGTCCACAGCGCATTGCCCACGGCGCCGTTGCCCCACTCGCCACCGGGCACGCGCGGCTGGAACAAACCACGCGAGTTGCCCGAGCACTGGTTCACGGCCGCATACTCGATCTGCGGCAGCGCCAAAACTTCCTTCAGCGTCAGCGACAGCGGGCGATCCACATGGCCGCGGACATTCAGGCGGAATTTGTGGACGTCGACGCTGGTCGGAATGACGGCCCAGTGCCAGCGCACGAAGAACTCATCGTTCGGCGTAAATACCCCTTTGTCGAACACCTCGAACGGCGTCTCCAACAGTGGCGGGCGCGTCCGCTGCAGGATCATTCTGCCTTTTTGCGGAAATGACGTCGTGATCTGCCGTTCATCCGCACCGCCCGGCAGCGGCAGCTTCACCACCGACTGAGCCCAGCTCGGCGAGGCAAATGTGGCAAGGCCGGCCACGCCTGCTTGGCGCAGCAAATTGCGGCGGCTCAACGCCGCCGAGAGCGCGTTCTCCATGGGACCTCTCCCTTTGGCCGGTGCGCGTTTTTTGAGCGCGTCACCCCGGCGTTGATCTCCATCAACGCCTTGTTGGGAAATAGTGTAATATAAAGGGGACGAGGCAAAGCATATTATTCTGCCAGTTGGTGCGAGAAAGTGACGCCGCCACCGGCGGGAACATCGCGCCATGGCGGCCGTTGCCGGTACACTGTTGTGCCTTGCGAAAGCGGGCTAGATTGCACCGAAGGAAAGCGAGGCCTTATGCGTAAGTTCGTCGTTATTGCCGCCGTCCTTGCGGTCGCGTCGGCGCAAGCAAGCTTGGCCACTGCCGCACCGAAGAAGCGCCCCGTCGTAGTGGAGCGATCCGCGGCCGGCACGATCATTCAGCCCACCCGCACCATCATCCACCATGCCGACGGCACCACGACGGTCTACGTCACGCCGCGCTCGTATCTGGATACGGGCACCGAAGTCTCCGTGGGCGACCGCGGGTTCACCGACTACATATTCCCGCCGGGCGGCGATCCGGGCCGCAGCAGCGTCTGGTATTACGGCCCCGACACGAGCAATGCGGTGGGCGCGTTCTCGCCGGCGCGGCCGTTCTATCTTCCGGGCTACAGTCCGTACTCACCGTTCTGAAGCCCGCTTGGCGGCGATGCGTTGATCGCTACGCCGCGAGCTTCTCCATCTCGCCGACGATCGCCGCACCCATTTCGGCGGTGCTGACGATCTTGGCCCCGTCGGACATTATGTCGGCGGTGCGCAGCCCCTTGGCCAGTGCGGCGGCGATGGCCGCGTCGAGCAAATCGGCCTCCTTGCTCATGTTGAACGAATAACGCATCGCCATGCCGAACGAAGCCAGCATGGCGATCGGGTTCGCCATGCACTTGCCGGCGATGTCGGGAGCCGAGCCGTGCACCGGCTCGTACATGGCCTTGCGCCGCTTGGTCTTGGCATCGACTTCGCCGAGCGACGCCGACGGCAGCATGCCCAGCGAGCCGGTAAGCATCGCCGCCACGTCGGAGAGCATGTCGCCGAACAGATTGTCGGTGACGATCACGTCGAACTGTTTCGGCCAGCGCACGAGCTGCATGCCGCCCGCATCGGCCAGCATATGCTCGAGCTGTACGTCCTTGTATTCGCGCGCGTGCAACTCGCTGACGACCTCGTGCCAGAGTACGCCGGTCTTCATCACGTTGCGCTTTTCCATGGAGGTGACTTTGTTACGCCGCTTGCGCGCAAGCTCGAAGCCGACGCGCGCGATGCGCTCGATCTCGTAGGTGTCGTAAACCTGGGTATCGATGGCGCGCTTCTGGCCGTTGCCGAGATCGGTGATGGTCTTCGGCTCACCGAAATAGACGCCACCGGTGAGCTCGCGCAGGATGATGATGTCGAGCCCGTCGACGGCCTCGCGCTTCAGGCTCGAAGAATCGGCCAGCGCCGGATAAACGATCGCCGGCCGAATGTTGGCAAAAAGCCCGAGGTCCTTGCGCAAGCGAAGCAGCCCCGCTTCCGGCCGCGCGTCGAACGGCACCTTGTCCCATTTCGGTCCCCCGACAGCGCCGAAGATCACCGCATCGGCGCCATGCGCCTTTGCCATGGTCGCATCGGTAATGGCCACCTTGTGGGCGTCGCAAGCGGCGCCGCCGACGAGCCCTTCTTCGGTTTCGAACGTGGCAATGCCGCTCTTGGCCAAGAAGCCGAGCAGCCGCTTCACCTCGGCCATGACTTCCGGGCCGATGCCGTCGCCGGCCAACAACAAAAGCTTATGAGTGGGCATGAATGGTGCCTGAATAGTGGTGCGCGGCGCCAGTGCTAATCGGCGTCGCAGCGGATGGCAACTGCCGTGGCGGAGGTGCATAGTTCGGGGCGCGCCTGCCCCTCGCCGCGGAGCCACTGTCCATGCCGCAGGAACGGCCTCGTGTGGTTATTCTCGGCGCCGGCTTCGGCGGACTTGAGGCGGCGAAGACGCTGTCCCGTGCGCCGGTCGAGATCACCATCATCGACCGGCAGAACTATCACTGCTTTCAGCCGCTGCTCTATCAGGTGGCGACGGCGGCGCTCTCGCCCGCCGAGGTGGCTTGGCCGATCCGCCATATCCTGCGCCGTCAGCAAAACGCCACCGTGTACATGGCGGAAGTCACCGCCATCGATCTGACGGCCCGCACCGTCAACACCAAGTCGGGCTCCTTTCCGTTCGACTTCCTCATCGTCGCAACCGGCGCGACGCATTCGTATTTCGGTCACAACGACTGGGCCGCGTACGCGCCGGGGCTGAAGCGCATCGAAGACGCCACGCGCATCCGCCGCAGCATCCTCTCGGCGTTCGAGCAAGCCGAGCTCGCACGCGACGAGAGCGAGCGTCGGCGCTTCCTCACATTCGTCATCGTCGGCGGCGGGCCGACCGGCGTGGAGATGGCCGGCGCCATTGCGGAGGTGGCGCGGCAGACGCTCGCCCGCGACTTCCGCCAGATCGATCCGCGCACCTCGCGCATCGTGCTGATCGAAGCCGGCTCGCGAATCCTTCCCGCGTTCTCGGAGCAACATTCCGCCTACGCGCGCGACACCCTCACGGCCATGGGCGTGGACGTGATGACCTCGACACCGGTTATGCGCTGCGAAGAGCGCGGCGTCGATCTCAAAGACGGCCGCATCGATGCCGCCTCGGTTGTCTGGGCAGCGGGAGTCGTGGCTTCACCGGCGGCGGCCTGGCTCGCCGCCGATCACGACAACGCCGGACGCGTCATCGTCCGGCCCGACCTTTCGCTGCCGGGGGACAACAATGTCTTTGTAATCGGTGACACGGCCTCGGTACGAGGCGCTGGCGGCACGCCCGTTCCGGGTCTCGCCTCCGCCGCCAAGCAGATGGGCCACCATGTGGGCCGGCTCATCGCCGAGCGCCTCGCCGGCCGGTCCGTGCCGCCGTTCCGCTATCGAAGCATGGGCGTATTGGCCGCCATCGGCAGGCGCGCCGCCGTGGTGGAATTCCGATCGTTTCAGCTCAGGGGCTTTGTCGGCTGGCTGTTCTGGAGCATGGTGCACATCTACTTTTTGATCGGACTGCGCAACCGCTTCGTCGTCGCCCTCACCTGGTTGTGGGGCTACATCACCTTCCAGCGCGGCGCCCGCTTGATTACCGAGGTGCCGCCGCCGCGATCGCAGACGTGAACGTCATTGCGAGCGAAGCGAAGCAATCCAGCGCGCTTGCGCGGGCGACGAAGCCCCTGGATTGCTTCGTCGCTTCGCTCCTCGCAATGACGATTTATTTGTTCTTCCCCGCCCCTAAAGTCCGCTGAACCAGTTGTAGCCCTGGTTCTCCCAATAGCCGCCGGCGTCGTTGTTCTGCACCCACATGGCGGTGACGTATTTCGGATTCTTGAAGCCGAGCTTGGTGGGAATGCGGATCTTGATCGGAAAGCCGTAAGCGGTCGGCAGCGTCTTGTGATCGAACTTGAGCGTGAGCTGAGTCTGCGGATGCAGCGCGGTCGGCATGTCGATGGTGTTCGAATAGCCTTCCGCGCACTGGAACCAGACGTATTTGGCGGTGGTATCGGCGCCGATCATTTTCAGGAAATCGGAAAGCCGCACGCCCTGCCAGGAGCCGATCGCGCTCCAGCCCTCGACGCAGACGTGGCGCGTGATCTGCGACACTTCCGGCAATTTGTTCAGCTCAGGCAGCGTCCACGGCTTTTTGTTGTCGACGAGGCCGCCAATCTCAAGCTTGTAACTCTCGCCGTCGACGTTCGGCGCCTCGTCTTCGCTGTAATAGGCGTTGAAAGGGAACGGCCGCGTAATGGCGCTTTCCGGATATTCCGGCGCCAGCGTCGTTTCGCTGAACAGGCGCGCCTGGACCCAGTCGTTGAAATTGGAAATGACGCGCAGCGCATTCTCCGAAGTCGGGCCGTCGACGATATCGCAGCCCGTCAGCATGGCGACCGCGCCGAGGCTCGCCGCGCCGCGCAGGAAGAGCCTTCGCGAAGGCTCAGGCAGCAGCTTGGCCGCATCCTTGATCAGCAGCTTCGGATCGACGCCGGGGATTTGTTTGCGCTTTCGCGACATCGTTTCCTCCACACAGGCTCAGCGGCCAATGATCATCGCGCGCAGGCTTTTCGGCACGATGATCGCGAGCACCACATGCACTGTCAGGAACGTCACGATCGCCGTCATGGCGGCGAAGTGCACATAGCGGGCGGTGTTGTAACCTCCAAAGAAGGCGGTGAGCCACCAGAACTGCACCGGCTTCCAGATCGACAGGCCCGAGAGCACGATCACGACGCCGGCCAGCAGCACGCCCAGATAAAGCAGCTTCTGCACCGCATTATAAACCGAAAGATCCTCGTGGGAGAGCTTGCCGCGCAGCGCGGCGAGAAAATCGCTCAGCAACTCACGCGGGCGGATCGGGAACAACTTGCGGCGAAAGCGGCCGGTCAGAATTCCGAGGCTGATATAGGCAATGCCGTTGATCACCAGGAGCCACATGGCGGCGAAATGCCACAACAGCGCTCCAGCGAGCCACTCGCCGAGCGCGATCTGGGGCGGAAACGTGAAACCGAACAGCGGCGAGGCGTCGTAGATCTGCCAGCCCGATCCAATCATCATCAGCATTGCGAGCGCATTGACCCAATGGGTCACGCGCACCCACAGCGGATGGATAACCGGCGCCACGACTGGGGCCAGCGCGACGGGCTCGGCGGCTTGGGGTACTGCGGGCGCTGCGGCGGCTTCGGTCGACATTTGATCCATCCAGCTTTGGGGACCCTATAACAAACTAACCCCGTGCGGGGGCGTCACATTCGTGTCAGCATCTGGTGGAGCTACGAGGCACTTTGCGTGAAGGTTTCATCCGGATTCTCACGGTTGCGTGAAAGTTCTTTGGCCGATGTGCATGGCTTTTCCAGGCCCCAACAGTGGGTTATGAAGCGTGCGTCGGCGGCCGGCTTGGAGCGCGAGGGATTTACCAATGGGGAAGACGAGTCCTGGCAATTATTTTGAAGATTTTCGCGTCGGCCAAGTCATCCGCCATGCCACGCCGCGCACCGTCACGGTCGGCGATGTCGCGCTCTATACCGGGCTGTTTGGCGGGCGGTTCGCGGTGCAGTCGTCGGACACATTCGCCCAGGCGATCGGATATCCGGGTGCGCCGATTGACGATTTCCTCGTGTTTCACATCATCTTCGGCAAGACCGTGCCGGACGTTTCGCTCAATGCGGTGGCCAATCTCGGCTATGCGGGGTGTTATTTCCGCAGGCCCGTCTATCCGGGCGACACGCTGAGCGCACTGTCCGAGGTCATCGGGCTCAAGGAAAATTCGAGCCGCAAGACCGGCATCGTCTACGTGCGCACCACGGGCTACAAGCAGGACGGTTCGCCGGTGCTCGAATATGTGCGCTGGGTCATGGTGCGCAAAGGCAACGAAGCGGCGCCCGCGCCCGGCGATCACGTGCCGCGGTTGCCGACCGTGCTCGATCCGAAAGTCCTGGGCGAAGCCTGCCCCCCGATCGACGTTAAAGCTTACGATTTCGCGCTGGCCGGCAGCCCGTACCGGTACGGCGATTACGAGGTCGGCGAGAAGATAGACCACGTCGACGGCCTGACGGTCGAGGAGGCCGAGCACCAGATCGCCACGCGGCTCTATCAAAACACCGCGCGCATCCATTTCGATCTCTACAGCGCCAAGAAGGGACGCTTCGGCAACCGCCTGATCTATGGGGGGCACGTGATTTCGCTCGCCCGCGCGCTCACCTTCAACGGCCTCGCCAATGCCTTCCACGTCGCCGCCATCAATGGCGGCCGCCATGTCGCGCCGCTGTTTGCCGGCGGCACCGTGTTCGCCTGGTCCGAAGTGCTGGCGAAGTCTGAACTGCCGGGCCGCGGCGACGTCGGCGCCTTACGGCTGCGCACGGTCGCCACGAAGGACCGACCATGCACCGATTTTCCGCTCAAATCCGGCGATACGGACGACCCATCGATCATCCTCGATCTCGACTATTGGGCGCTGATTCCGCGCTAAGCGAAGCTTCCGCGTCGACGCCTTGAGCTAGAATTTTGCAAACATCTTCGATGTGACGCGCGCTGAACAATCAGCGCCGCCCGTAAGACGCCCGTCAGCAGCTTTGCTATGCTGGCGCGATGGTGAGGTCGTTCATACGCCTGATCCGGCGTTTGATCGTTGCGGGCCTGGGGATCCTCAGTGTCTGGCTGATCGTCTTTGTGGTCTTTCGGACTGCCGACAACAGATTACCCTGGATCCTGGCCGTTGCTGTCACCTACGCCGTCGCCGCCTATGTGATTCTCCCCCGCGTCGTCCGCATCGGCCTCAAAATCCTCCAGCATAAACGTGTGCCGCGCTACTCGATTACTGCGGATGGGTTGCCCGGCGATCCGGTCAATCTTGTGCTGGCCGGAACGCTCCCGCAATTGCGCGCGGCCTTCGCGCGAGCGGGTTGGGCAGAGGCCGATGCGCTGACGCTGAGAAGCTCCTGGCGCATGGTTCGTGCCTTTATGCTCAAATCACCCTATCCGACGGCGCCGTTCAGCACGCTCTACCTTTTCGGCCGCGGCCAAGACATTGGCTTTCAGAAGGCGATCGACAACAATCCGCGCAAGCGCCATCACGTTCGCTTCTGGGCACTCAGCTTAAAGCGCGCCGAGACGACGCTCGGAACCGCCGACTTGTGGCTCAAAAGCCATCGCCCGCCGGACCTTGAACATGTCTACTGGGTCGGCGCAGGCACGAGGGATACTGGCTTTTCGCTCACGCAGCTTACCTTCCAGATCACTCACGCCACCGACTCCGACACCAATGCCGAGCGTGACTTCATTATTGCCGAACTCAAAAACACCAACGTCATCGGCGACGTGAACTCGTATCAGGCCCAAGCGCACTTTCCCGCGTCGCAAGTAAACCATTACGTCACCGACGGCCACGTCGTGGCGGCGAACCTTTTGGTCGAAGCTTGACGTAGAAATATGTGCCTTTGATCGCAGATACGATCGCGATAATGCGCGACCTAGTTGTGTCACCCCTGAGACCGCAGATGCTCGACCAACTGCCGTGCGTAGAGCGGCAGTTCCTTCATCTCGCGCACGCAGATGGTCAGCTCGCGTACCGCCCAGGGATCGGTCAGCGGCACGAGCGCGATCGCCATGGTCCTCAGCACCCGCCGCGCCGTCGTTTCGGGCACGATGCCGATGCCGACCTTGCATTCGACCATGCGGCATACGGCATCGAAACTGCGCAACTGCACGCGCAACCGCAGCGGCCGGCCGATGCGCACGGCTTTGCTGGAGAGGAAGCGTTGCAAGGCGCTGGCGCGATCGAGTCCAACGAAATCGTGGTCGAGCACGTCTTCAAATCCGATCTTCGAACGCTTTGCCAGCGCGTGATCGCGTGCCACAACGAGGACGAAGCGGTCGCGGCGAAACGGGTAGGTTTCGAGCCCGCCGGCATCGACGGTGCCGGCGACGCCTTCGGCGATCAGGCCGACGATCTCGTCGCTCAAGCGCTCTTCCAGATCGACGCTGACGTTCGGATGCTCCGACAAGAAGGAGCTGAGCGCCTCGGGCAGGAATTCCGTCAGCGCATTGGTATTGGACAACACGCGGATCTGCCCGGCGAGCCCGCCCCCATAGGCGCCGAGATCCTCATGCAGGCGCTCGGCCTGGCGCAAAATGGAGCGGGCGTGCTGCAGCAGTGTGCGGCCAGCCGGCGTGAGCGTTACGCCTGCCCGTCCGCGCGTCAGCAGCGAGACGCCAAGCGCATCCTCCATATTGCGGATGCGGGTCGAAGCAGCCGCCAGCGCCAGATGTGCACGCTCGGCGCCGTGTGTGATGCTTCCCGCCTCAACCACATGGCGAAACAGGCTCAGATCAGCCAGATCGAAACGCATAACGGGCCCTCCCTTCGGATTTTGCGAAGCGAAGCTTCAAAAAATGCCCATTGCATAAAGATAATATAGCAATAATCTTTCGCCTGGGGCGAAATAATAGTCGCGACGCGACGGCGCAAATTGACCTTGGTCTGATTGCGGCAAGCGCGCGGATTGGCTAGGAACGATTCCAAGTTTCCGGGCTGCGTCGAGCGAATACGGACGAGCACATGGCCGAGACAAGGGCCCCCGCCGAGCGGCCGCTATCGCCGCACCTGCAAATCTACCGGCCGACGCTGACGATGATGATGTCGATCGTGCATCGCATCACCGGCTTCGGCCTGTACTTCGGAACGGTGCTGTTTGCATGGTGGTTGAACGCGGCGGCAAACCCCAATGGTTATGCGAAGTTCCAGGCGTTCGCGGATTCGTGGATCGGCCGTCTCATTCTGTTCGGCTACACCTGGGCGCTCATCCATCACATGCTCGGCGGTATCCGCCACCTGATCTGGGACACCGGCCACGGCCTGGGGCCGAACGAGCGCGAGTGGCTGGCGGCCGCCAACCTGATCGGCTCGATCACCATCACAATCATATTGTGGATCGTCGGCCTGCTCGCCGTTGGAGGGCCGCAATGACCGAGCTCAAACACATCCGCACACCGCTGGCGCGTGTGCGCGGCCTTGGCGCGGCAAAGTCCGGCACTACCGCCTTCTGGCATCAGCGCGTGACCGCCATCGCCAACATCCCGCTGACGATCGCGGCGGTGGTCATCATCATCATGCTGCTCGGCCGCAATCAGCCGGCGGTGGCGCAAATCTTGGGTTCTCCCACCGTCACCATCATCATGTTTCTGTTCATCGTCTCGATCACCGCCCATATGAGAATTGGCATGCAGGTGATCATCGAGGATTACGTACACGGCGACATGGCCAAGCTGACCTTGGTCGTCGTCAACTCCTTCTTCGTCGCGACCGTGGGCCTGATCTCGGCCTACGGCCTCCTCAAGCTTTCATTTGGATTGTAAGCCATGGCAGAGACCGCATCGAATGGCCGCGCGGCTCCCTCCATTAACGGCCGCGCCTATCCGATCGAAGATCACGCCTATGACGTTGTGGTCGTAGGCGCCGGCGGTTCGGGCCTTCGCGCCGTCGTCGGCTGCAGCGAAGCGGGACTGCGCACCGCCTGTATCACCAAGGTGTTTCCGACGCGCTCGCACACCGTCGCGGCCCAGGGCGGCATCGCCGCAGCCTTGGGCAATATGGGCGAAGACGATTGGCGCTGGCACATGTACGACACCGTGAAGGGGTCGGACTGGCTCGGCGACCAGGACGCTATCGAATACATGTGCCGCAACGCGCCGGAAGCCGTCTACGAACTGGAACATTGGGGCCTGCCGTTCTCGCGCCGCGAGGAGGACGGCAAGATTTATCAACGGCCATTCGGCGGCATGACCACCCATTACGGCAAGGGCACCGCGCAACGCACTTGCGCGGCGGCCGACCGCACCGGCCATGCCATGCTGCACACCATGTATGGTCAGGCGCTGCGCCACTCGACCGAGTTTTTCATCGAGTATTTCGCCATCGACCTGATGATGGACGACGAAGGACGCTGCCGTGGCGTCGTCGCCATTAATCTCGACGACGGCTCGATCCATCGCTTCAGCGCGCAGATGACCATCCTCGCCACCGGCGGCTACGGCCGCGCCTATGCGTCATGCACCGGCGCGCATACGCAAACCGGCGACGGCAACGCCATGGTGCTGCGTGCCGGTCTGCCCTTGGAAGACATGGAATTCGTTCAGTTCCATCCCACCGGCGTTTATGGTGCGGGCGTGCTCATTACCGAGGGCGCACGCGGCGAAGGCGCTTACCTCGTCAATGCTCAAGGCGAGCGCTTCATGGAGCGCTACGCGCCGTCCGCCAAGGATCTCGCCTCGCGCGACGTGGTCTCGCGCGCGATGACCATCGAGATCCGCGAAGGCCGCGGCGTCGGCCCGAAGAAGGACCACATCTTCCTGCACCTCGACCATCTCGATCCGAAGATTCTCGCCGAGCGCCTGCCCGGCATCACCGAGTCGGCTCGCATCTTTGCCGGCGTCGACCTCACGCGCGAGCCGGTGCCGATCGTCCCCACCGTTCACTACAACATGGGCGGCATCGCCACGAACTATCACGGCGAAGCGCTGATCAAGAAGGACGGCAATCCCGATCACATCGTCCCCGGCCTGATGGCGCTCGGCGAGGCGGCGTGCGTGTCCGTGCATGGCGCCAACCGGCTCGGCTCGAATTCGCTGATCGATCTCGTGGTGTTCGGCCGGGCGGCGGCTATGCGCTGCGCCGAAATTCTCACGCCGAACGACAAACACCCGGAACTGCCGAAGGATTCGGCCGAGCGGCCGCTGTCGCGCCTCGATAAATTCCGCAACGCCTCGGGCGGCACGCCGACCGCGCAACTACGCACCAAGATGCAACAGGTGATGCAGCAAAATTGCGCCGTCTTCCGGACCGCCGAGGTCCTCCAGGAGGGCTCAAGGCTCATCCACCAGGTCTTTGACGGCATCAGCGACGTGCGCGTGTCTGACCGCTCGCTGATCTGGAACTCCGACCTGATCGAGACGCTGGAATTCGCCAACCTGATCGAGCAAGCCGTCGTCACCATGGATTCCGCGGTCAACCGCACCGAGAGCCGCGGCGCCCACGCGCGCGAGGACTTCCCCGATCGCGACGACAAGAACTGGATGAAGCACACGCTCTCCTGGCTCGACACCGATACCGGCAGGATCACTATCGACTACCGGCCGGTGCACACCTACACGCTCACCAACGACGTCTCCTACATCGAGCCCAAGGCTCGCGTGTATTGAAACGTCCCGGGTCCAACGAACCCACAAGGCATCCGCATGGTCCAGTTCACGCTGCCGAAGAATTCAAAAATCACCGAGGGCAAGACCTGGGCGCATCCGGCCAAGGCCAAGAGCGAGCGCGAGTACCGCGTCTATCGTTGGAATCCCGACGACGGCCACAATCCGCGCGTCGATACCTATTACATCGACACCAGCGATTGCGGGCCGATGGTTTTGGATGGACTCATCTGGATCAAGAACCATATCGACGCGACGCTGACCTTCCGCCGCTCCTGCCGCGAGGGCATCTGCGGGTCGTGCGCGATGAACATCGATGGCACCAATACGCTCGCCTGCACCAAGGCGATGGGCGAGATCAAAGGGCCGGTGCGCATCTATCCGCTGCCGCACATGGCAGTGGTGAAGGACCTCGTCCCCGACCTCACCAATTTCTACGCCCAGCATGCGTCAATCCAGCCGTGGCTGCAGACCGTCTCGCCGACGCCGCAGAAGGAGTGGAAGCAGAGCCACGACGACCGGCTCAAGCTCGACGGCCTCTACGAGTGCATTCTCTGCGCGTGCTGCTCGACCTCGTGCCCGAGCTATTGGTGGAATTCCGACCGCTATCTCGGCCCGGCAGCTTTGTTGCAGGCGCAGCGCTGGATCGTGGACTCCCGCGACGAGGCGACCGGCGAGCGGCTCGACAATCTGGAAGACCCGTTCCGCCTCTACCGCTGCCACACCATCATGAATTGCGCCAAGGCGTGCCCCAAGCGCCTCAATCCGGCGAAAGCCATCGCCGAGATCAAGCGCAAGCTGGTCGAACGGCAGGTTTAGGCTTCCTCAGTCGTGCTGGGCCCGGCCGCAATATGGCTTTCGGGAACCGCGGCAGGCCCCATGCTATTGTTAGGTCGTGAGCGACAATCCTCATCTCGATCGCGTCTGGGACATCATTGAGCGCGTGGGTGTGGCCATGCTCACCACTCATTCTGTCGGCGGCTTTCGCGCGCGGCCGGTTGAACCGCGGCTCGACCGCGCCGCAGGCCTGATCTGGATCGTGACCGATCTGCGCAGCGGAAAAGAACACGAGATCGAGGCCGAGCATCACGTGGGGATCGTTTGCGTCGAGGCTAAGGAGAGGGCCTATCTGTCGATCACCGCCCGTGCCGAAGTGCTGCCCGACCACGCCAAGGCCGCCGAGATCTGGCGATTCACCGATAATCTGTGGTGGAAGGGACCGGACGATCCGACTGCCTCTGCGTGTCACGCCGCAGACGGCGGAATTGTGGGACGGACCGGCCAGCAGGGCCGTTGCGGCGTTCGAGTTCGTCAAGGCCCGGCTCACCGGCGAAAAACCGAACCTGGGCGAGAACCGCAAGGTCACTGTGGACTTGGGTGACGCTTCGAGGCGCGGCGATGCTTGATCACATTGGATTCCCCGTTTCCGACTACGCCCGCTCGAAGGTGTTCTACGAGAAGGCGCTCGCGCCGCTCGGCTATTCTTTGGTCATGGAGGGTCGCGCAGGCCGCGAACGATCACTCGGCCGGCGGCTTCGGCGCGGACGGCAAGCCGGATTTCGGGATCGGCGGCGAAGGCAGCCTCAATAAGCCGATCCACATCGCGATCGCCGCCAAGGACCGCGCAACGGTCGATGCGTTCTACCATGCCGCCATGGCCGCGGGCGGCAAGGACAACGGAGCGCCCGGCTTAAGGCCGCATTACCATCCGAATTATTATGGTGCCTTCGTGCTCGACCCGGACGGTCACAACATCGAAGCGGTCTGCCATTCGCCTGCCTAAAGCGGCGAAGCCCTAAGCGCGCCTCCTATAACTTGAGCTTGCGCTTCCTCTGCCCAAGCGTACGCGGCAGCGGCGCGTTGAGGCGGATGAAGCCCGCCGCATCGCGCCGGTCGTAGGCACTTGGCGAATTTGCGAAGACACCAAATGCAACGTATACTAGAAAATGGGGCGGCGTTGAGAAGTTGCCATGCCTAACGGCAGGATTTTCAAAGCGTTTTTCTCTTACGCACGTCACGATGCCGTAACCGACCCCGAGTTGATTCCGGCTTATACCACTGCGCTGGAAAATCGCGTCAACGCGAAAATCGTCAATGCCCACTTCGCCATCTGGTGCGACAAGGAAGGCCTGCGCACCGGGGATCGTTGGGATACGCGGATCGAGACCGAGTTGCGAAGTGCGGATGTGCTCATCGTCCTGCTCACGCCCCGCTGGATAGAATCGGATTATTGCCGCAAAGAGGCTGGCGTCTGGAAAGCGGTTGGAATTTGGTGTGGCGCGATCTCCAGTAACATGAAGGTATCGTTTCAGGCCGCAAGGTCAATTGGCTGATCGATGAGCTTTGTTGCAAGCGTCTGCCAGCCATCAA
>JBAUYV010000474.1:0-3196 GCA_049584975.1 Xanthobacteraceae bacterium | reverse complement strand
ATCGCGGCGGTGTTCTGCACCGACCGCGATGGTGCCGCGGCCGAGGCTACCGCTGCTCGCATTCGTGCCGCCGGCGGGCTGGCAACCGCATCGGCTCTCGACGTGCGCGACCGTGTGGCAGTCGATGCGGCCGTTGTCGCTGTCGTGCGCGAATTCGGCCGGCTCGATATCGTGCTCGAATCGGCCGGGATCAGCCACCGGCGCAATTTCTTGGATGTCGATGCCGATACCTGGGACCGCATCATCGCGGTCAATCTGACCGGCATGTTTCACCTGGGACAGGCGGCAGCGCGGCAGATGGTCAAGGAGGGCGGCGGCAGCATCATCAATGTGACCTCGCAGCTCGCCGAGGTGGCGCGGCCCGAGCGGGTCGCTTATGTCGCCTCGAAGGGCGGCGCGCGCTCGCTGACGCAGGCGATGGCGGTCGATCTGGCGGGGCACGGCATCCGCATCAACGCGATCGCGCCCCGCCCGACGCTGACCGGGCTTACCCGCGCGAGCTATACCGACCCCGAGGCGCGGCGTGCGACAGAGGCGGTGATCCCGCTCGGCCGGCTCGGCCAGCCCGAGGATCTCGTCGGGGCGGTGCTGTTTCTTGCCAGCGACGAGTCGCGCTGGGTAACCGGCAGCACGGTCACGGTGGACGGCGGCTATCTGGCGATCTGAGGAGGGGCCAATGAGCGGCGAGCAATCGCATGTCACGAACCGGCTGGCGCAATTCATCGCCGGCTCGCAATGGGAGGCCATCCCGCCGGAGGTGCGGCGCGAAGGCGTGCGCGGGCTCTTGAACTTTGTCGGCTGTGCGCTCGGTGGGGCGCACGACCAGGCGATGGAGATCGCGGTCAAGGTGCTGATCATCTCGGCGAGTTCGTGCCGCACCCGATCCGGCTCGCGCGGTCTTCGATGCAGGCCGCCAGCCATTCGGCGATCTTAAACCGCTGCTCGACGGTCGACTGCAACAGGATGCCGGCATCTGAGGTCAGCCGCCCGCCGTCAAAACCGACATGCACCGGCTTGGCGGCAACGGCTGACAAACCCGGCAAAACCCCCGTACCTTCCGCAATGGCGGGCGCGAACTCCGTTGCGTCGGTTTGATCCGGCCTGAATAACCAGATCATACACGAATCCAATGGCTTTATGTCTCTCCCGCCAGCTCCTTTATCTGCCTTGGTGAATTATCTGGTCTAGTCGATGCGCTCTTTCGCGTTCGCGGCGGCGCGAGGGTTCACCGCCATGTCGGCGCTGCTCGCTTCGCTCGCATTGCGGAGACGGACGCCATCTGTTAAACCCCACCGGGGTATATCATGAAAAATCAGCGTCTTGCCGTTGGATTAATGATCGGTCAGGCGATCATGTTCTCAATCGAAACTGCGATGATCCATCACCTCGGGTCGCGCGCCTCGGCCATGCAGCTGGCGCTGCTGCGCAGCAGTGCCGGGTTGATGCTGGTTGGGTCCCTCGCCTGGAAAACCGGCTGGTCGGTGCTGAAAACCAGCCAGCTGCCGCTGCAAATGCTGCGCGGATTTGTGTCTGTCATATATCTATGGGTGCTGATGTACTCCTTCTCCCACCTGCCGTTTGCTGATGCAACGGCGATTTCCTACACCCAGGCGGCTTACATTGCCGTGTTCTCCGCGCTCATTCTGAACGAGCGCGTGGCACCCTTCAAATGGGTGGCCACTGCCATAGGCACTGTTGGCGCCTTATTCATAGTCAAGCCTGCTTTTCTCGACCATAATATAGTTTATTTGATTGCTCTGCTTGGTACCAGTTTTAATGGCCTCTCATTCGTATTGAACAAATATCTGCAACGCCCCGGCGGCGACTCCGAATTGACCACGATGTTCTACGTGAATGCCGTCGCCGTCATCTGCAACCTTCCGGTTTTGGCTACGACGGCGCTCCCGGAGCGTACGGTCTGGCCTTGGTTATCCGGGGTGCTAATATTTGGACCCGTAGGGATGTACGCAGGGATAGTAGCGGTACGATACGCTAGCGCTTCTAGTCTTGGTCCTTATACATTCCTACGTCTAGTTATAGCAGTTATCGGCGGTGTCGTTTTATTTCATGAAATACCAGCCTTGCTAAGTTGGTTGGGCGTTGTTTCGATCCTCTCGAGCTTCGTGTTGGCCTTGCATCCAGCACCAAGCGCCCTTAAAGTTGCTCGCTGACGCTATTCGTCCGCTCGGGAGCCTGAACTATTGTTCGGCAGCGTTTGTGACTTGCTTTTGCCACGTCGTCGCGTATCGACGGCGTAATGTCCAAGCATCCGCATCTGATCGGTATTGGGTTTCATCGTTGCCTCGAAATCTTGCCAATTGGTTGCGCTCATTTCTGCTAAACCCACGACCTCGAACGAGGTACCGCTATAACATTCGCGCAGCAGCGGCTGCACCTGGAACAGCGGATAGCGGACGTGGAGCTCTACCGGAGAGTTCGTGCGGGTTAGCCGAATGTTGGTAAAGAGCGGACCGAACCAAGTTTCCGACTCGATTATGCCTTCAAAATGCTCGTAGCCCTGGGTCCGCGGAATGTTGGCCGGACCCCGCGAGAGCAATGCCCAACCCGGTGCCGTGCGCGCCAGATAACCGCTCCAGATCTGCACGACACCGGGCTCGCGCGAGACGGCAAGAAATGGCGGAGCCAAAGGCTTGACCGAGTCGGGCGCCGCCTGCTCGAATAGGTGTCGGAACCCGGGAAACTGAGCTCCGCGCAGCGGGAACCAATCCTCAGCGCCTGCGTAGGTCCAAGCGATCTCGACACCATCCCACACCAAGCTGAAGCTCAGCGGCGGGTAAATGTACCATCCGAACGCCGAAGCAGCGGCTACGGCTTCGCAATAGCGATAGCCCCGCATGGGAAGCATGCCATCGGCCGAGCGGTCGGCCGGCCGCGGAGCCGGAGCGTCGGGGATGAGCCGGTAAAATCTACAAATGACCGATTTAGCCTGCTGAGCCATCTCTTACACTCCACTTTCCGCGGCGACCGACGATCTTTCTAGCGACGTATTGGCGGGAACTCGGCCGTGATGCAACCGTCGCCGAGCCGCACCGTGCCGCGGTCGACGATCTCGGGCTTCGGCTGCCGCAATGGCGGGAACTCGGCCGTGATGCAACCGTCGCCGAGCCGCACCGTGCCGCGGTCGACGATCTCGGGCTTGGGCTGCCGCAATGGCGGGAACTCGGCCGTGATGCAA
>JBAUYV010000473.1:0-4197 GCA_049584975.1 Xanthobacteraceae bacterium | reverse complement strand
TCGCGGCGGGGTTCACAACGAGAACTGGCTACAACCGCTGGATTTGTCGTACCGTCCGACGAGTTGGATCGGCCGCATCTGCGAAACGTTCATCGGAACGTCGTAAACGACCAATATCTCCGACGTCGCTTTATTCGCGGTCAAAAATGAAATTGGCAGAATTCCCGACGCCGCTCCAATCGTCTGTTCGATAGCCTAAGGATTTCATCCATGCCAACATGTCCCTATGGGTTGAAACGTTGGGATTTACCTCAACCAGTACGCTAAGGCGATCAGTCGTCATCAGCAAATTCCTCGCTCCTTCGATGACTAGTGGTTCAAAACCATCGACGTCGATTTTCATAAATCGGGGTTTCGGTAGTCCGCGCGCGATAAGATCATCGATTGCGAAGGAGATGGCGCCTTGTCGGAAATCGGGCTCGAAGCTTTCGAGTTCTGTGGCACCGTCGGTGCCGGGTTGCCGCAAATTCTTTCCGAAAGCGTGCATGGCACTTGCAACGGTGAATTGAGCAAGGTTGAGATAGTCGACCTTCAAATCATCCATGACCGCAATGCAATACGCGGTGATTGCATCAGCACAACGATTCCATGCGATATTTTTGTACAAGGTCGCGTAGTTCTGCCCTTCCGGCTCGAACGCAAAGACTCGAGCGCCATGCACCTTGGCGGCGACGATTGAATACATGCCGACATTTGCTCCAACGTCGTACATGACGTCGCCCGGCGCCAATCGAGTTAGCCAACGGAGCGTTTCTGGCTCGGCATCGAGGAAATGATCAACGCGCCAATGGCTGCTCCCGGATGGCGTATTGAATATCAACGTTTTCCCAAGATATGAGACCTGCCTTTGCGGATGATAGCTTTCATACCGGCGAGCAGGCAGCAATCTAAGCAGAGAATTCGCCCAAATCTCTTCGAGGCGCTGACGCATCCACATGGCACAAGCCTATCAAGAACCCTAGCGGTAGACCAAGACAGATCAGTGAGTGCGGGTCGCAGTCTGCGTCTCACGCCAGCATATCCCACGCGATCAGCGTCCCCGCCGCGACGGCGGCGCGTAGGCGCCGGCCGGCGAGTTGCGGGAGAAGCCTCGGCGCGAGGCCGGTGCCCGGACGGAGCATCGTCAGGTCGGCGGCCTTAAGCACCGTGCCCACCGGCAGATCACGCGCGGCGGCAATGCTCTTGCGCACGATAGCGCGGTTGGCGAACTCGCTCGGCTGCGGCAGCTTGTGGCCGCTGCCGAGGGCCGCTTCGGTCGTGCGGATGTCGCCGATCATCGCCGCCAGCTCCGCCGGTTCCAGCGAAGCGCGATGGTCGGGCCCGGGAAGGTCGCGATCGAGCGTGAAGTGCCGCTCGATCACGCAAGCGCCAAGCGCGATGGCGGCGACCGCCACCGCCCGGCCTTCGCTGTGGTCGGAAAAGCCGACCGGACACTGGCAGGCCGCAGCCATCGTCGCCATGGCGCGCAGATTGGCCTCACTGGGGTCGGCCGGATAGTCGCTCACGCAGTGCAACAGCACGATCTGGTCTTCGCCGGCGGCGCGGATCGTGTCCACCGCGGTCTTCACTTCCGCCAAGTCCGACATGCCGGTCGACAGGATGATCGGCCGCCCCTTGCGGGCAACATGCTCCAGGAAAGGCAGATTGACGATCTCGCCCGATGGCACCTTGAAAGCGGCGACGCCGAGCGCATCGAGCAGATCGGCGGCCGCTTCGTCGAACGGCGAGGACAAAAACATGATGCCGCGTTCCCGGCAATGCTCCATCAGCCTCGCATAGGCTTGCGGCTTGAGTTCGAGCCGTTTGAGCATGGCATGCTGGCTCTCTTTCGCCTCGGTCGTCGCCTGCTGATAGGGCGCCTTCGGAGCCGACGCGCTCGCTAGCCGATCGGCCGAAAAAGTCTGGAACTTGACCGCGTCGGCGCCGGCCGCGGCCGCGACATCGATCAACTTGAGCGCCAGCTCCAGGTCGCCATTGTGATTGACGCCTGCCTCGGCAATGACGAAACACGGCTCGCCGCCGCCGATGCGCCGGCTATCGATCGTTATCGCTAACCTCATTCCGTCACCACCAAGTGGTTCGCTCAGACGAATTCACGCAGGGTCATAAAAGCCTCTGCAGCGAAGTAGCCGGCGGTACTGCCGCGCGTCGTTGCCAGCGCGCGGATGGTCTCTTCGCTACGTGGAAACGGGGAAACTCCCATTTCTGAGACATAAATCCGCATCGCAGCAATTTTAGATTCAAGATAGGGGCTGATGTCGATGAACAGGTTTGGCTGGAATGGCGGAATTCCCGGCGAGACCTGGAATTCGGTCTCGGATAGCGTCTCGTAAGCGCGGATACGGCGTACCGACATCTGGCGAAACCGCTTTGCGGCCGCCACACAAGCATCAGCAACGGCAGCATGGTCGCTATGAATATCGCCACGGAACGGGACATAGATCGTCTCGGGCATGGCGAGTCCGATCACGCTGGCAATCGCTCCGACCAGTTGCGCGCGGGGCACGACATCGAGACGTGCAGACGCAAAGCCGAGTCGATGGACCCCCGCAAAATCAAAATGCGAGGTCGCTGCAACGATCTCGCGATCACGGGCCGCGACGCGCTCGGGGGTACCCCCGACCTCCGGTGTAGTTTCAGTCGCGATCAGCCAATGCAGCACATCGCCTTCGGCACGATGACGGAGCAGGGTACCGCCGCAGCCGAGCGTTTCGTCGTCCGGATGGGCCGCAACGACCAAAACCTTGCTCAAGGGATCTCCTTCGGTTCCTACAGATACGTATCTGGCTTCGGCAGCGTTTCCAGCTCGTGCTCTTTAAGCCACACCGACCCGTCTTGGCATTTTACCAGTATTTCTCGGTTGTCAACGGCAAGCACACGGCCGGGTTCGACGTTCGACGGCGAAGCTGGCCCGATCGCGACCCGCCACACCGGAAATTCCCCGCCCGCCGTCTCGCAGTAAGCACCGGGATACGGATGCGTGAGCGCGCGTACGAGGTTTCGAATCGCCGCGGCTGACATCCGCCAGTCGATTTTGCCATCCGCGCGGGTCCGCTTCCGCCAGTAATTCGCCAACGCTTCATCCTGCCGGCGCGGTGTGGCGCTCCCTGCGACCAGCGCAGGGATGAGTTCATTCACCTGCGACAGTGCCGTTTCCGTCATTTTCGCAGAAAGGGTTGCAGCATCGTCTTCCGGCGCGATCGAGATGGCGCACTGACTGAGAATCGGCCCGGAATCGGCGCGTTCGTCCATCAAGAAGTAGGTCGAGCCAGTTTGCTCCAGCCCCAGCGCCAACGCCCAGATCAGTGGATGTCGACCACGATTTCGAGGCAAAGCCGTTGGGTGGTATCCAACCACGCCGCCTGGCGCAATCGCCAGAAGCTCCTGTCCCAACAAGTGCGACCACCCTATGCAGACTAACAATTGTGGCGATAGCGAACTCGTGAAATCAGTCATCCTGCTCGGATCGTTACGTTCCAGCAGCAGGAGCGGGCAGCCGACACGCCGAGCAATCGGTTCGAGTGATCTGAAATCCGCGTTGGCGGGCGATCGGGTGCGCGTTACCACGCCGGCAAGCGAGACGTCCGGCAAAGCCGTTATGCGATCGAGCACGGCATAGCTAAGTTCCACACATCCGATGAAAGCTATCCGAAGAGTCATCGCCGCTTACCTCATGAGCGGGAGTGCGGGAGATCGTAAAATGATTTTTTCACCAAGTCGGCGTCAAGGCGCACTCCGCGCAACGCGCTGACAATCCGATCGGCGGCGTAGCCGTCGCCATAGGGATTGACGAGACCCTTGAGGCTCGCGCGGAATTCGGTGCTGATCGCGCGCTCGATTGCCGCCAGGATGTCTTCGCGCTCCGGCGGGCAATCGATCACATTGGCGGCACGCAAGCGGCCGCGCTGCCGATTGCCGATATTCACGGCCGGCAACGCGAAGCTTGGCGCCTCGACGATTCCGCTCGACGAGTTCCCGACCATCGCGGCGCTGACCGCCATCATGCCGAAATAATCGGCCGTGCCGAGGCTCTTGATCGTCCGGGCGTTGGCGCGGCCGGCGATGAAATCGTTGATCGCGGCGATAATCGCGCTCGCCGCAGTGTCGGCGTTCGGGTAGGTGAACAGGATCGGGCGGTCGACGGCCGCCAGGGCCGCCATCAGCGCTTGGACTTGCATCGCAGTCGCGGCGTATTCG
>JBAUYV010000472.1:0-48116 GCA_049584975.1 Xanthobacteraceae bacterium | reverse complement strand
GTGCTTGGCCGGCCGTATTGGGCGCAGCCGATATGCCGATCGGCTGCGCCCTTAAATTTTCTGCGGACGTGAAACCCTCGGCGCGCTCCTTGCCAACGGCACGGTGCCGAATGAAGCTACGTGTGCGTGCCTAAATACCAATTCGGGGAGCACGACCATGACGCTTCGGCGCCGTCGATTCCTTTGCCTCGCGGGACTCGTAGCGGCCGCCTCGGCGTTGCCGCGGATCGCGGTGGCGCAATCCTACCCGTCGCGGCCGGTGCGATGGATCGTCCCGTTCCCGGCCAGCGGAAGCACCGATCTGGTCGCACGGCTGATGGCCGAGTGGCTGGCGGCACGCCTCGGCCAGCCGTTTATCATCGAGAACAAGCCGGGGGGCGGGACCAACATCGCTGTCCAAGCGGCGGTCAGCGCGCCGCCCGACGGCTACACGCTTCTCTTCACCCTCACGACCAATGTGCTCAATCCGTCGCTCTACAAATCGCTGCCGTTCGACTTCCAGCACGACATTGCGCCGGTGGCGGGGCTGGCCGAGCTGCCGCTGGTGATCGACCTCAATCCGCAACTTCCGGCCAGGACCGTGACCGAGTTCATCGCTTACGCAAAGGCCAATCCGTGCAAGATCAATTTCGCCTCGTTCGGCGCGCGCACCATCAGCCATCTGGCAATCGAGCTATTCAAGATTTCGGCCGGCATCGACGTCGTCCACGTACCGTATCCGGGAGGTGGACCGATGCTGACCGATCTCATCAGCGGCCGGGTGCAAGCCGCCGTCGATGCGTTGCCGAACTCGCTGCCGCACATCAAAGCCGGCGTGGTGCGCGCGCTCGCGGTGCTGTCCGCGGCGCGGACACCGGCTTTGCCGGACGTGCCGACACAGTCGGCGAGACCATTACCGGCTTTGAGGTCAAGCCATGGACCGCCGTGGGCGTTCCGCGCGGCACCTCGGCCGAAATCGTCGCGTTGCTCAACCGCGAGATCAACGCGGGACTTGCCGACCCTGCCCTGAAGACACGCCTTACCGAGGTCGGCGGTGCGCCGCTTGTCTATACGCCCGAGGCGCTGCGGGCGATGATTGCGCGCGACGGTGAGAAATGGGCGAAGGTGGTCAAGCTCGCCGGCATCGAGCCGGAGTGAGGGGAGCGCTCCAGTCGAGCTCCCGGAAGCAGGAGACCATCGATGTGAGCGAGGATTAAAGGCTCGCTTGCCGTTCGGTCTGGGGACGTTCGCGCTGGTGCGCTTTGCGGCCGAAGAACAGCGCCTGGCTTACGACGGCCGAGACCACGGCAAGCTGGAACGGCTTGGCGATGAGGAACGCCGGCTCCGGGCGCCGGCCGGTGAGGAAACGCTCCGGGAAAGCGGTGATGAAAATCACCGGCACCTCGACCGTGCCAAGAAGTTCGTTCACCGCATCGAGCCCGGAACTACCGTCGGCCAACTGAATATCCGCAAGGATGAGCCCGGGCCGTTTCTTCTTCGCCAGCGCCAGCGCCTCGGCGTGGGTGCGCGCGATGCCGATCACGTTGTGGCCGAGGCTTTCGACCAGCGCCTCGATGTCCATGGCAATGAACGGCTCGTCCTCGATGATGAGGACATCGGTGGCAATCTCGGCGGCGAGTTCGCGTCCGGACTCTTCGACCAGGCCGCGCAACGTGGCCAGGTCGCAGTCGAGCACTTCGGCCGCGTCCTCCTCGGAAAAACCTTCGAGCGCCACCAGCAGGAAGGCCTGCCGGGGCCGCGGCGTAATCTGGGTCAGGTGCTGCTCCGGCGGCAGGACTGCGGCGCCGGCTTCAGCCGTGTCGTTCAGGGCGACCGAGCTCCAGATTTTGGTGAACAGCCGGTACAGCGCGACCCGCGAGCTGGAACTGGCGTCCAGAATTTGCGGGCTGGCGATCAGGGATTCCAGGGTCGCGGCCACATAGGCGTCGCCCGAAGCCTGACTACCGGAGAGCGCGCGAGCGTAGCGGCGCAGAAACGGCAGCTGTTGCAGTACGGCTTGTGAGGTTGACATGGCGCCCTCCCCTTCCATAAGTGCCGAATTTACCAGCGAAAGTCCTAAGTTTACCGGCGAAAACGTCTTTAGGTAAAGAAAGTTCCCAAAAATCGTTCGGCAGGGCCGGAACAAGCAGCCCGGACCGCGCGTTAGGACGAATGAGTTGGGGGTTGCATGAGGGTGGGCCGCTACATGGCTCAAAACATGGCTCAATAAGGTGGGCATAAAATCATGGGCGCAAAAATCACGGGCGCAAAAACACTGGGCGAATGGGGAATAGTGGCGAAATGAAAAGCCGTAAGACAAATCTCGAGGCTGTCGAGCCGGTTGCGGACAGGCCAGAGGCGCATGACTCCATGGGTAAGCGTCCCCACAAGCTCGAAATCCGCCTGGGGCGCGAGGCTCAGGTTCGAATCGGGGAGCTGCTGCGGACGATGTACAACTCGTACGTCAACCAGGGCGTACCGCAGCATCTCGAGGACATGGTTCGCCGCATCGGCGAACAGGATTGAGACACGCAGAGGTATCGTTCGCATGAAGCTCGATCCCGCCATACGCGACCAGGTGCTCGCCACGGTACCAAGTCTGCGCGCGTTCGCGATTTCGCTGTGCGGCAATATCGACCGCGCCGATGACTTGGTGCAGGAGACCTTGCTGCGCGCGCTCGCCCATATCGACTCGTTCCAGCCCGGCACCAATATGCCGGCATGGCTGTTTACGATCTTGCGCAACCTGTTCCGCTCGGAATACCGCAAGCGGCGGCGCGAGGTGGAGGACGCCGACGGGCGGTATGCGGAGACGCTTAAATCCCATCCCGAGCAAACCGGGCGCGTGGAATTCGAGGAATTCCAGACGGCGCTGGCGAAGCTACCGTCCGACCAGCGCGAGGCGCTGATACTGGTCGGCGCCTCGGGCTTCTCCTACGACGACGCCGCAGCCATCTGCGGCTGCGCGGTCGGTACCATCAAGAGCCGGGTCAATCGGGCACGCACACGGCTCGCCGACCTGCTGTCGATCGACAGCGTCGACGACTTCGGCCCTGACCGCGCCACCCGCGCGGTGCTCGCCGGCGGCGGGCGGGGCTAAGGATATTTCGGCAAGCCCGAAGCGAGAAGCCCGTCTTTGATCCTCAGCGGATTGGCGAACTCAAAGCTTACGGAAATACACAACCCTTTCCGTTTCTGAAAATCCCCAACCCAAATGGGCGGAATGCGAGACGCTGTTATGGAGCGGCGTGTCCGATCCGAGTTCATGAAATTCCCGGGCGGCGAGGAACGACTCGACGTGGCTCACGAGCTACGCTTCTATTCCACGCCGCCTGAAACGTTCGCTCACCCAGATACCCTCGAGAAAGGCAACGGGACGGCTGACGTTACGGCATGCCGCCGCGATGAGCGAGGCCGCCGTCGATGGTAACGATGGTGCCGCTCGTGTACGCGCTGAGATCGGAGGCGAGAAACACCACGGTGCCGGCGATCTCATCCACCGTCGCGGGGCGGCCGTAAGGCATTTTGGCGAAGCCCTCTTTCCACCGGCTCTCGTCGCCGTATTGCGCTTTGGCGCGTTTGCGGCCCAGCACCTCGACCCGATCGGTCAAGACCGGACCGGGATTGACGCCGACCACGCGCACGCCGTGATCGATGCTGCGGCCGCCGATGGCGCGCGTGAAAGCCATGAGGCCGGCATTCCCCATGGCGCCGGCGATATAGGTGGAGTCGAGCCGTTCCCCGCCCAGCCCGATGACATTGATGATCACGCCGCGCCGGCGCTTTTCCATCATGGCGAGATAATGCCGCGTCAAGCCGACATAGCCGTAGACCTTGAGGTCCCAACCGGCGCGCCAGGTCGCTTCGTCAACATCGTGGATGGTGCCGCCCGGGATGGCGCCGGCGTTGTTCACCAGAATGTCGATGTCCGGAAACGCGTTGTAGACGCGCTCGCGCGCGGTGGCGTCGGCGAGGTCAGCGGCGAGCGTTTCGGCCTTCACCCCGGTTGCTTCGCGGATGGAAACGGCTTCCTTCTTCAACGCGTCGGCGGACCGCGCCACCAGGCAAACATGCGCGCCCTCGCGCGCAAACCATTGCGCCACCCCAAGCCCGATGCCCTTCGAGGCGCCGGTAATCAGTGCGGTACGGCCGGTTAGCTTCAAGTCCATCGTTTCGCCCTCGACTTTGCGGCACTGCATGCCGGGTTTGCCGGCCCTTTGTCCAGCCCATCGCGATAGTCTAGAAATCGCCTGCCAGCAGCAAAGAGGACCCCGTCGATGAGCGCCAGCGCAGACGCCGTAAAACTTCCCGGCGGCGATACCGTCCTGGTCGAGATTTCCGACCGCATCGCCTGGGTGACAATGAACCGGCCGGAGAAGCGCAACGCCATAAATCCCGCGATGTCGTTCGGGATGCTCGACATGTTCGAGGCGCTGGAAGCCGACGAGCGCTGCGGCGTGCTGGTGCTCACCGGCGCCGGCGACGCCTATTCGTCCGGCATGGACTTACGCGAATATTTCCGCGCCACCGACAAGCTGTCCTACGACGAGCGGATGAAAGTAATGCGCAAGAGTGCGACGGCACTGTGGAAGCGGCTGCAATATTACGGCAAGCCGACCATCGCCATGGTCAACGGCTGGTGTTTTGGCGGCGCGTTCAATTCGCTGATCGCCTGCGATCTTGCCATCGCCGCCGAAGACGCGACCTTCGGGCTGTCGGAAATCAATTGGGGAATTATCCCGGCCGGCACCGTCACCAAGGCGGTAGCCTCGGTAATGGGGCAGCGAGACGCGATGTATTACATCATGACCGGCGAGACTTTCGACGGCCACAAGGCGGCCGCCATGGGACTCGTCAATGAAGCGGTGCCGCGCGCGGAGTTGCGCGCGCGTGTGGAGAAATTGGCCAAGACGCTGCTCGAGAAAAATCCCATGGCGCTGCGCATCGCCAAGCATGCGGCGCGCCGCGTGGCCGACATGTCGTGGGAGGACGCCGAGGACTATCTGTTCGCCAAGCTCGACCAGCTCCGCTTCCTCGACCCGGAGAAGGGCCGCGAGAAGGGCATGACCCAATTCCTCGACGAGAAGTCCTATCGGCCGGGGCTCGCCGCCTATCGTCGGGAAGGTTGAGCCTTCATCCCATATGTGACGGCAGCCACAGCGCCAGGATCGGGAACGAGATCAAGATCACCAGCCGGATCAGATCGGTGATGATGAACGGCAGCACGCCGGCGAAGATGGTGGAGAACGTGACGTCCTGCACCACGCTCTTGATCACGAACACGTTCATGCCGACCGGCGGGTGGATGAGCCCCAGCTCGACCGTCATCACGATGATCACGCCGAACCAGATCGGATCGAAGCCGAGCTGCGTGACCACCGGGAATATGATCGGGATGGTCAGGATGATCATGGCGAGCGAGTCCATGAGGCACCCGAGCACGATGTACATCAGCATGATCAGAGCCAGCACGCCGTAACGGCCGAGCCCGAGGCCGGTGAGAATCTCGGTCACCTTCTGCGGCGTCTGCGTCACGGTGAGGAAATATCCGAACAGCAGCGCGCCGATCAGCACGGTGAGCACCGCCGCGGCAGTGCGCACCGCCTGCAGCAGCGAACGGCGGATTTCAGACCGATTCAGTTTGCCACGCGCCACGCCGATTAAGAGCGCGCCGGTCGCCCCTACGCCGCCGGCCTCCGTCGGCGTGAACAGGCCGCCGTAGAGACCGCCGATCACGAGACAGAAAAGCAGCAGCGTCGCCCAGATATCGCGGAGCCCAGTACGGCGTTCCTCCCACGAGTGGCGCGGCGTGGCCGGCAAGAACTTCGGCCGCACCTTGCCGATGATCACAACGGTGAGCATGTCCATGGTCGCGGCGAGCAGGCCCGGAATGATCCCGGCGACGAACAGTTTGCCGATGTCCTGCTCGGTGATGATGCCGTAGACCGCCAGCACGGTCGAAGGCGGCAGCATGGCGCCAAGCGTGCCGCCGGCGGCGATCACGCCGGTAGCGAACGACTGCGGATAGTTGTAGCGGCGCATTTCCGGATAGGCGACGGTGGCGAACGTCGCGGCGGTTGCGACCGAAGAGCCCGAGATCGCCGCAAAGCCGGCGCACGCCGCAATGGTGGCGATGCCGAGCCCGCCCTTGAAGTGGCCGACGAAGGAATTGGCGGCGCGAAACAGCTCGCGGCTCATGCCCGAGGTGGACACGAACGCGCCCATCAGTAGAAACATCGGGATGACGCCAAACGTGTAGTCGGTCACCGTGCGCATGGAGGTGAGGCCGACGTTTTTCAGCGCCGCCGTGCCGCCGACGATGTAGGCAAAGCCGGACACGCCGACGAGCCCCATCGCCATGCCGACCGGCACGCGCAGCAGCATCAGGGCGAACAGGACAACAAAGCCGATGACGGCGACCGCGTCCGTGCTCACGCGCGCCTCATTGATTCGCCATGCCGGCGAAGGCGGGGACGACGAGTGAGTACCGATACCGGGACTTGCTGCTCATTCGACCGGCTTGATCTGATATTGGCCGCCGAGCAGCTCGGGATGAAAGATCAGCCGATAGGTGCGCACGGCAATCAGCAGCACCGCCGACACGTCGCCGAGCCACGCCACCAGGAAGAACGGCCAGGTCGGCAAACGTAAATCGAAGGTCAGCACGTTGTCCGCGTAGGTGCCTCTGACCTTGTCGAACAACGTGTAGGTCTGCACCGTCACCACGAACAACAGCACTAGGGTGGCAAAGACGTCGATCACGCGCTGGAGCCGCTTGCCGACATTGGCGTAGACCAGGTCAACCGTGATGTGATTGCCGCGATACGACGTCGCCGCGATGCCCCAGAAGATCAGAATGCCGAGCAGCAACCGGCCGAAATCGTAACTGTCGGGAATCTGCAGCACCGGCATGTACCGATGCAATGCGCTCGAGACGTCGCGCAGCATCACCGAAACAAAAATGTCGAGCGCGACAAGACCGGCAAAAAACGCCGCGACCAACTCGATGCCGTCGATGAAGCGATCCATCACGTTCGATTGGCGGGTAAGCGGCGCTGATTGTGCTTCCGGATCAGCCATGGACCTATGCTGTTGCCCTGAGGTGCGCGGCGAAGCCGTGCCGCGAAACATGCGGCAAAGCGCAGTCCGCCGCCCCCGACGCTCGACGCTGTCGCGTCGAGCGTCGCAGGCTGACGGTATCGGATTTCAGAAGCCCGCGTTGTACTGCTTCAGGGACCCCTGCAGCTCTGCCCAGATTTTGTCGGGATCACCGCCGGCTTTCTTCACGTCTTCCGCCCATTTCGCCCTGAGCGGCTCGGCCGATTTTTTCCACTCGGCAAGCTGCGCGACGCTGATCTTGTAGACCTCGTGATCCGGCTCGGCCTTCAGCTTCTCAAGGCCAGAATGCTCGAAGTCCGCCCACGGGTCGGCGAACCGGGCAGCCCATTCGGTCGTGCAATGGTCATCGATCACCTTCTTCTGCGAGTCCGACATGGCCGCATAAGTGGCCGGGCTCATGAGCCATTGGAACATGACCGAACCGAGCGGCTCGTCCATGTCGTACTTGGTCACCTTATCGAGCCCGAACAGCACCGTGGAGCCCCACGGAAACGGCACGGCGTCGGCGACGCCCTTGGCGATGATGTCGCGGACTTCGGGGGCGCTGGCCTGGACATTTGTTCCGCCAAGTAACGTCACCCAGGCGCCAATGGTGCCTTGCGCCGGCCTGATCTTCATGCCGGCGATGTCGCCCGGCACTACGATCTTCTTCTTCGAGGAGTGCCACACCAGCGGGTCGAGCACGAACGAGAAGCAATAATGCGTATCCTTCATCTCGGTCGCGGCGTATTTGCGATACCAGGCATCGATCGCGCGATTGCCGCCCTTGGCCTGCCCGACCAGGAACGGCAGCTCGCCCGCCGCGATGATCGGGAAGCGGCCCGGCTGATAGCCCGGATTGACGTAAACGAAGTCGGCGATGCCGTCCTTCGCCATGTCGTAATGGTCGAACGCCTTGCCAAGCTGCTGCGCCGGATAAATTTTGTATTTGATGGTTCCGTTCGAGGCCTTCTCGATGTCGTCGGCCCAATCCTGGATCGCTTTCTGCAGCGGATGACTTGGCGGCACCCAGTGCGAGAGTTTCAACTCGAATGTCTTGTCCTCGGCCGACGCCGTACCCAGACCGAACGCGAGGCCGAGTGCCGCGAGACCGCAAAGCTTTGCCAGGCGCATTGGCCGCATGGCGTTTTCTCCCTTAGTTTCATTCTCAACTTTCGCCATTTAATCGCAGAACTCGCCCGTTGTACATTGCTCCGATCCCTCAGCCTGAGGTGCCCGCGCGTAGCGCGGGCCTCGAAGGATGCGGATCGAAGCGCTGCCTCCCCTTCCCTCGTCCCCGCAATCCATTACAGTGCCGGCCCGCAGTGTCGGACCCGAAGAGGTAATCGAACATGAAGGAAGAAGTCGTCAGCTTTCAATCGGCGGGCCTGCGCCTGCATGGCGTGGTCGGCGTGCCCGACGGCGTACGGCCGGGCGAAAAGCGCGGCGCCTTCCTGGTGCTGCACGGCTTCGGCTCCAACAGCGAGAGCCCGACCTGCATCACGCCCGCCAAGGTGCTCGGCGACTTTGGTTACGTCACCATGCGGTTCGACATGCGCGGCTGCGGCAAGAGCGAAGGCGAATTCGGCCGCGTCATCTGCCTCGAACAGGTGGAGGACACCGGCAGCGCGCTCGAGTTTCTCAGCCATCACCCGAACGTCGATCCGGACCGCATCGCCGTCATTGGTTCGAGCTTTGGCGGCGCGGTCGGCGTCTACGCGGGCGGCACCAACCCCCGCATCGCCGCCGTGGTCTCCAACGGCGGCTGGGGCCACGGCGAGCGCAAATTCCGCGGCCAGCATCCGAGCCCGGAAGCGTGGGCGCGGTTCACCAAGATGCTCGAAGAGGGCAAGGCCCATCGCGCCCGCACCGGCAAATCGCTGATGGTGCCACGCTACGAGATCGTGCCGATCCCAGACCACGTGCGGCAGAACCTGCAAAAGCAAGGTGTGGGCATGCTGGCGCCCGGCTCGGTGGAGATGTTTCCAGCCGAGACGGCGCAAAGCATGTTCGATTTCCGCGCCGAGGAGGTGGTGGGGAAAATCGCGCCCCGGCCACTCCTGCTCATTCACGCCGCCAAGGATTCGGTGACGCCCACCGAGCAATCAATCGAAATGTTCAAGCGCGCCGGCCAGCCGGCCGAGCTGCACCTGTTCTCCGGCCTCGATCATTTTCTGTTCGCGGAGAAATCCACCCGCGTGTGGAACATGATGCGGCAGTGGCTCGATAATTATTTCCCGGCGACGAAATGATCGTTGTCATCGTCCGCTTCATTGTCATCGTCCGCGAAAGCGGACGATCCAGCGATCGCTAACAAATTCGTGTTGTACTCTGCATAAAACCACATGGCCGCGACCACTGGATTCCCCGTCTTCGCGGGGAATGACAATGTTGGAGCAACTGGAGACAAAGAGTGAGCGAGAGGATCATCGTCAGCCACGACGAGCTATGGCGCTTCATCCGCGACGTGCTCGTCACGCAGGGCGCGAGCGAGAAGGATGCCGGCATTGTGGCTGACGGATTGGTGTGGGCCAATCTGCGCGGCGTCGACGGTCACGGCGTCTCGCGCCTGCCCAATTACCTGAACATCATCAAGCGCGGCGAGATCGACACCAAGGCGCAGCCAAAGCTCATTCATGACCGCCCGGCGACTTTCGTAATCGAGAGCAGCCACGGCTTCGGCCCGGTCGCTGCCATGCAGGCCGCCGCGATCGCCGTCGAGCGGGCCAAGAAGATCGGCATCTGCTTCGGCCTGGTGCGCGAGACGACGCACACCGGCGCCATCGGCCGTTACGCGCAATGGATCGCGCAGCAGAATTGCGCGGCGCTGATCCTGGGCGCCGGGCCGGCGCTCATGGCCTATCACGGCCTGCGGGTGCGCAGCATGGCGACGAGCCCGATCGCCATCGGGGTGCCCAAAGGCGACGGCACCATTCTGCTCGACATGGCCACGAGCACGATCTCCAACGGCAAAATCCTGCAGGCCAAGCAAACCGGCGGGCCGCTGCCGGCCGGCACCGTGCTCACCGCCGACGGCGAACCGACCACCGACGCACGCAAGGCGGAGATCCTTCTGCCGCTCGGCGGCCCGAAGGGTTCAGGGCTGGGCCTGATGTTCGAGATGCTGACCAGCATCCTCGCCGCGGCGCCGATCCAGGCGCGCGCGCTCGGCCCCGAGCAGCGCAAGCGTCACGTCGCCAACTTGGCAATGCTCGCCATCGACATCGTCGCCTTCCGTCCGCTCGCCGATTTCACCAAAGATGCCGACGCGCTTATCGCCATACTCAAAGCGCTGCCGCGGCAGGCGGGCTTCGACGAAATCACCATGCCGGGCGAGCGCTCCAGCCGCACCGAAGCCGTGCGCCGCAAATCCGGCATTCCGATTCCGACGAAGCTGTGGGAGGAGCTGGGCGGAATGGCGAAGGCGAACGCGGTGAAGATGCCGGCCACGCAGGGAACATAAGCGGATGAAGACGCCCCGTCACGCCATCACGATGTGCGCGGCCCTGTTCGTCATGGCGTTGGCTGCCGGCGCATCGGCCACCCCGTTTGACGAGTTCTACAAAGGCAAAACCGTAACGCTCGTTGTCGGCGGCAGCGCCGGCGGCGGCTACGACACCCTCGCCAGAGCGATCGCCCGCTACATCGGCGGGCATATTCCCGGCAATCCCTCGGTTGTGGTGGAGGACATGCCGGGCGCCGGCGGCCTCCTTGCCATGGACTACCTATTCCGCACCGCCGCGCGCGACGGCAGCGTGATCGCGCTCGTTGAGAACGGACCACCGCTGGCGCCGTTGTTCGGCGTGAAAGAAGCGCGTTTCGATGCCACCCAATTCAACTGGCTGGGCACACCCAGCGTCGAGACGGCCGTAACGCTGCTCTGGCACAGCGTGCCGGTGAATTCGCTCGATGATCTGAAAACCCGCGCCACTACCATGGGCGCCTCCGGCACTAATTCGACGCAGGCGTTCTATACGCGTCTGATCGACGCCACCCTCGGCACCAAGATGCAGGCGATCAACGGCTATAAGGGCTTGAACGAAACGTTTCTCGCCATGGAGCGCGGCGAAATCGACGGTTCGCCGAGCGTTTTCTACAGCGCCATCACTTCCACGCGGCCCCAATGGCTGCCCGACCACTTGGCCAAGGCGATCCTGCAATACGGACCCCAGCCCGTGAAGGAATTGGCCGGTGTGCCTTTTGTTTCCGACCTCGTCACCGCGCCCGACGATAAGCTGCTGCTGCAGGCGGCGTTTGCGCCGCTGGCGCTCGGGCGTCCGCTGGTGATGCCGCCCGGTGTGCCGTCAGAGCGCGTGACGGCAATGCGGCAGGCGCTGTCCGACACTTTGGTCGATCCCGCCTTCATCGCGGACGCGCAGAAAAGCGGCCTCGTGGTCAACGCGCCGCAGACCGGCCAACAGCTGCAGGACGTGATCGCGCAAGCCTATACCACGCCGCCCCGCGTCGTCGATCGCTTGCGCGCGCTCAATGCGGGTGCGGATCGATAATTTACTCCGCCCCCGCAAGTAATGCGGGGGCGGAGTAAATTCAGCAGCACGCGCCGTCGACCGGATCGGCGGCGTAAAGCGCGTGTTTGAGCCAAGCGGGCGGTAGATCGTCGAAAACGACTTCAGACACCGGCTTGAACACTTTGAACCAATGTCGCTCAACTCCGCCCGTCCAAAACGTGACGACGGTTTCGAGCGGCGGACAGCCGGGTCGCGCGCAGGCGACCTCGGAGACAAGGACGCTATCATCGTCCGCCAGCGCCAGACTTTCACGCGTCCAGTTCTTCACCCGCTCCAGAGCGCGCACATGTTCGCGTTCTAGCCGGAAAGCGCCGAAACGCAGCGGCCCTCTGCGCGGCGGCAGCTTCTCGGCGATATCGGCCGCAACGACGCTCATCCGTTGCCCCTCAATTAGGAAACGCGACCACAAGATGGGCGCGGTGCGATTCCGGCAACAGCTCGCCCTCCGGCTTCACGGTGACAAAATAGGTCCCCGCAGTCGCAACGAGTTCCGGCGCGATAGTCGCCTCGATCTCGGTCTTGTTGACGTAGCGGGTCGGCAACGGCTTGCCGTTGAGCAGCACGCGATGAAAGGGCCACATGCCGGGGCCGCGCACCTTCAGCACCGTCGGGCCCGAGCCTGCGACCACGTAGAGCGGCGAAATGTCGAGATCGAGCGGCAGCGTCTGATAAGCATAGAAAGCCGGGATCGGATTTTTGTATTTGGAAAAACCGATATCGACCTGCTTGCCTTCCATGATCACCATCTTGACGTTCTGCGTCATCCAGATGTCCTTGAGTGGATCGCCTTCGATAATGCAAAGGTCCGCCACCTTCCCCGGCTCGACGCTGCCGTAATCCTTGTCTTTCTTGAAAGTCTTGGCGACGTTGAGCGTCGCCGCCTGGATCGCGGTCATCGGCGGCACGCCGGCCTCCACGTCCATGACCAGGGCCTCATGCAGCAGCATTCCCGCCATGCCGCGCGGCGGATCTGAGCCCTCTTTCAGGGTACCGCCGGCGGCGACGAAGCGGCGGATGAACTCGTTGGCCTTCTCGTAGAAGATCTTGGTGCGGTCGAGTTGCTCGGGCGTGTAGCGTTTGTACAGTTTCTCGTAGGCAACGTCCGCAATGGTACGCACTGCGGCGGGCAGATCGGCGTCGGGATTGTCGAGAATTTGCCGCTCGCGCTCGCGGAAGCGCGGCGCGCTCGGCGACAGCGGCCGCAGCCATTTGGCGATGGTCGGCGTCCAGGCGACGCCATGCTCCACCATCACACCGATGATGTCGTCGAAGTTGTCCGGCTCGTAATAGGAACCGGCGAGCTCCTGCTCGATGTTGCCGGCCAGACGCTGCTTCGCCAATTGCCGTCGGCGCTTGACGTCGAGGATCGAGCTATAGCCGACCGACCAGATATGCTCGATGCTGTCGACGCCCGCCTTGACCGACTCGATCACGTCCCAACTATGGGCGGTGACCGGCAGGCCGAGCTTGTGCGCTTCGTCAGCCGCAGCATGAACGAGATCATACGAGATGAACTCGTTGAGCTTGATCAGGTCGTAGCCCTGCTCCTTCTTGTCGCGGATCGCCTTGCGCGCTTCCTCGGGCGTCTCGACCGTGATGTTGCCGCGCACCGCGCGGGAATCAGGCGCGTCTGTTTCAGTACGGACGCCGCCGATGGCCTGCCCCGAGGTCCAGACGCGTGGTCCTTTAATCTTGCCGCTGTCGATGCCGCGCTTCTGCGCCAGCGTCCACGGGCCGTCCTGAAAAATCTCGATGGTGACGCAACTGGTAATGCCGAGATGCAGATAAAGCTCGCCGTGAAAATCCTCCAGGTGGGCGTGGCCGTCGATAAAGCCGGGCAGCACGGTCTTCCCGGCGACGTCGATGACCTGGGCGCCGGGTGGAATGGTGACTTCGCCGTCGCGGCCGACTGCGGCGAAGCGGCCCGCGCGCATGACGATGACCGCGTTATCGAGCGGCGGCCGACCGGTGCCGTCGATCAGCCTGCCGCCCCGCACAACCAAGGCGTTCTCGGACATGGTCCGCCAAACCTCCTGCCATCGGTCAGGATGCAAGCCCTGACGATCGTTTATCGATGCTGCGATCTTGCCGTGTAAGCGATCGAAACGGTCGCAATGGACCGGCGCGACATTAGCGCCTCATCCGCGGTGCGCAAGCGGAAGCGGGGAACTTTGCGGTATGGCTGCAATGAAGCGCAGTTCCGCCACGGCACCGATTGGTCGCCGCGGGTGCTGCTGGTCCGTAAAGGCTTGATTGTCGGCCGACGTTTACGCCGGCCGACGCCACAGTGACATTACGCCAATCGCGGCGCCGCCTCGACCAGAATTCGTTTGAATTCCGCCCAGAGCGGACCAACCCGCTCGTCCGGCACGAGATGCCGGCAGAGCGCGCCATGTCCCGCATCCGGATCGCTGTCGAACCGGATGTGCTCGACGAGGAAGTGCTTGAAGGCCTGGAGCAGCGGGCCGTCCCAGGTCGGAGCCGTCAAGAATGCTCCAAACACGGCCTCAAGACCGCCGTCCTCGTAACTTGCCAGAGCCAATGCTCTGACGTTCGAATCCATCGCGCGGGTCTTGGCCAAGTAGCCTTGACCGATCGCCGTCAGTTCGCGCTTCCGAGTCTCCGGAATTTGCGTCAGCTCAAGCGTTCTCCGCATGAACTCGTCGTGGTTCATCTTCTCCCCGGGAGCCGCAACACCCGGCCACGGAGAAAGGTTGGAGGTATCTCGCTCGCCGTGATCGAGTTCGAGCAATCGCTCGTCGTCAGGATAAAGGCCGCGCGCGATCTCAAGACACTCGCGGAATTGAATTGAGAAATAGTAGTAGGCCCACGCAACACTGGTCAGATCCTCCGGGGGGAGGTTGGTCCAATTCAGGTTGCAGATGTCCTCGATCAGCTTCTTGTAGGCGGGTTTATTCAACACGTCGCGAGTAAACGCCGTTGCTACTTCCAGACTGCTCATTAGAGCCCTCACAACTAGGAACTTCCCCTACAAAACAAATACCGCTTCGCAGCAAATATTCCAGAAAAAAATCGAAAGCTGTGGATCGTCTATCTTTAATGTTAATGTAAGCGCGCGAACGAATACACCTGCTCGACATCATCCGCTCGCGGTAACCAGACACATTAACCAGTCTCAGTTGCGGCAAACGTCAAGGCATTCGTCCGAACCAAAATTTGGATCGAGCATTCGACGTGGCTCGCTGCTTCCTGAACAATTTGTCAGGTTTGATGTGGGCCCATCAATCGTCGGCGTAATGTCACATAAGCGTCAATTACTCCGCGGCATCAATGCGCCGCTGCGGGCGCGTCTATTTTATCAACGGCGCCAACGTGCTATGCCCTCCGCTGGGCGATGCTGCATCAAGGTTGGCGGCAATCGCCGTACCGGGTGAACCAACTGCACCGAAGCCGTGCGCCGACTTCTCTCACGCCTCGGCAAGCCGAAGTCCGACCAGCCGGTCGAGTGCCGCATGATCGGCCAGCAACTTCGCGGAAGGGCCGGAGTAGACAATGCGGCCGCGTTCGAGCACGAGCGCGGACTGGGTCAGCGACAGCGCGATGTCGGCGTGCTGCTCGACTAGGATGAAAGCATCGCCGCTTTCGCTGGTCATGCGGCCGATGGCCGCGGCGAGTTCCTCGACGACGATCGGAGCGAGACCTTCGAGCGGTTCGTCGAGCAAGAGTAGCGCTGGGTTGGTCATAAGCGCGCGCGCAATCGCCAGCATCTGCTGCTCGCCACCGGAAAGCTGATTGCCGAAATTGCGCCGACGCTCGGCGAGACGGGGGAAGAGATCGTAGACCGCCGCCCGGTTCCAGCGTCCCTCGCGCGACGCCACGGTAAGGTTCTCCTCTACCGTGAGCGTGGAGAAGATCTCACGCTCCTGCGCCACCCAGCCGATGCCGGCGCGGGCGCGGCGGTGCGGGGCGTAGCCCGTGATGTCCTCGCCGCGCCATAGAATGCGGCCGCGACCGACCTGGGTGTAGCCCATGATGGTGAGAATGAGCGTCGATTTACCGACGCCGTTGCGCCCAAGCACCGCGAGGCTGGCGTGCTCCGGCAACTCGAACGATACGCCATCAAGGACAATGCCGGCGCCATAGCCGGCGCGAATGTCGGACAGCGCAAGCAGCGGTGCCGAGGCTTGACCGATCATCGGCGCGGCTCCCCGTGCCTCTTGCCGAGGTAGACGGCGCGCACGCGCTCGTCCGCGGCGATCTCGGCCGGCGTCCCTTCAACGAGCACGCGGCCGCCCACCAGCACAATGACCCGCGAGGCGAAGCGGAAAACAAGTTCCATGTCGTGCTCGATAAACAGAACAGTTATATCGCGCGACAGCCCGGCGATAGCAGTGAACAACTCCTGGCTCTCTTCGCGCGGCACACCGGCTGCCGGCTCGTCGAGCAGCAAAACCTTGGGCCGGGTCGCCAAGGCGAGCGCGATCTCGAGCAGGCGCTTTTGGCCGTAAGCGAGTTCACGCGTCGGGCGATGGCAGACCGGCGCCAAGTTCAGCGCGGCGAGGATGTCGTAGGCTTCGTCCACTTCGTCCCGATAGGCGGTGAGCTGCCGCCACCAGTTGCCGGCGACGCGGCGGCGTTCGCAGACCGCAAGGGTCGCCGATTCGAGCGCGGTGAGATGCGGGAACAGCGAATTTATCTGGAAAGTGCGGACGAGACCGAGCCGAACCCGCTGCTCCGGCGGTTGCGCGGTGATGTCATCGGTGCCGAGAAAAATGCGGCCGGCGTCGGGCCTCAGCATCCCGGTCATCAGATTGATCAGCGTGGTCTTGCCGGCGCCGTTCGGCCCGATCAGCGCATAGCGCACACCCTGCGGCAGATCGAGGTTGACGTCGGCGGCGACGACGAGCGAGCCGAAGCTCTTATTGACCCCGCGCGCCGAGAGCGCGCTCCCGCTCACCGTGGTTTCGGTCAAGACTTGGTCCACAGCTTCGCCCAAGACTTCGCCCAGGATGTGGCCCAAGAAGCCGCCCAAGACTTGGTCCTGACGTACCGCGCCAGCGTCTCGACCCCGCCGAGAATGCCATCCGGGAAGAACATGACCACGGCGATCAGCAATAGCCCAATCCAAAAATACCAGAATTGCGGATTCAATCCGGAAAACTGGTCACGCGCGACCATATAGACCGCGGCGCCGACCAGCCCGCCGTAAAGCCGGCCAGTCCCGCCGACGATCAGCATCACCAGTACGTCCGCCGAGCGCTGGAAGCCGAGCGATTCAAGCGACACCGTCTCGGTGGTCTGCGCCAACATGGCGCCCGCAACCCCCGCTATGGTGGCGGCGATCGTGTAGATGGTGCGGATATGGGTGTCGGTCGGAGCGCCGATTGCCGGCATGCGCGCACCATTCTCGCGGATGCCGCGCAACGCCAAGCCGAATGGCGAATGAATGAGCCTTCGCGCCACAAGAAAAATGACGAACAGCCCGATCAGCGAATAAGCGTAGGCGGTGTAGCCATAAAGATCGAGCTCGAACCTGCCGAGGATCGGCCAAGTATGGATGCCTTGGAGGCCATTAAATCCGCCGGTAAGCCAGTTCGCGCTGTTAGCGGCCTCCTGCAGCACCAGACAGATGCCGAGGGTGATCATGATCAGGGCCAGGTGGCGATAGCGCGCGATGATGAAGCTCGTGAGGTAGCCGAAAATGCCGGCAGCGATCGCGCCGGCGACCAGGCCGGACAACGGTTCTCCCCAGCCCCGGGTGGAGATCAGCCCGGCGGTGTAGGCGCCCACGCCGAAATAGGCCGCGTGACCGAGCGATATGATGCCGGAAAAGCCGAGGATGAGATCGAGCGACAGGGCGAACAAGGCCGTGATCGCGATCTGGCTGGCGAGCACCAGGTACGTTGGCGTGACCACGAAGGGCAGCAGCGTGGCGAGCCAAAAGGCAACCTCGCCCCAGCGCCAGCGTATCTGCTCCTGCAAATGGTCAACCGGTCGAACGGGGCCGGACATGGTCGCGCTGGTCAAACTTATCGTCTCCCGAACAGGCCGGCCGGCCGCCACATCATAAGTACGATCATCACGAGGTAGATGAGAAAGGAACCGACGGCGGGTACGTAATATTTGCCGGCGATGTCGCTGACCCCCAGCAGCGTGGCGGCGATGAACGATCCCGAAATCGAGCCGAGCCCGCCCACAGATACGACAATCAGCACATAAATGAGATAAGTCAGCGCGAACGACGGATCGAGCCCCAGCATAGCGATGGCGAGCGCACCGCCGAGGCCGGCAAGACCGCTGCCGAGTGCAAACGTAATCGCGAACAGGCCGTCGACGTTGATGCCGAGGCCTCGCGCCATGCGCTGATTGTTCACGGCGGCACGCACCTGCGCGCCGAATCGGGTCGACTCGATGGTGACTCCCAGCAGCACCGTGATCAGCAAGGCGATTCCGATCAGGAACAGCCTGTAGATGGCAAGATCGACCCCCAAAACGTTGACCGAGCCGAGCAGATAATGCGGCATTTGCACCGACTGCACGTCCGTTCCGTAGATGTAGGCGGCGCCCGCGATCGAGACGAAGACGATGCCGATGGTAAGAAGGCACTGACTGAGTTCGGATGCGTTGTAAAAGCGCCGGAAAAATAGCCGTTCGAGCACGATGCTGGCCAAGGCGGCGGCGATGAACGCAACCGGCAGAGAGGCGAAGAACGGCCAGCCCCATGCGTTCATCAACGTCACGATGACGTAGGCGCCGAGCATGGCAAAGCTGCAGTGCGCTAGGTTGACGAAATTCATCATCCCGAGCGTCACTGATAGCCCGACCGACATCAGGAACAGAAGCATCCCGTAGGCGAGGCCGTCGAACAAAACGCCGAATACGGGAGGCATGGCCTCAGCCTGCGAGACTTATGGTCGTGTTAGGCGCCGCGCGCTGCGTCTCACTTCTTCGCGTGCACCGGATCCTTGACATTGGGCACCGAATCGAACTCGACATTGAGCAACCCGGCCGGGGTTTTCTCGACACGGCGGATGTAGACGGTCTGGACGATGTCGCGGGTCTCCGGATCAATCATGATCGGGCCGCGCGGGCTCTCCCAGCTCATCCCCTTGGCGGCCGCGATGAGAGAATCGCCGTCAGCCTTGCCGCCGGTCTTTTCCAGTGCCGCATAGATCAGGTGCGCCCCGTCGTAGCCGCCGATGGAGAAGAAGTCCGGATTGCGGTGGAACTCGTCGTTATACGCTTTGACGAATTCCTTGTTCATCGGCGACTGATGATTGAAGTCGTAGTCCGACACCGTGATGATGCCGATCGCGACGTCGCCCATGCTGGCCAGCGCGCTTTCGGACCCAAGCGCGTCTTGGCCGAGGATTTTCGTCTTCTTGGTGTCGATACCCCGCTCGGACAGCGCCTTGCCGACCGCAGCCGGCTGCGCGCCGCCGGGAATCCAGATGTAGATCGCGTCAGGATTCTTATCCTTCGCCGCCTGGATGAAGGCTGAGAAGTCCGGATTGGCCACCGGGAAGCGGACCGAACCGACAACCTCGCCGCCACCTTCCTTGAACCCCTTTTGGAACCAGGTTTCGGCGTCGATCCCCGGCCCGTAGTCGGACACCATGGTGTAGACAGTCTTGATGCCGTTCTTGGCCGCCCATCGGCCGAGTGTGTAATTCAACTGCGGCGTCGTCGACGAGGTGCGGGCGATGTAGGGCGACTTCTCGGTAATGACCGAGGTCGCTGCGTTCATGACCACCATGAACCGTTTCGCCTGGGCGGATACGTCGGCAGCGGCAAGCGCGTTCGGCGTCAGCGAGAAGCCGCCGAATATATCGGCGTTGTCGCGCACCACGAGTTCCTGCGCCAGCCGTTTGGCGATGTCGGGCGCGATGCCGCCCGTGTCCTTGCGGAGGACCTCGATCTTCTTGCCGGCAATTGTGTCGCCGTGCTGCTTCATGTACAGGGTGACGCCGTGGTCGATCTGGTTGCCGGTGTCGGCGAATTGACCGGAATACTCATTGATCATCCCGATCTTGACCGACTCCTGGGCGTTGGCTGCGCCGGCGCCAAGCGTCAGCATGACAGCGGCGAGGCCAACTAATAGTTTCCGCATTGCTCCCTCCCGGTTCTTGTAGTGCTTAAGGCTGCTTCGCGGCCTATCCTGGTTCAGGTCGCAGCCAAGTGCAACGTGGCACGGCGACCCAATTCCGGAGTGGGACCCGGCCCCCGATGGCCAACTTGTCTCACGCGCGCATCACCGATTGAATGGGCAACGGTCGAGGGCACGACGCGTTGCGCGACAGCGCGTAGACTTGTGCACATGGATTAAGAGCCAAAATGGATCGAGAGCAAAAATCCGCAAGCACGATCGACGCAGACGAGGTCGCCCGCTTCGGGCGCCTGGCGCGGCAATGGTGGGACGCGCGTGGGCCGATGGCGGCTCTGCACAAGCTCAATCCGGTCCGCCTCGGCTACATCCGTGACCACGCGGCCGCCCATTTCGACCGCGACCCGGCGCGGCTCGACAGCCTCAAGGGCCTGCGCATCCTCGATATCGGCTGCGGCGGCGGCGTCTTGTCCGAACCGCTGGCGCGGCTGGGCGCGGCGGTGGTCGGCGCCGACCCGGCGGAGGACAACATCGAAGCGGCGCAGCACCACGCCGCGCAAGCCGGGCTCAAGATCGATTACCGCTGCACGACCGCCGAGGCGCTCAAAGAGACCAGCGAGCTTTTCGACGTTGTGCTCGCCATGGAAGTCGTCGAGCACGTGGCCGATTTCAATCTGTTCATCGAGCTTACCGCCAGCATGGTGAAGCCGGACGGCCTTTTATTCGTCGCCACGCTCAATCGCACCATGAAGAGCTTTGCGCTGGCCATCGTCGGCGCCGAATACATTTTGCGCTGGGTCCCGCGCGGCACCCATCAGTGGGATAAATTCATCACGCCCGAGGAACTGGAAATCGCCATTGAGGAGAGCGGACTGCGCGTCGTCAACGAAAGCGGCGTGATCTACAACCTGTTTGCCGACCGCTGGCAGCTTTCGACCGACATGGACGTGAATTATATGGTCGTCGCGGAAAAGGCGGCGTAACTGCAATGCTGTTCATGCCTTGGCTCTGGGCGGTCTTCACCGTCATCGCCGCGTTCTTCCAAACGTTGCGCAACGCAATGCAGCGCGAGCTCACGCGCACCCTCGGCACAGTCGGCGCGACCCACGTGCGATTTCTGTTCGGCTTCCCCTTCGCACTGGTTTTCCTCATCGGGCTGCTTTTGGGCACGGCCGTGCCGCTGCCGCGGCCCAGCTGGACATTTTGGCCATGGGTGATCGACGGCGCTTTAGCCCAGGTCGCCGCCACAGCGCTGATGCTGATCGCCATGGGCGAGCGCTCGTTCGTCGTCACCATCGCGTATCTGAAGACCGAACCCATCCAGGCTGCGATCTTCGGCCTGATCTTCCTCGGCGATGCCGTGACCTTTCCGATGCTCACTGCGATTCTGATTGCCACCGCGGGCGTTCTGGTCATGTCGACCAAGCCGGGCGGAATGGTTGGTGGCGTAAGACCGACGCTCCTCGGCCTTGCCTCGGGCGGAATGTTCGCGCTGTCAGCGGTCGGCTACCGCGGCGCCATTCTCGATCTACATCTCGACAGCTTCGTCATGGCGGCGACCTTCACGCTCGTGATCGGCCTCGCGATGCAGGCAGTAACGCTGTCGCTCTATCTCTGCCTGCGCGATCCCGCGGTGCTCAAGGCAATTGTGGGATCGTGGAAGCCATCGCTGTTTGCCGGCTTCATGGGCGCGCTGGCCTCGCAGTTCTGGTTTCTCGCCTTTGCGCTTGCGACCGCCGCAAGCGTGCGCACGCTGGCCCTGGTCGAGGTTCTATTCGCGCAACTGGTGGCGCGCGTTGCGTTCAAGCAGAAAACGACCGCGCGCGAAGCCGCCGGCATGGTGCTCGTCGTGTGCGGTGTCGTGCTGCTGATTTTGGCGCACTGACGGATCGTCAGTTTTGATCGTCCGGGAGGATCGGCAGCGGATGGAATTCGATGCCTTCCTCGTGCAATGATTTAGCCTCGTCCGGTGAGGCTTCGCCGTAGATCGAGCGATGCTCGACCTCGCCGTAATGCATCTTGCGCGCTTCCTCGGGGAATTGCGTACCAACGTAGTTCGCGTTCTTGGTGACGTGGTCGCGCAGTTCCTTCAGTTTCTGGCGCAGCTCGCGCTCCTGCCGCGACATGATCGCGACCGAAGATTTTGCGGCTAGAGGTGGCGGCGCTGGCGGCATAGCCGGGGTCGCGGCCGGGGCATTTGTTGGCGGCAGTGGCGGCGGCATCGGCGCCGGAGGACGCTCGACATCGGTGCGCGCCAGCTGCGGCGCCATGATGGCTTTCTCCACTTTCCCGGAGCCGCAAATCGGACAGGTCACAAGACCGCGCTTGTTCTGCTTGTCGAAAGCAGCTGAGTTCTGAAACCAGCTCTCGAAAACGTGGCCGTCTGAGCAATTAAGCGCGTAGCGGATCATTACGAGCCTCGCACCGCGTGCAAATACGCGGGCTCCGCCATGGGCTCGACCAATTCGAAACGCCGGCCATGATGCAGCGAGGGAATCCTTGCGCGAGCGGCGGCGACCTCCGCCGGATCGACTTCGGCAAGCACAACGCCCGGCTCTGTCCCGCCCTCGGCGAGAATGCGGCCCCACGGATCGACAATGAGCGAATGGCCGAAAGTCTCGCGGCCGTTTTCGTGCTTGCCGCCCTGGGCGGCAGCAAAAGCGAAGCAGCCGTTCTCGATCGCACGCGCGCGCAACAGCACATGCCAGTGCGCCTCGCCGGTCTGCTGCGTGAACGCGGAAGGAATGGCCAAGAACGATGCGCCGGCCTCAGCGAGCGCACGATAGAGCGCCGGGAAGCGCAAGTCGTAGCAGACCGTCAGGCCAATCCTGCCCCACGGTAGATCGGCGACCACCGCAAGTTCGCCGGCGCGGTAGGTGTTGGATTCCCGATAGCTCTCGCCGTTGCCGAGATCGACGTCGAACATGTGGATCTTGTCGTAGCGCGCGACGATGTCGCCCCGGCGGTCGATAAGAAACGATCGGTTCACCGCCTTCTCGGGCGATGCCTTGATGGCGAGCGATCCGATGTGAATGCAAATCCCTAGCTTGCGCGCGACCTCGCGCAAGGTCGCCAGGGTGGGATCGCTCTCGTCAGGCAGGATGTTGGCAAAAAGGCGCTCGCGCTTAACCTCCATGATGTTGGTCATTTCCGGCGTCAGCACGTAGTCGGCGCCGGCGCGCTTGGCCTCGTCGACCGCCGCCAGAACGGCATCCAGGTTGGTTTGCGGATCGCGGCCCGAACGCATCGCGATGAGGCCGACCGTGAACTTCGAGTTCTTCGCCGCGCTCATGCCGATTCTTCCTTCGCTTGTGCGAGCAGCGGATCGAGCTTTCCGGCTTCCTCGAGCGCATAGAGATCGTCGCAGCCGCCCACATGGGTCGCACCGATGAAAATCTGCGGAAAGGTGCTGCTGCCGTTTGCGCGCTCAATCATCTGCTTCCGTACGTCCCGATTCCCGCTGGCATCGATCTCATAGAAGACCACTCCCTTGCGGGAGAGCAGGTCCTTTGCCTCCTGGCAATAGGGGCAGTACCGGATAGTATAGATCTCGACCGCAGCCATGACGTGAGTAAATTTGATCGAATTTCTTATTTTTTCCTATATGGCGGTTCGCACCGGATCGGCAACCCGGGCGAAGATCAGCACATCGACGTTGGCGGCGCCAGCGCGATTCAGCGCCCTCGCGCAGCCCTCGACGGTCGCGCCCGAGGTTAATACATCGTCCACCAGAACAAACCGGCGGCCGGATACTGCGGCTTTGCTCTCTTCGGGCACCTTGAATGCGCCCTGCACATTGCTGGCCCGCTCCGATCGCGTCAGCCCAACCTGCTGGACAGTGGCCCTTGACGCGCTTGAGCACGCCGGCCGCGATGGGGACGCGGCTTGCCGCGGAAACGGTAGCCGCGAGCATGGCCGATTGGTTGAATCGCCGCGCCCATTGGCGCCGCCAGTGCAGCGGCACCGGGGCCAGCGCATCGGCCTCGGCGAGGATTTCGCGGCCCGCATGGCTCATCCAGTGCCCCATCATCGGAGCCAGGTCGAGCCGGTCGCCATATTTGAGGGAATGCACCAGCGCGCGCGAAATCTCGTCGAAGCGCACGGCGGCACGGGCCCGATTATAGGCCGGCGGGTCGGCGATCGCCTCCATCGACAGAATTCCCGGACCCGGGTCATACGCGAATGGAATGCCAAGACGCTCGCAATAGGGCCGCGTGATGAAAGAAAGCTTTGACCAGCAGGCCGGGCAAAGTCCCCTGCCCTCGACCGGCTCGCGGCAGGAAGCACAGAGCGGCGGCAAGGCGAGATCGAGGGTCGTGCGCAGAACCGTGCGCGCCAAGTCCGCGGCGCGCTTTACCCGCGGAGAAGCCGCGAAGTTGGCCGAAATAGACATCGCACCAGGGTACCGCTCCGCAGCGCGATTGTCATTCGCGATGATGACGTTTCGCCGGTGTAGTGTGAGATAATTGCCCAATGAGCGAAGGCCCAATGATTTTCGACCGCGCACTTGTCCGCCGCCGCCAACGGCGCGCGGCAGCGTTGGGCGCGGCGACATTTTTGCTCGATCGCGTGGCCGGCGATCTGGCCGAGCGGCTGCAAGCCGTGCTGCGCCAATTCGATCTTGCGGTCGATTTGGGCACGCCCGGCGAGGCGGTGCGCGCAGCTCTTGTTGGGCTTCGCTCCATCGGCGCCCTCGTGGCGACCAGCGCGATTCCCGATCTCGCCATCCGCACAAAGCAAATGGAAAGACTCGTCGTGGCCGATGAAGAGGCATTGCCGTTTCGCGATGCTTCAGTCGAGCTCGTCGTCTCCGCGCTGGCGCTGCAGTTCGTCAACGATCTGCCGGGCGCGCTCCTACAGATTCGCCGCGCACTCAAGCCCGACGGGCTGTTTCTTGCTGCGCTCCTCGGTGGCGAGACGCTGACCGAGCTGCGCCAGGCTTTCGCCGCGGCCGAAAGTGACGTTGAGGGCGGCGTCTCCCCGCGCGTCGCGCCGTTTGCCGACCTGCGCGATCTCGGCGCTCTGTTGCAGCGCGCGGGCTTCGCGCTGCCGGTCGCCGACACCGACCGTCTCATCGTGCGTTACGACACGGTCTTCGACTTGATGCACGATCTGCGGCGCATGGGCGCGACCAACGCCTTGCTCGATCGCCGCCGCACGCCGCTTAGGCGCGCCACGTTGCTGCGCATGGCGGAAATTTATACGCAACGCTTCGCCGACGCCGACGGCCGCGTGCGCGCCACGTTCGAAATCGTGTGGCTGTCGGGTTGGGCGCCGCATCCGCGCCAGCAGCAGCCGCTCAAGCCAGGCTCGGCGAGTGCCAGGCTCGCCGACGCTCTCGGCGCGCGCGAAATCTCGGCCGGTGAAAAGGCTGGCCGAAAGTAGCGGCTTATTTGATCGCCGTGAGAACGCTGGTGTAGAGGACCTTCACGTTCGTACCCAGGCTCGCGATCGCGCCGACAACGGCCACGGCGATGCACGATGCTACCACAGCATATTCGATCGAGGTGGTGCCGCCCTCGTCGCGCGCGAAACGCCGGATCGGCGTGATGATCGCAAGTCTTGTTTGGTTAGGCATGGCCTGCGCCCCTTGGCTTTGGCTCACAACAGAGTTGTGAGATGTGAGATCAGCGGTTCATCGGCTGGCGGCATCGAATAGTTCCTCAACTCGTTCGGCCGCACCCATTTGAGCCTCTGCTTCTCTCGCGCCTCAACAAAACCTTCCCAGCGCCGGCAGACGTAAAGGGGCATGAGCAGATGAAAGTCTGGATACGAATGACTCGCAAACGTAAGCGGTGCGAGACACTCCTGTTTGACGGTGATCCCCAGTTCCTCCTCCAGTTCACGGATCAAACTTTGCTCGGGCTGCTCGCCGGGTTCGACCTTGCCGCCGGGAAACTCCCAGAGCCCTGCCATCGACTTTCCTTCCGGGCGCTGTGCGATGAGCACGCGGCCGTCGGGATCGATAAGGGCGCAGGCGGCGACCAGGACCAGTTTGACCGTCACACTTCAGCCTCAGCGTAGGTCGCAGATGGTAAAAGTACTTACAATGCAAGAGGGCATAGTGCCGGAATCGCCGCCGCAGTAAATGCCGGGTTAAGTATTGCGGATCAGATCGAGTACCGCCTGTGCGAACGCTGCCGGGGCTTCTTGCGGGGGATTGTGCCCAACTTTTGGGATCACGCGGCGTTCGTACGGCCCACTGAAGAACGCCGCATGATACTCCGATCCTTGCGGCGGCATGATGCCGTCGGCTTCGCCCTGCAGCGCAATTGTCGGCACCGCGATTTTGGGCCGCGCGGCGAGGCGCTTCTCGATTGCTTCCAGAGCCGGATCGCCCGGCGCATACCCGAAGCGGTGGCGATACGACTGGATCGTCACCGCGACGAAATCCGGATTGTCGAACGAGGCCGCGCTGCGCTCGAACGTTTGGTCGTCGAAATTCCAGTTGGGCGACCATATGGACCAGATGTAGCGGGCGAGCGCGCGCCGGCTTTGTTCCAGGCCGGCGCGGCCGCGCTCCGTATGAAAATAATATTGGTACCAGAATCGGTGTTCCTGGGCCGGCGCAACCGGCTTCACCGAGGCGGCGATATCCTGAATGTTATAGCCGTTGACGGTGACGAGGCCGCGCACGCGTTCCGGCCAAAGCGCCGCGACAATGCACGCCGCGCGTCCGCCCCAGTCGTAACCCGCGAGCACCGCACGATCCACCGAAAGCGCATCCATCAATTCCTTTAGATCATTGCCGAGCGCGGCCTGCTGGCCGGAGCGCGGCGTCGCCGCGGACAGAAACCGGGTCGCGCCAAAGCCGCGCAGATACGGCACGACGATGCGGCAACCGGCGGCAGCAAGCGGCGGCACGACTTCATCGTAGCAGCGCGGATCGTACGGCCAGCCGTGCAGCAGAAACACCGGAATCCCATCCGGCTTGCCGCTCTCTTCGTAGGCCACATCCAGCGTCGCGGTGCGGACGTGTTTGATCGCGGCGGGCGTCAACTACGGTAATCCCCGTTGATCGCCACGTACTCCTTGGTGAGGTCGCACGTGAGCACGCGGTCGCGGCCTTTGCCGAGGCCGAGCCCGACCTTGAGCGTGATCTCGGGCTTTTTCATCGCGGCGGAGACTGCCGCCTCATCGTAGGAAGGATCGCGTTCGCCTTTGTGGGCAACGCGGATGCCGTTGAACCAAATCGACAGACGGTCGCGGTCGGCAGGCTCGCCGGCTTTGCCGACCGCCATGACAACGCGGCCCCAATTGGCGTCCTCGCCTGCGATGGCGGTCTTCACCAGCGGCGAGTTGGCGATCGACAGCGCAATGCGGCGCGCCGACCGTTTCGACTTGGCGCCCTCGACAATGATTTCGACCAGTTTACGCGCCCCTTCGCCGTCGCGCGCCACTTGCTCGGCGAGATCGGCCAGGACCGCGTCAAAGCCTTTGCGGAAGGCCGCGAGCCGCTGATCGGTCGCGCTGGTGATCTTGGCGACGCCACGCGCCGCGGCCGCGCCGGTGGCAAAAACGAGCAACGTATCGGATGTTGAAGTGTCGCCGTCGATGGTCACCGCGTTGAAAGTGTCCTCGACGCCTTGCCGCAGCAGCCCGCGCAGCACCGCGGGCGCGATCGGCGCGTCGGTGAAGACGAACGACAGCATGGTGCCCATGTCGGGCGCGATCATGCCGGCGCCTTTGGCAATGCCGCAGATGGTCATCGCGCTCCCGCCCAGCCGCACGACGGCGGCCGCGCCCTTGGCGAACGTGTCGGTGGTCATGATCGCCTGAGCCGCCTGGTCCCAGCCGCCGGGCGCCGCATCGTCGACCAGCCGATCGATCACGTCGGCAAACTTCATGGCGTCGAGCGGCTCACCGATGACTCCCGTCGAAGCAAGGAGCACATCGTCCGGCTCGCACCCCGCAGCTCCGGCCGCTAGCTCGGCGGTAAGTTCGGTCGCAGCCCGGCCGGATTTGCCGGTGAAGGCGTTGGCGTTACCCGAATTGACCACGAGCGCCCTGGCGGCGCCGCGTCTCATCCGCGCGCGGCACCAGTCGACCGGCGCCGACGGACACTTTGAGCGGGTGAATACGCCGGCGACGGCGGTGCCGCGATCGAACAGCGCCAGCAGCACATCTGTGCGTCCCGGATAGCGGATCCCCGCCGCGGCGGTGGCCAGCCGTACGCCCGGGACCGGCGGCATTGCCGGAAAGGAGGCGGGCGCTAAAGGTGAGATGGCGGGAGGCACCAGTCAGACTCTGTGTCGTCATGGCCAAGTCTACCCGGGCCATTAAAAATGTCTTCGCTCCGCCATGTTGGAAGACGCCGTAGCCCGGCACAAGCCTATAGTCGTACCGGCCAACAAGCCGGCCCCGGCACGCCCAGTGCAGCGGACCGTTACTTCTTTACCGGACCGCCGGGATTGAGCATCGGACTTGGCGCCTGCGGCTTGTCCAGACGCTCGATCGTGGCGGTCTTGCGCAAGCCGTCGACCAACTGCGCCTGCGCGCGGCGCGCAATGTAATTTTCGACCTGGCTCTTGACCTCATCGAACGCCGGCGTCGGCTTGGTGCGTTTGTCTTCGACCTCGATGATGTGCCAGCCAAACTGGGTGTGTATCGGGTCGGAAATCTGACCCTTGTCGAGCTTGAAAGCGGCGTCGGAGAATTCCGGCACCATCTGGTCCTTGGTGAAATAGCCGAGATCGCCGCCGTTCGCCGCACCGGGGTCCTTCGATTTTTTCTTGGCCTCCTCGGCGAAATCCGCGCCCTTTTTCAGTTCCGCTTCGATCGCCTTGGCCTCCGCTTCGCTGTCAACCAGGATGTGGCGCGCGTGCACCTCTTGCTCGCTGCCCATCTCCTTGACCGCTTCGTCGTAGACCTTGTGCATCTCGGTGTCGGTCTGCGCGGCCTTGGCGGCATTCTGCAACAGCGCTTCCATCAACACCTTGTTGTGCTCGAATGCGATCTCCCGCTTGATGTCGGGGCGGTCGCCAAGCTTTTGCTGGTCGGCGGCCTGCGACAGGATAATGACGTCGGTGAGATAGGTGATGAGGTACTCGCGCTTCTGCTCAGGCGCCATGGCCGGCATGGTTCCGCCGACCTCCTCGTCGGCAAAGGTGATATCGCTTTGGCGGATATCCACCCCGTTAACGCGGGCAACAACCGGGTCGTCTTCGGCGCGGAGCGCGGCGGACGGCGCGAGCAGCAGTGCCACCACCGCGAGGACGGCGAGCAAGCGGACGACAGGCGGGCGGACGACAAACGGGCGAGGGAAGGCCATCAAACGTAATCCTTTTGTCACAGGGGCAAATTGCCCAGTTCCCTATAGGTTTGCGGACGCAAGGCGTTGGTCCGGTATCGGTTCGTCTGAGCTAACCTTGGGATTTTGCCAATTCTTTGCTTATTCTTGGGTCTGCCGTGCCCCGGGCACCGCGCGGATTTCGGCGCGGACACTCGCCGAATCGGCAGCCTTTGGCAATCGGAGAATGCGGGCCGCAGCCTAACGAGCACGTGAACATGGCACTGAGGATCATGGCAGTTAACATACTGGTCGCATTGACAAGAAAACCACCCCCACCTATCTGTCGCGAGGTTGCCGGCGGTGACTGCCTTGCATGTGTCTTCCCTCTGCATTGTCGCCTTGCACAAGCCGGAATAGCGCCGCATTTTCCGCCGCTTGGACGTTGCGCCGATCGCGAGAAACGTGGAGCATGATCGCGGGAGGCGGCCGGTGCGCAGAAGAGATCGCACAAAAAGCTAGTTCAGTGGCGCAGCCGGTAGGCGGAAGGATGATGATGCGATGATCGGCGCTGTCGCGCGCAAGCTGTTCGGTTCCTCGAACGAGCGGCGCATACGCTCGTATCGCCCGCGCGTCGAGGCGATCAACGCCCTCGAACCGGAGCTGGAACAGCTCTCCGACGATGCGTTGCGCGCGCGGACCGAAGAATTCAAAAAGCAACTGGCCGAGGGCAAGCCGCTGGATGACATCCTGGTGCCGGCCTTCGCCACCGTGCGCGAGGCGGCAAAGCGCACGCTTGGCCAACGGCATTTCGACGTGCAGCTCATCGGCGGCATGGTGCTGCACGACGGCAAGATCGCCGAGATGAAGACTGGCGAAGGCAAGACGCTGGTCGCCACCCTCCCCGTCTATCTGAACGCGCTCGCCGGACGCGGCGTCCACGTCGTTACCGTCAACGATTACCTGGCCAAGCGCGACGCCGAGTGGATGGGCCAGATCTACAAGTTCCTCGGCCTGACGGTCGGCGTCATCATGCACGGCCTCGACGACGAGCAGCGCAAGCGCGAGTACGACTGCGACGTCACCTACGGCACCAACAACGAGCTGGGCTTCGACTATCTGCGCGACAACATGAAGTATCGTCTCGAGGACATGGTGCAACGCGGCCACGTGTTCGCCATCGTCGACGAGGTCGACTCCATCCTGATCGACGAGGCGCGCACGCCGCTGATCATTTCCGGCCCGCTCGACGACCGCTCCGATTTCTACAACACCATCGACACCTTCATCCCCAAGCTCGACAAGACCGACTACGAGGTTGACGAGAAGCAGCGCACCGTCACGCTCACCGAGGTCGGCATGGAACGGATGGAGCAGGGGCTGCGCGACGCGGGTCTGTTAAAGTCCGACTCGCTCTACGACGTGGAGAACGTCTCCGTCGTGCACCACATCAACCAGGCGATGCGCGCCCACAAACTGTTTGCCCGCGACAAGGACTACATCGTGCGCAACGGCGAGGTGATCATCATCGACGAGTTCACCGGACGCATGATGCCAGGCCGGCGCTATTCGGAAGGCCTGCATCAGGCGCTGGAGGCCAAGGAGCATCAGCCGATCCAGCCGGAGAACCAGACGCTGGCCTCGATCACCTTCCAGAACTACTTCCGCATGTACGCCAAGCTCGCCGGCATGACCGGCACGGCGCTGACCGAGGCGGATGAGTTCGCCGACATTTACAGTCTGGAGGTTCTGGAAATTCCCACCAACATGCCGATGGTCCGCCTCGACGATGACGACGAGGTCTATCGCACCGCGGTGGAAAAATACCGCGCCATCATCACGCTGATCGAGGATTGCAAGGTGCGCGGTCAGCCGGTGCTGGTCGGCACCACGTCCATCGAAAAATCCGAGCAGCTTGCCGAAATGCTGCGCAAGCAAGGTTGGGAGCAGCACGACTTCTCCGATCCCAACGCCTTTGCGGCGCTTTATTCCGGCGACGAGGGCGCCACTAAATCCAAGGTGTTTGCGATCCTTAACGCTCGTTATCACGAGCAGGAGGCCTATATCGTCTCCCAGGCCGGCGTTCCCGGGGCCATCACCATCGCCACCAATATGGCCGGCCGCGGCACCGACATTCAGCTCGGCGGCAATGCCGACATGCGCATCCGCCAGGAATTGACCGACATCGAGGATTGGCAAGAACGCGACAAGAGCCCGCGTGCGGCGGAGATACGCGCGCAGGTCGCGCGGCTGAAGGAGAAGGCGCTCGGCGCCGGCGGCCTGTTCGTGCTCGGCACCGAGCGGCATGAGAGCCGCCGCATCGACAATCAGTTGCGCGGCCGTTCCGGACGCCAAGGCGACCCGGGGCACTCGAAGTTCTTTCTCTCGCTCGAAGACGATCTGATGCGCATCTTCGGCACCGACAAGCTCGACGGCATGCTGCAGAAGCTCGGGCTGAAGGAAAACGAGGCCATCATCCATCCGTGGATCAACAAGGCGCTGGAGAAGGCGCAGCAAAAGGTAGAGGCGCGCAACTTCGACCTGCGCAAGAACATCCTCAAGTTCGACAACGTGATGAACGATCAGCGCAAGGTCATCTTCGATCAGCGCGTCGAATGGATGCAGGACGATGTGATTGCCGATATCGTGGGCGACATGCGCCACGCCGCGATCGATGATCTGGTCGCCAAGCACGTGCCGGAAAACGCCTATCCGGAGCAGTGGAACACGGCCGGACTGCGCGAAGAGCTCAAGCGCGTGCTCGCCCTCGACCTGCCGGTGGACGAATGGGCCAAAGAAGAAGGCATCGCCGACGAAGAGATCTTCGCGCGGGTCGAGCGCCGCGCCGACGAGCACATGGCGGCAAAAGCCGCGCAGTGGGGCCCCGACGTCATCCGCTACATCGAGAAGTCGATCCTGTTACAGACACTCGATCATCTGTGGCGTGAGCATCTGGTCATGCTCGATCACCTGCGCCAGGTGATTGGCCTGCGCGGTTACGGCCAGCGCGACCCGCTCAATGAGTACAAAGCCGAAGCCTTCAACCTGTTCGAATCCATGAGCCAGGAACTGCGTGAGGGTGTGACAGCCCAGCTCATGCGCATCGAAGTCGTGCCGGCGCCGCAGGAGCAGCAATCCATGGCGCTGCCCGCCATGGAGGCGCACAAGATCGATCCGACAACGGGCGAAGACGAAATGGCGCTGGCGATGGCCGGCGGCGAAGCGCTCGCCCGCATCGGCATCGGCCGTGCGGCGCCCGCCGGTAACGGCGGCGTGGCCGTCGCCGCCGGCGCAGCGGCGGCGGCGCAAGCGCCGGAGCGTAATCCCAATAATCCGTCGAGCTGGGGGAAGGTCGGCCGCAACGAGGCGTGCCCCTGCGGCTCAGGCAAGAAGTTCAAGCACTGCCACGGGCGATACGCCTAACAAGCATCGGTCGTCAGTGATCAGAAAGCGTTCGCGCTTCTGATCATCGAGCGCGGCTGACCTCTGGCTTATTGCACTCCGCCCCAGCGGCTGTCGAACGAGCCACCCGGCACCACGGGCTGCGCGCCCTTGATCATGCCGCCATTGTTCGCCAGCGGCTGGGCCACCGCATTAGCCTGCTGTTGCGGCTTGGTATCAGTCTTCGCCTTGGGCTTTGCCGCGGCTTCCTCGGTCTTGCGCGGTTCGGCCTTGGGCTTCGGCCGCACAGTGGCGGTCTGCACCGGCGCCGGCACACTAGCGGTCGAGGGCGTGGACTCGGCAGAAGCCTTCGAGGCGAACAGGCCGCCAAACCAATTGTTGAAAACGCCACCGGTCTTGGGCGGCTCGGCGACGGCCGCCACAGTATCGGATTCAGCGCCGCGCGGCGGAGAAAGGGCCGGCGGCAACCTGCCCGGCTGTTGCGGCGGCACGTGGATGTGCCCTTCGTTGTCGTACGAGTAGGTCGGAGTTTCGAGCCTCGACGCGAAAACGCGATTCATGCCGCCGTCGGTCCCTGTGTTCAGCGGAGCCACCGGCGCATTTTCTTTCACCAACTCCGCGAAGGTGTTTTCGTCGTTGCGTTGCTTGTCCAAGGCCGGACCGGCGATCGCCGGATCGATATCGTACCTTGGGCAGGCTCCGGTTGGATTGAAGAGCAGCGGCTTAGAGGAATTTTCCGGCGGAACGGCGTCAAACACGTAATGGCGGTCGCAGACGTCGATCCTGGGCTCCTGGCGCGACACTTCGAAATGGTCGTACCCCTCCTTGATCATCTTCCAGAAGGGGAAGCTCGGATTGTTGCGATGGCGGGCCAAATTCGCGGGCGTCATCCGGAACGGATAGGCCTGGATCTGAAATTCCTTCTGGCCGCCGAGGAACGCTTCGCGCCCGAGCGAATAGATTTCGCCGATCTGCTCATCGGTCATGGCGTAACAGCCGCGCGAGGAGCAATCGCCATGGATCATCAGGAACGCACCCTTGCGATTGTTGGCCTTGTCGTAGGCGTTGGGGAATCCGGTGTTGATGGCGAGGTAGTAGCTGGAATTCGGATTCATCAGCCCGGGCGTTATGGGATAGAAACCCTCCGGCGCTTGGCGGTCGCCGTCCTTCACTTTGGGTCCTAGGTCACCGGACCAGCGGCAGATCGGGTAGACTTTCAGCAGCGCGTAACGGCTGCTGGTGTCCTGCTTCCAGACTTCAAGCTCGGATTCTTCTTTGAAAATGCGGATGAGGATCGGGGAATCCTTCGGCATGTTCTTGCGCTCGAGATCCGCCACCATCTCGGGCGACAATTCCTTCATGGCTCGGGTCGGGAGTTCGTAGCCGTCTTGGGTGAAGCAACCGCCCAACGCAAGCATCGCGGCAAAGACCGCAGACGCCATGAGCGCGCGCAGGCTGAGCGCGCAGACGAGGGGGGCGCGGATCAAATGAATACTCCCCGACCGATGGCTATCCCCATGCCATCACTGGCTAATCGTTATCCTTTGGAGCCGGCTTTCGCAAGGCAAGTTGGTGTCAGCTTGAGGTTGAACATGTGGGTTATAACGGACGGTAAAGTTTCCACGAATTTACCGGCGAATCCAACGAACTAGCCACGTTCATGGTTGCCGTTCTGCAATCGCTGGATAGTAGTTCGCTGGCCGATCCAGGCAACATTGTGGCGGGGGCGCTGGATCGTCCGGCAAAAGCGGGATGAAAGCGACGGAATCAGGTGAGCGTGCGACCGATCGCCATGAACTTCTCGCGGCGCAATCGCACGATGGTTGCGCGATCGAGACCGCGCAGTTCGTCGAGCGCGGCCGCGATCGCGTCCGCAGTCGCCGCGATCGTCGCCGCAGGGTCGCGGTGGGCGCCGCCCGCGGGCTCCGGAACGACTGTATCGATGACGCCGAGCCGCAGCAGATCCTGGGCGGTGATCTTCATGGCCGAGGCTGCGTCCTGCGCTTTCGAAGTCTCGCGCCAGAGGATCGACGCCGCGCCCTCGGGCGAGATCACGCTGTAGATGGAGTGCTCCAACATGATCACACGATTGGCGGTGGCGAGCGCAACGGCGCCGCCCGAACCGCCCTCACCGATGATCGCCGCAACATTCGGTACGCCGATCTGCAGGCAAGCCTCTGTCGAACGCGCAATCGCCTCGGCCTGGCCGCGCTCCTCCGCGCCGATGCCCGGATAAGCGCCAGCCGTATCGACTAGGGCGATGACCGGAATGTCGAAGCGATCAGCCATGCCCATGAGGCGCGCCGCCTTGCGGTAACCCTCGGGGCGAGCCATGCCGAAATTGTGTTTGAGCCGGCTGTCGGTGTCGGAGCCCTTTTCATGGCCGATGACGCAAACGCTCTCGCCGCGAAAACGGCCGAAGCCGCCGACGATCGCCGGGTCTTCGCCGTACTTGCGATCGCCGGCAAGCGGCACGAAATCGTCGATCAGCGTCGCGACGTAATCGAGACAATGGGGCCGCTGCGGATGGCGGGCGACCTGCGTCTTCTGCCACGGCGTCAGTGAGCCGTAGAGTTCCTCGAGCGCCTGGGCGGCCTTGCCCTCGATGCGGTTGATTTCCTCGCTGATGGCGATCGCATCGCCGCCGGCCTGCATCGCGCGCAACTCCTCGACCTTGGCCTCTAGCTCGGCCACCGGTTTTTCGAAGTCGAGATAAGAGCGCATCAGCAAAAAAGACCAACCTCTAGAAGCTTAGGACGAATCTATGGGGTGGCAAACTCGCTCGCACCGCCGTTCGAAGTCAATCGCGACTTCTGCTGTCCCCAGCGGGCATGGAATTACGCTTCGCCCAGCGGGTGCAGATCGCGCACGAGGCTCTTGAGCCGCTCTTCCAGAACGTGGGTATAAATCTGCGTGGTGGAAATGTCGGCATGGCCAAGCAGCGTCTGCACCACACGCAGATCGGCACCGTTGTGCAAGAGGTGGCTGGCGAAGGCGTGGCGCAACACGTGCGGGCTGACCAGTTCGGCGCGCAGCCCGGCTGCGGCCGCGAGCGCCTTGAGTTCGCGCGCTAGATGTTGACGCGTGATGTGGCCGCTCTCGCCAAAGGACGGAAACAACCATTTGGATCCAGCCTCGCGCCCGGATTCCTCCAGCAGCGCCAAGTACGCCGCCATCGCGTTCTTGGCGGCGTTGTTAAGCGGCACCATGCGCTCCTTGTTGCCCTTGCCGCGCACGACGATGACGCGGGCGTCGCGGCGGGCGGCAGACACCGGGAGCGATACGAGTTCTGAGACGCGCAGCCCGGTGGCGTAAAGCGTTTCCAGGAGGCACGAGAGCCGCACCGCGCGCAGCCGCTCGCGCAATGGCGCGGCGGGATGAGCCGTCGCAGCCGTGCGCAACAGGCGATCGACTTCCGGAAGCGTGAGCGTTTTGGGTAGCGGGCGCGAGCGCTTCGGACCTTCGAGCACGGCGGCCGGATCGTCGCCCCGCTGGCCTTCGGCATAGAGGAACCGGTAGAGCTGGCGGATCGCCGAAAGCCGCCGCGCAACGGTCGCGGCGCCCAAGCCGCGCCGCGAAAGCTCGCCCAGATAGGCGCGCAAATCCTGCGTGCGCGCGCCAGCGATGGTCTGGCGGATGTGAGCGAGGTGGGTGCTGAAATCCGCAAGATCGCGCGCGTATGCGGCAAGCGTGTTGCTCTGCGCACCGCGCTCAGCCGCCAGCATATCAAGATAGAGCGCGACCAGGCGCTCGTCGGAATGGCGTGCCGCTCGCGCCGTTCCCTGAGCCATGGCGTACGCCTTCAGTGATCCTTGTAGAATTTACTGGGCGAAACCGAGACGCTCATTTCGCGCGGTGACGGTTGCACGAAATGCGCCAGCGAATAGAGACCGCCATAGACGACACCGCCTAGAATGGCGATGACGGTAAGGAGGCGGAGGAGGCTCGGCATCGACGTTGTTCCGATTCCGAAGTTCGCAGGTATCTGCGGCTCACTCGCGCGCGAGCTTCGCAAAACACGAGCGGATTATGGTGCCAGTGCGGCTCTCGGATCGAAAGTCCATACGCCAAGTCGCCGCTTAATTGTAGGGAGTTCGAAACCGCCGCACCAGGGCCGGTCCGCATCCTAATGGTGCCGGCAAACCGGACCGGGTACGATCGGCGCCGGTCAACCGGACTGACCATACAGCAGATGGCCGGCAGGCCGCGGGCTTAATTGTAAATGTCTGATATCGCTCTACAAAATGACGCCAACGGAACTCTCGCCAGCGCGATCCGTGCGGCGCTGGACCGTCGCTCGGTCGTGCTCATCGGCATGATGGGGGTGGGCAAATCGTCGATCGGCCGCCGGCTCGCGGCGCGCCTGGCGATCCCGTTCGTCGACGCCGATACGGAGATCGAGAAGGCGGCCGGCATGAGCATCCCGGACATCTTTGCCCGGCATGGCGAGGCGGATTTCCGCAGCGGCGAGGCGCGCGTGATTGCGCGCCTGTTGGAGAGCGGCCCGCAAGTGCTCGCCACCGGCGGCGGCGCCTTCATGAACGAAGGCACGCGCGCGGCCATCAAGGCCAAAGGCGTCTCGATCTGGCTGTCGGCCGCGTACGACGTGCTGTTGCGGCGCATCAGCAAGCGCAAGAACGAGCGCCCAATGCTGCAGACGGACGATCCCGACGAGACGTTGCGCTATCTGCTCGAAGTCCGCGAGCCGACCTATGCGTTGGCCGATCTCACCGTGCAGTCGCGCGAAGGCCCCCACGAAGCGATCGTTGCGGAAATCGTCTCGGTGCTCGCCGCCTACCTGCACGTTCCCGTCTCCCCGGAGGGAAAGGACGGCGCATGACCGCACCCGTTCGCAGCGATCCTACGATCGTTGAAGTCAAGCTCGGCGCGCGCAGCTACGACATCGTCATCGGGCGCGGGCTTATTGCTTCGCTCGGCGCGCGCATCGCCGCGCTGCGGCCCGGCGCCAAGACCTTTATCGTCACCGACGAGAACGTCGCGCGCCATGTTTTGCCGGCCGCCGAGGCAGCCCTTGCACATGCCGGCGTGAAGAGCGATCGCATCGTCGTCCCGCCCGGCGAAGGGTCGAAAAGCTTTCTGGTCTTCGAACAGGTTTGCGAGGCGATCATCGCCTCGCGCATCGAGCGCGGCGATCTCGTCGTTGCGCTCGGCGGCGGCGTCATCGGCGATCTCGCCGGATTCGCCGCGGCGGTGGTGCGGCGCGGACTCGATTACGTGCAGGTGCCGACCACGCTGCTGGCGCAGGTCGATTCTTCGGTCGGCGGCAAGACCGCCATCGACTCCAGCCACGGCAAGAATCTCGTCGGCGCTTTCCATCAGCCGATTCTGGTTGTGGCCGACTCGGCTCTGCTTGATGTGCTGCCCCAGCGCGAATTCCGCGCCGGCTACGCTGAAGTCGCCAAATACGGCTTGCTGGGCGACGCCGCCTTCTTCGCCTGGCTCGAATCCAATTGGAAAGACATATTCGGCGGCGGCAATGCTTCTGGAAGTTCCGCGCGCGAGCACGCCATCGCGGTGAGCTGCCGCGCCAAGGCCGCGATCGTCGCGCGCGACGAACGCGAGACCGGCGACCGCCAGCTCCTTAATCTCGGCCACACGTTCGGCCACGCGCTGGAAGCGGCGTGCGGTTTCTCCGACCGGCTGCTGCACGGCGAAGCGATTTCCATCGGCATGGCGCTCGCGTTCGGCTTCTCGGCGACGCGGCAAGGGCTTGTAGCCAAGGCCGAAGCCGAGCGCGCCATCCGTCATCTGGCCGCGGTCGGATTGCCGACACGGATCAAGGACATTCCGGGGTCCCCGCTCGCCCTCGGCCAACTGATGACGCTGATCGCGCAGGACAAGAAAATAAAGCGCGGAGCGCTTACATTTATTCTGGTGCGCGGGATCGGCGCAGCGTTCATCGAGAGCGGCGTCGATCAAGCCGAGGTGCGCGCGTTTCTCAGCGAGAAGCTTGCCGAACGATGAGCATTATCGACTGGTTGACCGTCGCGGCGATCGTGATTTGCCTGCTGGTGTCGGCCTTTTTCTCGGCCAGCGAGACGGCGCTTACGGCTTCGTCGCGCGCCGCCATGATGCGGCTGGAAAAGCAGGGCAACCGCGACGCGACGATCGTCAACCGGCTGTTGGCGACGCGCGAGCGGCTCCTTGGCGCGGTCTTGTTTGCCAACAATCTGACCAATGTCGCGGCTTCGACCTTGGCCACCGGCCTGTTGCTGGCGTTCTTCGGCAAAGCCGGCGTGATCTATTCCACGCTGGTGATGACGTTGCTGATTTTCGTCCTTTGCGAAGTGCTGCCGAAGACCGCAGCCTTCAACATGCCGGACCGCATGGCGCTTGGGGTGGCGAAGCCGATCGACCGCATGGTGCGGTCGTTCCTGCCGATCCTCAAGGCGGTCGAGTGGCTGGTGCGCCTCATTCTGCGCGGCATCGGCATGCCTGTCGGCAAGCTGCAATCGATCCTCGCGCCGCGCGAAGAATTGCGCGGCGCCGTCGATCTGCTGCATCACGCCGGCGTCGTGGAAAAGCTCGACCGCGACATGATGGGCGGCGTGCTCGATCTGCGCGAGCTCACGGTTTCCGACGTGATGGTCCACCGCACCAAGATGGTGATGCTCGACGCCGACGAGCCGCCGCGAGACATCGTCGATGCGGCGCTTGCCGCCGCAGTAACCCGGTTACCACTATGGCGCGGCTCGCCCGACAACATCATCGGCGTGCTGCACGCCAAGGACTTGTTGCGCGCATTGCACGCCGCCGGCGGCGACGCCGCCAAGATCGACATTCCGGCGCTGGCCACGCCGCCGTGGTTCGTGCCGGACACCACGCCGCTCTACGAGCAGCTCATGGCGTTCCGCCACCGCAAGACACCGTTCGCGCTCGTGGTCGACGAGTACGGCGAAATGGAAGGCCTGGTAACCCTCGAGGACATCGTCGAGGAGATCGTCGGCGACATCAGCGACGAACATGACATCGCCGTGCCCGGCGTGCGGGCGCTGCCGGACGGCTCGGTGAACGTCGATGGCGCCGTACCGGTGCGCGATCTGAACCGGGCGATGGACTGGAATATTCCGGACGACCAGGCCACCACCATTGCGGGCGTCGTGATCCACGAATCGCGCTCGATCCCGGAGCCGGGACAGAGCTTCACTTTCCACGGCTTTCGCTTCCACGTCCTGCGCAAGACCCGCAATCGCATCACTGCATTGCGCGTCACCCCGCTCGCGCGCAAGGTGACCGCCAAGGCAAGCTGACACACCGCTCCCTCCCCGAGCGAGGGAGGGCGATTGGGAAAAAGGGAGACCAAAAAACCATGGCAAACGGCAACTACGAGACGGTGAAGATCGAACGCGAGGACGGCGCCAACGCCGGCATCACCTGGGTGATCCTCAACCGCCCGGAGAAACGCAATGCAATGAGTCCGCAGCTGCACTTCGACATGGTCGACGTGCTCAACGAGCTGGAAAGCGATGCGCGCACCAGGGTGTTGATACTCACCGGTGCCGGCGAAGCCTGGTGCGCCGGGCAGGACCTCAAGCTCTATTTCCGCGAACTCGACAGCAAGCCGGCGGAGCGCGCCCGGGCCTCCTGGGCCAGCCATTACTGGCGTTGGCAAAAGCTGTTCACCTATGCGAAGCCGACCATCGCGATGGTCAACGGCTTCTGCTTCGGCGGCGGCTTCACCCAGCTCATCGCCTGCGATTTCGCCTTCGCGGCAGAGGACGCTAAGTTCGGACTTTCCGAGGTCAATTGGGGCATCCTGCCGGGGGGCTTCGTCAGCAAAGCGCTGACCGACGCGCTGGGGCTGCGCGATGCCGTCTGGCTGGCGATGACCGGAGAGACCTTCGACGGCAAAATGGCGGAGAAAATCCGGCTGATTAACAAGGCGGTGCCGCGCGATAAGCTCCGCGAGGAGACAGTCGCGCTGGCGCAGCGGCTGATGAAGCTCAACCCCGAAGTGCTCAAGGCGACAAAAATTGCCGTGAAGAACGTCCGCTCTGTTCCGCACGAGCAGGCGGCTGACTATCTACAGGCGAAGAGCCAGGAAATGCGCCTCCAGGACAAAGAGGGCGGCCGCGCCAAAGGCATGAGCCAGTTCCTCGATGAAAAGAGCTACCGTCCAGGGTACGGACCGTATTCGCGGACGGCCTGATAGGAGACGTTAGCGTCATTGCGAGCGAAGCGAAGCAATCCAGTGCGCTGAACTCAAAGTGTGGATTGCTTCGTCGCTTCGCTCCTCGCAATGACGAGAGTGGAGACCATTATGGACACGCAAACAAAAGCCGCGCCGATACAGGTCGGAGCGGCCGAGAGGCCGATCAACGCGGGGGTCCGCATCGGCCACGTGCATCTGAAAGTCGCCGATATCGAGCGCGCGCTGGCGTTCTATTGCGGCGTGCTCGGCTTCGATCTGACGCAGAAGCTGCCGGGCGCCGCTTTCATCTCTGCCGGCGGCTACCATCACCACATTGGGCTCAACACCTGGGAGAGCCGTGGCGGCTCACCGCCGGCCATAGGTACGACCGGCCTTTATCATCTCGCCATCCTCTATCCGACGCGTGCCGCGCTTGCCGATGCACTGCGCCGGCTGATCGAGGCCAAGATTCCACTCGAAGGCGCGTCCGATCACGGCGTCAGCGAAGCACTCTACCTGCGCGACCCCGATGACAACGGCGTCGAGCTTTATTGGGATAGGCCGAAGGAGCAATGGCCGCTCACCAAAGACGGCAAGCTCGCGATGTACACACGCCATCTGGATTTGATGAATCTTCTCGCCGAGAACAGTGAAGCACCGCAAGAGCAAGTGGCTGCCCCACTCTTCGAGCCGGCGCGCGAGAGTTGATCAGCAAGTAGGGCCGGCAAAATCGTCTATCGCTCTGTCTCCGCGTGGGCACGGCGTGCGCACGATTTTGCCCACGCGGGGCATGCCCGGCGGCGCACGCTGTGCCCACCCTACTTCTCCCCCGGCGCCGCCGCGTGAATGGCGAGTGCGTGCACGCCGCCGGAAAGCTCGCTCGCCAGCGTGTCGTTGATCATCCGGTGGCGTTGCAGCCGGCTCTTCCCGCGGAACGCTTCCGACACGATATAGAGTCGGAAATGGGTTTCACCGCCGGGCCGATGGCCGGCGTGACCGGCGTGTTGATGCGACTCATCCTCAACACGCAGGCTTTCGGGGGCGAAAGCCTTACGCAACTTTTCTGTGATGAGATCGCGCGTTTGCATGGTTTACGCTTTTAACCGGTATGCAGCATCGGCGAAATCGGGCTTCGGGGCAAAATGCGAATTTTCCGTGTGTCAAGCATTGCCGGTTTTTTCACCGCGATGCGCGAAATTACGTTCTGTCAAGTCTTGCAGGTGTCATTGCGGTGCACGCATAATCGATAACGATGAGCACGAACTCGCCACTGTTTGATCGTATCCGGGTCAAGCCCGACCAGGATCGCAGGCTGCGTGCCGAATTGCCGCCCTGCCAATGGCCGAAATGCAACGCGCCAGGGACCCACCGGGCGCCGAAGGGCCGGCTGCGCACCGGCGAATATTGGCAGTTCTGCCTGGAACACGTGCGCGAATACAACAATTCGTACAATTTCTTCGCCGGCATGAGCGACGACGCCGTCGCGCAGTACCAGAAGGATGCGATCACCGGCCACCGGCCGACCTGGAAATTGGGCTCCCTCGGCGGCAACCGTGCCGGGCCCGGCAACAGCCGCCGCGCCGGCTGGGCGGCCGAGGACCCGTTCAGCTTTTTCGGCGAGGCGACCGCCGGCGCCACCGGTCATGCGCGCCCGACAGCCGAGGGGCGCAAGATTCTCAATGCGCAGCGGCGGGCGCTGGATGCGCTCGGGCTTGAGGCGGACGCCAAGCGCGCCGATATCAAGGCGAGGTTTAAGGTATTGGTGAAACGACATCATCCCGACGCCAACGGCGGGGATCGCGGCACGGAAGACCGGCTGCGGGAGATCATTGCGGCCTATAATTACCTGAAGTCCGCAGGCTTCTGCTGATCCTCCGCTCATCCCGCGGGTGGCTTTCGGAGCCCAGCCCCTTTCTGCTAAATGTACGGTGAAATCCGACCGCGGACCGCCGGGAGCGCCACTTGCGCCCGCACGTTCCGGGGTCACGGAGGAGCAATGACTGTCGCAACAGAAACTGCATCCGGCCTGCCGGATATGAAGGTGTCGATCCGCCAGTTGTTTGGCATCGACAGCGACCTGGAAGTACCGGCCTATTCGGAGCCGGACGAACACGTGCCGGACGTCGACCCGGACTACCGGTTCGACAAGCCGACCACGCTTGCCATTCTTGCCGGCTTTGCCCGCAACCGCCGGGTTATCGTCACCGGCTATCACGGCACCGGCAAGTCGACCCATATCGAGCAGGTGGCGGCGCGGCTCAACTGGCCGTGCGTGCGGGTCAATCTCGACAGCCACATCAGCCGCGTCGATCTGATCGGCAAGGACGCCATCGTGATCCGCGAAGGCATGCAGGTGACCGAGTTCCGCGACGGCATTCTGCCCTGGGCGCTGCAACACAATATCGCGATCTGTTTCGACGAGTACGACGCCGGCCGGCCCGACGTGATGTTCGTGATCCAGCGCGTTCTGGAATCCTCCGGCCGGCTGACGCTGCTCGACCAGAACAAGGTCATTAAGCCGCACCCGGCGTTCCGCCTGTTCGCCACCGCCAACACGGTGGGATTGGGCGACACGTCCGGCCTCTACCACGGCACCCAGCAGATCAATCAGGGACAGATGGACCGCTGGTCCATCGTCACCACCCTCAACTATCTGCCGCACGACAACGAAGTCGACATCGTGCTCGCCAAGGCCAAGCACTACCGCAACGCCGAGGGCCGAGACATCGTCGGCAAGATGGTGCGCGTCGCCGACCTCACCCGCAATGCCTTCATCAACGGCGATATCTCGACAGTCATGAGCCCGCGCACGGTGATCACGTGGGCGGAGAACGCGGAGATCTTCGGCGATATCGGTTTCGCGTTCCGGCTCACATTCGTCAACAAATGCGACGAGCTGGAGCGGCCGCTGGTCGCCGAGTTCTATCAGCGCTGCTTCGGCCAGGAATTGCCGGAAAGCGCGGTGAACGTCGCGCTGAGCTAGGTTACGCGGATGCCCGCGCCGCAAATCGAGAAAGTTCTCGGTCCGGCGAAGCGCGAACTCTTCAAGGCGATGCGGGCGTTTAATGCCGCTGCGGTCGGCAAGTCCGATTATCGCAGCATGGCGCTGACTATCCGCCACAAGGGCAAGATCGTCGGCGGCTTGGTCGGAGAAACTTATTGGGGCTGGATGTACGTCAACGTGTTGTGGGTATCTGAAAAATATCGCGGTAAGGGCCTGGGCCGCTCGCTGATGCAGAAAGCTGAGACCGAGGCGCGCAAGCGCGGGATACACCATGTGTATCTCGACAGTTTCACCTTTCAAGCGCCGAAGTTCTACGTCAAGCTAGGCTATCGAGAGTTTGCACGACTAAAAGGTTATCCAGCCGGCCATGATCGCGTCTCGTTGACGAAAGTTCTGTGATGTCCTCCAACATCAAGCCCAAAGCTCCCGCCAAGGACGCGCCGACCGAGCCGTTCAAGCGCGCGGTCGGTGTTTGCCTGCGCGCGATCGCCGGCAAGGGCGATCTTGAGGTTTCGTTCGCCGCGGAGCGGCCAGGGCTTTCCGGCGGCAAGGCGCGGCTGCCGGAGCCGCCGCGGCGGCTCAACGAGCGCGAGGCCTCGATCGTGCGCGGCCATGCGGATTCGATTGCGCTGCGGCTCGCCTGTCACGATCCCGCCGTGCACCGCAAGCTCGCGCCCGGCGGCCAGCAGGCCCGCGCCGTGTTCGAAGCGGTCGAACAGGCCCGCGTCGAGGCTATCGGCGCGCGCCGCATGGGCGGCGTCGCCAAAAATCTCGCCGCCATGCTCGACGACCGCTTTCACCGTGGCAAGTTCGACGAGATCACCGACCGCGCCGACGCACCGATCGAGGACGCGCTGGCGATGATCGTGCGCGAACGGCTCACCGGAGAAGGGCCACCGACGGCCGCGAAAAAGCTCGTCGACCTGTGGCGGCCGCTGATCGAGGAACGCGCCGGCAAGAATCTCGACCGGCTCGAGCGGGTGCTCGACGACCAGCGCCGGTTCGGCGACGTGGTGCACGACCTGCTCGATTGCCTCGATATGGGCGAGGATCGCTCGAGCGAGGCCGACGAGGAGGAAGGTGAAGACGGCGAAGAAGACAACCGCAAGGACGAGCAGGGTCAGGACGGCGACGCTTCCGACTCCGCCGAGTCCGAGCGCATGAGCATGGAGGCCGAAGCCTCGGCCGACCAGTTGCCCGACAGCGCCTCGGAGGCGGTCGATGCGCCGGCCGCCGACATGTCCGACGACGCCGAGATGGGCGACTCGGAAACCGCCGCCGAACCGTGGCGGCCACGGAATCATCGCAACGAACCGCGCGGGCCCGACTATCGGCCGTTCACCGCGAAATTCGACGAGACCATCGGCGCCGAGGATCTGTGCGAGCCGGAAGAGCTCGACCGCCTGCGCGGCTATCTCGACAAGCAGCTTTCGAATCTGCAAGGCGTGGTCGCGCGGCTTGCCAATCGTCTGCAACGGTTGTTACTCGCCCAGCAAAACCGCGCCTGGGAATTCGATCTCGAGGAAGGCTTGCTCGATCCGGCGCGGCTGTCGCGCGTTATCGTCGACCCGATGCATCCACTGTCCTTCAAACGAGAGAAGGATACCGATTTCCGCGACACCGTCGTGACGTTACTCCTCGACAATTCCGGCTCCATGCGCGGCCGGCCGATTACCGTCGCCGCCACTTGCGCCGACATTCTGGCGCGCACGCTCGAGCGCTGCGGTGTCAAGGTCGAGATTTTGGGCTTCACCACGCGGGCCTGGAAAGGCGGACAGTCGCGCGAGGCCTGGCTCGCCCAAGGCAAGCCGGCCAATCCCGGGCGGCTCAATGATCTGCGCCACATCATCTACAAGTCGGCCGACGCACCGTGGCGTCGCGCGAGAAAAAATCTCGGATTGATGATGCGCGAGGGCCTTCTAAAAGAGAACATCGACGGCGAAGCGCTCGACTGGGCGCACAAGCGGCTGCTGGCGCGGACAGAGACACGCAAAATCCTGATGATGATCTCCGACGGCGCGCCGGTCGACGACTCGACCCTGTCGGTCAATCCCGGCAATTATTTGGAGCGCCACCTGCGCTGGGTGATCGAGGACATCGAGACCCGCTCGCCCGTCGAATTGATCGCCATCGGCATCGGGCACGATGTCACCCGCTACTACCGGCGCGCGGTGACCATCGTGGATGCCGAGGAGCTTGGGGGCGTCATGACTGAAAAACTCGCCGAGCTGTTCGAGGAACGGCCCACCGAGGAGCGCGCGCCACGCCCGGCCCGGCCGCGCCGCCTCCACTCCTAGCAATCGAAAATCGCGCCGGGCTGCGGCCGGAGCGCCGCCAGCGCATCGCTGCGTCATCATCGTCGCGTCACACCGGCAAGCGCATTAACCGATCCCCAAATTGAGTGGAACGGCTCTTGCATGAATCGCCACAGGTTGTGGCTCTGGGCGTCCCAGGGCGCTGCAAACTGCAAAGAGCAGAACTGGTGAGCAGCACGGGACGGACCCAACGCGGGCCGGCTGGAACGCAGATGCTCTGCGCGCGCACGGACAGCGCGCTCAAAATCGTCATCGTCGACGAAAGCCCGCTCCGAGCGGCGATCCTCGCCGACGGACTGCGCGAAGCCGGCTACACCAACGTCTTGCACATCGAAGAGACCACCAAGCTGCTCGCGCGCATCTACGCGCTCGACCCCGACGTCATTCTCATCGACCTGGAAAATCCGAGCCGCGACGTGCTGGCACAGATGTTCCAGGTGAGCCGCGCCGTGAAGCGGCCGGTGGCCATGTTCGTCGATCAGAGCGACACCGCCGCCATCGAGGCCGCCGTCGACGCCGGCGTCTCCGCCTACATCGTCGACGGCCTGAAGAAAGAGCGCATCAAAGGCATCCTCGATCTCTGCATCTCGCGATTTAATGCGTTCGCGCGCCTGCAGGAGGAACTCGAAACCACGCGCAACGCGCTCAGCGAGCGCAAGGTGATCGATCGCGCCAAAGGCATTCTGATGAAGGCGAAGAACATCAGCGAAGAAGAAGCCTACGCGCTGTTGCGCAAGACGGCGATGAACGACAGCAAGAAAATTGCCGAGGTCGCCCAATCGGTGGTCACCGCGGCGGAGCTGCTGAAATGACCGAGGACCGGCTGCGCATCGGCTACATCCCGCTCACCGATGCGGCGGCATTGATTGTTGCGGCCGACAAGAACTTGACCGCCGAGGAAGGATTGGCGGTCGAACTGGTGCGCGAAGTCTCCTGGTCGAACGTGCGCGACAAGCTCAACATCGGCCTGTTCGACGCCGCCCATCTGCTGGCGCCGCTCGCCATCGCCTCGATCCTCGGCATCGGACACGTCAAGGTTTCGCTCTGCGCCCCTTTCGTGCTCGGGCTCAACGGCAATGCCATCACGGTGTCGCGCAGCCTGTATGACGTGCTCACGCTCGCTGCCGAGGGCGATCTCGGCGACCCGAAGGTTTCGGCGAGCGCGCTCGCCCGCGTCGTTGCCGAGCGGCGGGCGCGCGGCGGCGAGCCGCTCACGTTCGGCATGACGTTTCCGTTCTCGACCCACAACTATCAGCTTCGCTTCTGGATGGCGGCAGGCGGCATCGATCCGGACGAGGATGTGAGGCTGGTCGTCCTGCCGCCACCCTACATGGTGGAAAGTCTGGGCAACCATCAGGTCGATGGCTTCTGCGTCGGGGCGCCGTGGAATTCGGTTGCGGTCGATCTTGGCATCGGACGCATCCTCCACTTCGGCTCGGACATTTTTGCCCGCGCGCCCGAAAAGGTTCTCGCCATGCACGAGGCGTGGCCCGCCGATCGGGCCGGGGTTCTGCAGCGGCTGTTGCGCGCACTCGACCGCGCCGTCGACTTCATTGCCGACCCGGTCAACCTCGATGAGGTCGCGACCCTGGTTGCTGCTCCGCATCGTCTCAATGTCCCGCCGGAACTCATCCGCGGGACCCTGGAGGGACAGTTGCGCCTTGCACGCGGTGCCGCGCCGCGCGCAGCCCCCGACTATATTCTGATCGGACGCGATGGCGCCGCGCGCCCGGACCCAACCCATGCCGCGTGGCTGTATGCGCAAATGGTGCGTTGGGACCAGGCACCGCTGTCACCCGAGCTTCTGGCCAGCGCCGAGGCTTGCTTCCGACCTGATCTCTATGACGCGGCGTTGAGTGCCGGCGCGCCAGCTCCCTGCACGCCCGCAGACGGTGTCGGTGCTTTTGTTGGACCGAAGTTCGATGCCGACAATATTGCCGGATATCTCGCGGCTTTCAAATGCCCGCTGCAAAAGCCCTGAATTTGAGCTGCTGCAATGCACAAATTTTCCTCATGGTGCGGCCTCGATAAGCATGCGGGCGTACCGCTCCGGCCTCCTGTCCGCCGCTAATGACCTGAACTCCTTATGATTTTCTCGACTTACGCCGTTGGCACGAAGCTTGAATTGAAGGACTGACGCCGGCGCTCCACGTGTGGCGCCGCGAATTCCAATGATGGGCCCGACAGCAGCGCCGCTGTCGCGGCGGAGCGCATGATTGTCGCTCCTGCCGCGAGCGGCGTTTGCGTTTTTTTGATCCACAGAAATAACGGCCGATGGGCGCGCGGCAAGGGTGCGCGGCCCCGGAGAGAGCACTGAAAGGGCAACACGATGAGCAACAAGAT
>JBAUYV010000471.1:0-76861 GCA_049584975.1 Xanthobacteraceae bacterium | reverse complement strand
GCCGAGCTTGGCTCCATGAAAATGCGCGAGGAGATCGACGCGCTGCGCACCATGGGCTTCGATCCCGTGGAGGTGCTGGTGCTGCCGCGCATCGTTGCGCTCGTGCTTGCGGTGCCCATGCTCACGTTTCTTGGCGCTATGGCGGCGCTCTACGGCGCGGGCCTGGTGTGCTGGCTCTATGGCGGCATGACGCCCGATATTTTCCTCGCGCGACTGCGCGAGGCGGTTTGGCTGCCGACTTTCGCCGTCGGGTTGATCAAGGCGCCGTTCATGGCGCTCCTTATCGGACTGGTCGCCTGCGTCGAAGGCTTCGGAGTCGACGGCAGCGCCGCCTCGTTGGGTCAACGAACGACCTCTTCGGTGGTGCGATCAATCTTCCTTGTCATCGTGCTCGACGGCTTTTTCGCCGTGTTCTTCGCCGCGATCGGGATGTGACCGATGACCCCGAACGAACCGGTCATCAGCGTGCGCGATCTCGTGGTCGGCTTCGGCCCCGCCAACGTGCTCGATCACGTAACGCTCGACATGCTTCGTGGCGAGATCCTCGGCTTTGTCGGCGGATCGGGCGCGGGCAAGTCGGTACTCATGCGCACCATCGTCGGACTATTGCCCATGCGCCAAGGCAGGATCGAAGTTTTCGGCAGCGATCTTGCCGCCTTGAATGACCGCGAACGCCGGTCGATCGAACGGCGCTGGGGCGTCCTGTTCCAGCAGGGCGCGCTGTTCTCCTCGCTCAATGTGCAACAGAACATCGAGTTTCCGATCCGCGAAAACCTAAAGAAACTGTCGCCGCGTCTGATCGAGGAAATCGCGCTTGCCAAACTGGAGATGGTCGGGCTGCAGCCCGAAGTGCGCAAAAAATATCCCTCGGAACTCTCCGGCGGTATGATCAAGCGGGCGGCGCTGGCCCGCGCGCTCGCGCTCGACCCCGATATCGTCTTTCTCGACGAGCCGACCTCCGGACTCGATCCGATCGGCGCGGCAGAATTCGACGAGCTGATCCGCACCCTGCAGCGGACGCTCGGGCTCAGCGTGTTCATGGTTACGCACGATCTCGACAGCCTGCACGCCATCTGCAGCCGCATCGCCGTGCTGTCCGAAGGCCGCATCATCGCTACCGGCTCGATCGAAACCATGCTCGCGTCCGAACATCCGTGGCTTCGATCCTATTTCCACGGCAAACGCGCGCGTCCCGCCCTTCACTGAAAGAGCACAGAGGCCGTTCATGGAGACCAAAGCGAATTACATCGTGACCGGGTTGTTCACGCTTGCCGTGATCATCGGCACATTCGGCTTCGTCTTCTGGGTGCACAATACGGGCAGCAGCGCGCGCATCCCCTACCGGGTGGTGTTCGACGGCTCGGTGTCCGGGCTGCGAACCGGCGCCGCGGTCACCTTCGACGGCATCCATGTCGGCGAAGTCGCGCAGCTCGGGCTGGACCCGAACGACCCGCGCAAGGTCGTGGCGCTGCTCAAGCTCGATCGCAGCGTGCCGGTGCGTGCCGACACCAAGGTCGGCCTGTCGTTTCAAGGCCTAACGGGTCTCGCCGAAGTTTCGCTCGCAGGCGGCGCGCCCGACGCGCCACAGCTTGCCGCCCAAGCGGGCCAGCCGCCGACGCTCTACGCCGACGCGCGCGCCACAGCCGATGTGACCCAGCAGGCACGCGACGTGCTCACTCATATCGACGACATGGTCGCCGAGAACGAAACGGCGCTGCATCTATCACTGCACAACATCGAGACGGTGACAACGACACTCGCCGATAATTCACAACGCCTCAACAACGTGATGGCCGGTCTGGAAACCCTGGTCGGCGGTGCCGACGGCAACGGTCAGATCAGCCGTGCCGTTGAATCGATCCGCCATCTTGCCGACGATCTCGACAAGCAGACGACCCAATTTTCCAATACCGGTCTCAAGCAAATCGGGGCTTATGCGGTAGACGGCCGGCGCACGCTCGCCGAGCTGCAGAAGGCTATTCAGAATATCGATCAGCATCCAACCCGGCTCATCTTCGGGCACTAGCAGGACGACCCGCTCTATAACGCCCGGCCAATTCCCGCTGCCACGCTGCGAAATTCGCGTAGACCGAGCAGGAGAGTCGCCAGCAGCAGCGGGAGCAGGAAATACAGAACGCGGAAGGTCACAAGAGAGACCAACAATTCCTCCTTGGGGACCTCCGGCAGGCCGATGAACATGGCCGCTTCCATGACGCCGAGGCTGCCGGGCACGTGGCTCACGACGCCCACGAGCATTGCGGTGACGAAGATGACAATCAGATCCAAAACATCGACCGCGGGTTGAGCGGGCAGCAGCACATACATGGCGAGCGCCACGAAGATGAGATCGAGACTTCCGATCCCGATTTGCACCAGCGTCGACGGCATATTGGGAAGGGCGATCCGCCAGTTGGATGGACCGATCGCGCGCGGCCTGGGCCAGAGCCAGAGCAGGTAGCCGCCGATCACCAAGAGCGCGGTGATGCCAACCAGGCGATTGATCGATGCAGGCAGGCGATCAATAGCGCCGGCGGCGTTCGGCGCCAGCAGCGCGCCGCCGCCGAGCACAAACCCGTTGGCAAGCCAATAGGTCAGCCCAGTAATGAACGCGATCCTGGCAATTTCGCGGACGCTCAAGCCCCACGCGGAATAAATACGATAGCGGACGAACCCCGAGGTAAAAACCGCCGCTCCGAAGTTGTGGCCGATTGTGTAGCTGGTGAAACTTGCGAAGGCCGCGACTCGATAGGGTACTTCCCGCCGTCCGATCGCCCGCAAGGCAAAAACATCATAGCACGTGAGCGCCAGATAGCCGGCGGAGACAAATCCGCCCGACGATAGAAGCTGAAAGAGCGACTGGGACTTGAGTGCGCCGACAAGCCGGCCGAGTTCGATTTCACGAAATACGTGAAACAGCGTGAAGGCCGCTATGGCGACGATCAGCAAGCTGATCGCCACCGCGACCGAACTCCAGCCGAATTTCCGGTGAATCGCCTGCGCGATGGCGCTCCTCACATTCGGCATCGGTCCTGCGTGACGAGCTTCCAGCGCAGCCTGACGATTCGCGGCCGGACTTTCCCACGCTAGTGCGACAGAATTGTTACGTGCCTCGGATTTGTTTGTTGCCGCAACTCGGCGGCGAACCTTAACAAATTGCTACGCTGCTCCATGGAACATTACGGACCAACATTTAGCTGGAATGCGACAGCGTCACACAAATGAGACATGAAACGAGCATTGTTGTTACGTTCGAATCGTAGGCCAAACGACAAAGCCGGTTTCGCGAGAGCAATGAATGCGGGTTCTTGTAGCGACGGATGCGTGGGCTCCGCAGGTTAACGGCGTTGTTCGGACCTTGACATCACTGGCGCGCTCCGCGCGCGGTCTTGGCGTCAACATCGAGTTCCTGTCGCCGGATGGCTTTACGACATTCCCTGTGCCGACCTATCCAGGCCTGCGCCTGGCCTTTCCAGGCCGCCGGCGGATCGCGCAACACATCGAGCAAGTCAAGCCCGATGCCATCCATGTCGCGACCGAAGGACCGATCGGACACGCGGTGCGTGCCTATTGCCGCAGGCGTGGCCGGCCGTTCACCACGAGCTACACCACGCGCTTTCCCGAATATATCTCCGCCCGCGCGCCTATCCCGGAGAGCTGGATCTACGCGGCCTTGCGGCGTTTCCATGCCGCCGCTACGGTCACCATGGTCGCAACGCCGTCGCTGATGGGCGAACTGCGCGGGCGCGGCTTTTCCAATCTCGGCATGTGGACGCGCGGCGTCGACACCGAACTATTCAGACCCGACCGGGCCATCGATACCGGATTGCCGCGGCCGATCTTCGTGTCGCTCGGGCGCGTCGCCATTGAAAAGAACCTCGACGCATTCCTGTCCTTGGACCTGCCGGGCACCAAAGTGGTGATCGGCAAGGGTCCCATGGAGCAGGAGCTGAAACAGCGCTTCCCGCAAGCCAAATTTCTCGGGCAGCTCGAGAACGGAACCTTGGCGGCGCACCTCGCCGCCGCCGACGTCTTTGTGTTTCCGAGCCTGACCGACACGTTCGGCGTGGTGCAACTCGAAGCATTGGCCAGCGGGTTGCCGATCGCTGCGTTCCCGGTCACCGGCCCCAAAGACGTCGTCGCCGACAATCCAATCGGCGTGCTGAATCAGGATTTACGCACCGCGTGTCTGGAAGCGCTGAAAATCTCGCGCGAGGCGTGCCGCACCTTTGCGCTGCGCTACTCCTGGGAAAACAGCGCCCGCCAGTTCATCGGACACGTCCGCAAGGTGGCGACGAACACTTTTGGCGATGCGGAAGCGACCGAGCAGGTCACAGCAACGGCGCACGGTTAACGCTCGGCGTCAGGGACAACCAAGGGGTTAGGGGATGTCAGAAATTTCGCGCACGGAACTCGACAAAGAGACGATTGCCAAGGCTTATGCGCGATGGGCGCCAGTCTATGATCTCGTTTTCGGCGCGGTTTTCGAGCACGGCCGCAACGCCGCCATCGCTGCCGCGGAACGCATCGGCGGCCGCGTCCTCGAAGTGGGCGTGGGGACCGGAATCTCGCTGCCCTACTATTCCTCCAATGTCCGCCTGTACGGCGTCGACATCTCCGAACCGATGCTGCGCAAGGCGCAACAGCGGGTGGACGAGCTTGGGCTTAGGAACGTCGAGGCGCTTTCAGTCATGGACGCCGAGCACCTGGATTTTCCCGATGCCTCGTTCGATGTCGTTGTTGCGCAATACGTCGTCACCACAGTGCCGAACCCTGAAGCTACTCTCGACGAATTCGCCCGCGTCCTAAAGCCGGGCGGAGAGATCGTCCTGGTCAGCCGGGTCGGGGCGGAAGCGGGACTGCGGCGGGCGTTGGAGCGGTGGTTTGCGCCGGCGGCGCGAAAACTGGGCTGGCGCACGGAGTTTGCCTTCGAACGCTACGCCCATTGGGCGGGAAAGGCGGATGGGGTGAAACTGATTGAGCGGCGGGCCATGCCGCCCTTCGGACATTTCTCGCTCATTCGCTTTGTTAAGGAAGGATCAACCAACATCGCGCGCGATGACAAACAAAAAACGCGCGCGGCGGGTTGATCGCGCTCTCACGGCATTAAGCGCATTCACAGAAGTGTCACGCGGCTTGCGCTGTCACGCCGCGTACATCGAATCGCCATATCATGGAAGAATCGACCTAGGGGCGGAGGGTAAATATGACCGGCTTTCTTGAAACACTGAAAACGCAACGTTGGGACGACCATCGCTACTATCATCACAGCCGGATCAACCAATCGCTCCACTTCGTCAGCGCCATAAGCTTTCTGTTCTCCTATGTCATGATCTTCAAAGATCCCGCCATATCGGCCCTCGCGGGCTGGCTGGTGGCGATGACCACGCGGCAGACCGGGCATTTCTTCTTCGAGCCAAAGGACTACGACGAGGTCAATCAGGCCACGCACGAATACAAAGAAGAGATCAAAGTCGGTTACAATCTGCGGCGCAAGGTCGTCTTGTTGACGATCTGGGCGCTGTCGCCGTTATTCCTCTATCTCGATCCGACCTTGTTCGGGCTGTTTGCGCCGGCTGCCAGCAAAATCGACTTCGTGCGCCACGTCGCGGTGATTTGGCTCGTGCTCGGCGTCGGCGGCGTGCTGTTCCGCACTGTCCAGCTGTTCTTCATCAAGGATATGCAGACCGGACTGGTTTGGGCCACAAAGATTCTCACCGACCCGTTCCACGACATCAAGCTCTACCACAAGGCGCCGCTGGCGCTCCTGCGCGGAGAGCTTATCGATCCCGGCATCGGGCACGATTGGGACGAGGACGAGGCGGAGGAACTGCCCCGCGCCAGCTGAGCGGCGCTCAGTCGGCATCCAATCCCGATCCGTCGCGCGCGGCAAAAAAACGATGGGCGATCATCTCCTTGAGGATCGCGCGCTTGATCGACTTGTTGGTCATTGCCGGATTGTGCCACCACCAGCCGTCCTCGCGCATGGCTTTCGCCGCGGCCACGAAACGGTCGGCGACCGCGGCGAAATCGGCTTCGGTGTAGTTCAGGCTGAAGATCAGCCGGCCGGTGCCGATCCAGCTCAGCGCCAGCCCCTGGGCGCGCAGGTAGTATTGCAGCATCCAGTTGTAGCGGCTGGGCTGCATGTAGCAGACGGTCCAGATCGACGACATGTTGGCGACCTGCACCGGCAGAGCTTCATCGCGCAGGCGCTCGTTGAGCCGCCGCGCTCTTTCGTCCCAAATGCGATCGAGGTCGCGATAAACGTCGTGGCCCGCCGCCGTATCGATGAAGCGGAGGAACTCGTTCATCGCCGCCATCACGTAGGGATGCGAGTTGAACGTGCCGCGGGCGAAGCAGATGTCGGCCGGACGATCGTCGCGGAATCGCCGCATCAAATCTCTGCGCCCGCAGACGGCGCCGATCGGCAGTCCGCCCCCGAGCGTCTTGCCGTAGGTGACGAGATCGGCGCGGACGCCGAAATATTCCTGCGCGCCGCCGATGGCGACGCGAAAACCGACAAACACTTCGTCGAAAATCAGTACGATGTTTTGCTCGGTGCAGACCTGGCGCAGCCGTTTAAGCCATTCGGTGTAAGCTTTCCTGTCGAAGTGCGCCGTCCGCGCGCTATCGACCAGCGACGAGTCCCCCGGCGCATTCATGTTGGGATGAAGTCCCTGCAGCGGATTGACCAGCACGCAGGCGATATCGCGCCGCGTTTGCAGCACGCGCAGCGAGTCCTCGGACATATCCTGCAACGTGTAGGTTTCATGCGCCGGCAGCGGATTGCCGATGCCTGGCTGCACGTCGCCCCACCAGCCGTGATAAGCGCCGCAGAAGCGCACAAGATGCGTGCGCCGCGTGTGATAGCGCGCGAGCCGCACGGCCTGCATCACCGCTTCCGTCCCCGACATGTGAAACGAGACTTCGTCAAGCCCGGAAATTTGCTTCAGCCGCTTCACGTTGTCGGCGACGACCGGATGATAAGGGCCGAGCACCGGACCGAGGGCCGCAACGCTTTCGAAGCTGCGCGCCATGGCCTGTTTGTAAAAATCGTAGCCAAGAACATTGACGCCGTAAGAGCCGGTCACGTCGTAGAACCGGTTGCCGTCCAAATCCGTGACGGTAACGCCCTCCGAGGATTGTACGAACGCGCCCGTCTTCAGATGCTGGCGTGCGAAGCGGCTGAACTGAAACGGCACCCGGTAGGCGGCCGTGAACTGCAGGTCGGAAATGCTTTCGGCCACCTCGGCGGTGAGCGCGGCCGTCTTGGCGAACCGCGTCTGGTAAAGCGCGGCCATGCGCATGAAGCCGGCGCGCCGGCGCGCGGCGACATCGGCGGGCGCACCGTCGGCGCAGAAAAAGCGTTCTTCGCCGTATTCGTAGAAACGCACGAAGGAGGCCAGCCGCCGGGCAATGCGCGCGTGGCCGGCCAGCGACCGGTGCTTGCCGCTGGAGAGAAGCAGCCGCCCTCTCAAGCTCACCAGCGAAGCCGCAACCGCGGCCGCGCCCAGTCCATAGAACGCCAGTGTGTTACCGCCCGAATCCATCGAATCGGACATAGCCCACGGATTTTACGGTAGCATGACGCTTCGGAGCCGCGTCCTGCAGGCGCTGGAGCGGGAGGACGTCAATTTCCTCCTGACCAACCGGATTCCTCGCCGTTTGTTAACCACGTTTGCCGGTTGGTTCAGCCGCATTGAGCAGCCGCTCGTGCGCGACATTTCCATCGACGTCTGGCGCTTCTTCTCCGACCTCGACTTGAGTGAGGCAAGCACCACGCAATTCCGCAGCCTGCATGACTGCTTCACCCGGCGATTAAAGCCCGGGGTGCGCCCGATCAATGCCGATCCGCAAATCCTCGTCAGCCCCTGTGACGCGATTGTCGGCGCTTTTGGAACAATCGCCGGAACCGATCTCTATCAGATCAAAGGTGCCCGCTATGCGCTCGCGGACCTGTTATGTGACTCAAAGCTGGTCGATGCCCATCGCGACGGCCGCTATGTGACGCTGCGGCTAACCTCAAGCATGTACCACCGCTTCCATGCGCCGCATGACTGCCGCGTGGATCACGTCAGCTACATTCCCGGCGACACCTGGAACGTCAATCCGGCGGCGCTGCGGCGAGTCGAGAAGCTCTACTGCAAGAACGAACGCGCGATACTGCGGACCAAATTGTCCAAAGGCGGCTACGCCGTCACTTTGGTTCCGGTGGGCGCGGTTCTTGTCGCCGGCATTCGTCTGCGCTTCATCGATGTCGAGCTCTGCCTGCGGCACCGCGGGCTGAGCAGCGTGGCTTGCAACGCCGAGTTTAAGAAGGGCGAGGAGATGGGATGGTTCGAGCACGGTTCGACCATCATCGTCTTTGCGCCGGACGGTTTCTCGTTCTGCAATAACGTGCGGGAAGGCACTATGATCCGCGTCGGCCAGCCGCTGATGCGGCTGCCATAGGGCCGAGCCGCCCTATGCGGGGATCCGGCTCACCTGGCCAAGCGCCTCGCTTGCATAAATTGACGCGTCGCCCTTCGGCCTCTCGCCGACAATCGCGCGACCCTCGACCATGTAATGCACCGCTTCAGCGATGTTGGTGGCGTGATCGCCCATGCGCTCGATGTTCTTGGCGCAGAACAAGAGATGGATACACATGGAGATGGAGCCGGGATCCTCCATCGTGTAGGTAAGCAATTCGCGGAACAGCGACACGTAAAGCGAATCGATTTCCTTATCGCTCTGCCAGACCTTGAGCGCCTTCAGCAGGCTGCGATCGACGAAGCTGTCGAGCACGCAGGCCAATTGCGCGACGACCAGCGTTCCCATGTGCCGCAGTCCGCGCATCAGCTTGCGCTGTGCGTGGTCGTTGCCCATGGCGATGGTGCGTTTGCCGATGTTCTTCGCCAAATCACCAATTCGTTCGAGGTCATTGGAAATGCGCAGCATCGCCACCAGCGCGCGTAGATCGACGGCCATCGGCTGGCGCAACGCAATCGTCTCCACGGCCTTCTCTTCGATCTGTCGCTGCAGATCATCGACGATTGCGTCGTTTGCCACGACCTGATGAGCGAAAACTGCGTCGCGCCGCGCCAACGCATCCATGGCGTCGCTGATCTGCTTCTGCGCGAAGCCGCCCATCTCGGCGACCCTCTGCGTGAGCTTGGCCAGATCAGAGTCAAACACCTTAGCGGTGTGATCAGAAACAATCATGCTCTGCCGCGATTCTTAGCACTTCCTCCAACGCATTGATGATCCTACGCTTTATCCGTGACCATCGGATGACAATGAGGTGGCACTATGGTCATGGTTAAGGCCCGGCAACGCGAATGGCCGTTGTCATCAGAGCCACATCGAGACGCCGATATTATTTGGTTGATTCGCGAGGCGCGCTCCAGCGCTTTGCACGCGGCTTGGAGGGGAAACCGGAGCAATGGCGTCGTCGCTGGTCGAAGCGATCGGCGGAGTTGCCGCCGTTCTGACAACGCTGTGCTTGGTGCCCCAGGCTCTCAAAATCGCTCGCGAGCGGGAAACCCGCGCGATTTCGCTGCCGGGCACGATGCTCTCGGTCCTCGGCGTCTTTCTTTGGCTCATCTACGGAGTGGCGATGGCGGACGCGCCACTGATCGGCTCCAGCGCCATAACCTTCGCTATCACGGCCGCCATCCTGGCGCTCAAGATCCGCCACGGTTGATGCGGACGGGTGCCAACCGGGCGGCACGTGGACGAGCGCGGCGCTGCTTAGGCGGCGATCTCGGTCTCGTCCTCGATCGGCGCGTCGTCCGGTACGACCAGCGGCCTTGAGGCATCGTCTTCGCCGGTCCAAGTAATGATCTCCAAGCGTCCATTGGCGTGCTCGACGACCGCGGTGCAACTTTCGACCCAGTCACCGCAATTGACGTAGCGGATGCCGAAGCTGTCGTGAATCACGGCATGGTGGATGTGACCGCAGATGACGCCATCGACGTGGTGGCGTTGCGCCTCGGCGGCAAGCGTCTGCTCGAAGGCGCCGATATAGTTCACGGCATTTTTGACCTTGTGCTTGGCCCATTGCGACAGCGACCAATAGGAAAAGCCGAGGCGGCGGCGGATAATGTTGAAATAGCGATTGACGAAGATGGCGAAGTCGTAGGCGGTGTCGCCCAGCAGCGCGAGCCAGCGCGCGTGCTTGACCACCATGTCGAAGATGTCGCCATGCACGACCAGATAACGCCGGCCGTCAGCGGCCTGGTGGATGGCCCGCTCCATCACCTCGATTCCGCCGAAGTGAGTACCATAATAGTTGCGCAAAAACTCGTCGTGGTTGCCGGGCAGATAAATGATTCGCGCGCCCTTGCGGGCCTTGCGCAAGAGTTTCTGCACCACGTCGTTGTGCTCCTGCGGCCAGTACCAGCCGGAGCGCAACTGCCAGCCGTCGACAATATCGCCGACCAGATAGATCGTTTCGGCATCGTGATAGCGCAGGAAGTCCAACAACCGCTCGGCCTGGCAACCCCGAGCGCCGAGGTGGACATCGGAAATAAACAGAGTACGGAACCCTATTGCGCCGCCCTCAAAAGTCACGAATCATGTTCTCGCGCTTTTTCAATCCCACTACTCTTATAATTCCCTTCCATTGCAGCATGATGACAACAATAGTTAACCGCAGACCTTATCTGGTTGGCTTACGGTCGATTATTAACTTCACAGCACTGTCATGGCGATGAATTAAATGATGCGGCGATGACAGCGCTAATCGTTGCCGCAGCGACTTTCTGCATCTCAGCCGCCACCTTTCACCTCGCCACCATCGCGATTGCGATCCGCCGCTTCCGCCAGCGCCCGCGGCGCGGGACGCTGTCCGGACAACATCCGCCCGTATCCCTGGTGCGGCCACTATGCGGATTGGACAATTTTGCCGCCGATACGCTGCGTTCGACCTTCGCCCTCGATTATCCGCACTACGAAATCCTATTCTGCGTCGCTTCCGCAAAGGATGCCGTGGTGCCGCTTGTCGAAACGTTGATGGCCGAGCACCGCAACGCGCAGGCCAAGCTGCTCATCGGCGACGATCGGCTGAGCAGCAATCCCAAGCTGAATAATGTTCTGAAGGGCTGGGCTGCCGCCGCGCACGACTGGATCATCATCGCCGACAGCAATGTGCTGATGCCGCGCGATTATATCCAGCAGCTGTTTGGGAGTTGGCGTGCGGATACCGGGCTTGTCGCCTCGCCTCCGGTTGGCTGCCGCCCGAAAGGGTTCTGGGCTGAGCTCGAGTGCGCGTTCCTCAACACCTATCAGGCGCGCTGGCAGTACGCCGCAGACACGCTCGGCTTTGGCTTCGCTCAGGGCAAGACCATGCTGTGGCGGCGCGCCGACCTTGAACGCGCCGGCGGAATTCCCGCACTGGCGAAGGAAGTTGCCGAAGACGCCGCCGCCACCAAAGTCGTTCGCAGCGCCGGTCTCAAGGTGCGGCTGGTCGACCGGCCATTCCGTCAACCGCTGGGACGGCGCACGATAGGCGAAGTCTGGAAACGCCAAGTCCGCTGGGCACGACTGCGCCGTGCGAGCTTTTTTCTGTGCTTTTTGCCGGAAATTCTCGCCGGCGGAGTGCCACCGACGATTGCCGTGGCCATCGTGGCCCATGGCGCGGGCCTGCCCCCGATACCAAGTGCAGCGACCTTTGCCGCCTTCTGGTATGGCGGCGAGATGGTGCTTGCCGCCGCAGCCGGATGGCCCGTGTCCGCACTGTCACCTCTCTATGCACTAGTGCGCGATCTTCTCCTCCCCGTGCTCTTCGTCAGCGCCTTGCGCGGCAATGACTTCGTCTGGCGCGGCAATGAGATGCAAGTCGAACGCATGCGGCCGCGCATGGCGATGGCGCGGATGCGGCCACGTATGCGGGAAATTGCACGGGGAAGCCGAAGGCGGCTGCGCTCTATTCGTGCGCGAGCGTTGTCAGCGGCTAACCGCCTGTCATAGCTTCCCGCGCCGCGCGCTCGGCAATCGCTTCGATGGCCGCGCCGTCAGCCGGAAAATCCGCGGCGATCCAGGCATCCTTGGCCGCGCGCATGGCGGCGCCAAGCGCCGGGCCTACGGCCACACCGCGGCGGATGAAGTCGGCAGCCCTGAGCGGAAACGCCGGCGCCGTCCAGTGCTGAGGCAACGATGCAAGTGCGCGCCAATCGCCATCGGCCGCGCCGGCACCTGCGCGCACCCAGGCAAGCAACACGCGATCGGTGAATGATTGCGGGCCGAGATGATAAAGGAGTGCGCGGGCGGTTTGCTCGCCGGCTAATGGCGAAACCCGCCACCACGGTCCAAGCGCCATGAGCCGCTCGGCTTCGGCGTTGGAGAGACGCAATCGCTGCGACAACCTCTCGGCATCCTCGCTCACAATCACGCCCAGCGCGCCGAGCCGCCGCACCGGATCGGCATCCGCGCCGAGCGCTGCCTCAACGTCGGCCATCTTCGCGAAGTCGGCGATGTAGGGCACACCGCCGAGCACCGGACCGAGCAGCCCGCTCTCGGCCATGACCGCGAGCGTCGCCGCGGCGCGTGGCGCGACGAAGAGTTTCAAAAGCTCCATGCGCACGCGCTCGCGCGACAGGGCGTCGAGGCCGGCGCGCGCCCTGATACACGCGAGCAAGCCTGCCGCATCGGGCGGCCCATCGGCAAAATGCGCGTGAAAGCGAAAGAACCGCAGGATGCGCAAGTAATCCTCAGCGATCCGCTGCTGCGGATCGCCGATGAAGCGCACACGGCACGCGGCGATATCGTCAAGACCGCCGACATAATCGAACACCGCGCCGTCGGCGGAAGCGGACAGGGCATTGATGGTGAAATCACGCCGCTCGGCATCAGCACGCCAATCGCGGCCGAACATCACGCGCGCCTTGCGGCCGAAAGTTTCGATGTCCTGCCGCAGCGTCGTGACTTCAAAGGGACTGTTGTTGATGACGACTGTGACGGTGCCGTGCTCGATGCCGGTAGGAACCGCTTTCCAGCCTGCGGCCTCGACGCGGCGGACCACCTCGTCGGGCACGGCGGTCGTCGCCACATCGATCTCGCCGACAGGAAGGCGCAACAGCGCATTGCGCACCGCGCCGCCGACCACCCTCGCCTCTTCGCCGTCGCGATCGAGCACCGCGAGAAGGCGGGCGACCTCGCCGTCTTTGAGCCACGCGGCCTCGCCGAGCTGCGCAGGCATCATCACCGTTGCGTCTTCCCCGGCACAAACTTGCCGTTCTCCACGTGCGCCGGCACATAGGTCGAGCCGGGCGGCGCGCCGGAGAATTGCGCCAGGAACAAAAAGCTTGCCACCACCAACAAAAGCGAGACGATCAGCAATCCGGCAAGGCGCGGCGGCGTCCATGCCTTCGACTGCACAATGCCGACGTTTGTCGCCAGGAGAAACAGCGCATAGAGAACGAACGGAATGACGAACAGTCCGATCTCGATGGCAGTTTGTCTGATCATGCGCCGTAAACCCGGTCGTAGAGATTGCGCAAGATACCCGCGGTGATGCCCCAAATGTAATGGTTCTCGAATGGCATCGCGTAATATTCCCGTTGAATGCCTTTCCAGTCGCGCGTCTTGCGCTGGTGATTGGCTGGATTCATCAGGAATTCGAGGGGCACTTCGAACGCTTCGGTGACCTCGCTCGGATTGAGCGTCAGCGCGAAATCAGGCTTGACGCGCGCCACCGTCGGCAGAATGCGGAAGCCCGAAAAGGTCAGATAGAGGTCGAGATAGCCGATTGGCTCGACCAGCGCCGCCGCGAGCCCCACTTCCTCCCTGGCCTCGCGCAACGCCGCAGCGACCGGACTGGCATCGTTTGGATCGATCTTCCCACCCGGAAACGCCACCTGCCCCGCATGGCTCGCCAATCCGTCGGTGCGTTGCGTGAGCAGGATCGCGGGTTCGCGGCGATCGATGACCGGCACCAGCACCGATGCCGGTCGCGTCGCTGTTACGCCCGCGCGCTCCCACAGCACCGGATCGAGGTCGAGATCGCCGCGGCGAATGCCTTGCGCTGTCGGGTCGGTGAGGGCCGGCGGCACGTCGAGCGCCAGGCGCGCCCCGGCCCGATCAAAGAAGTCGCGGCCGAAGAAGTCTTCAGCTTTCTGTTGCGCCGTTGCGCCGCGGTCGTTCAAGCAAAATCCCTCACCTGCTCGGCCGGCGCCATCGGGAAGAATGCGCCCATCGACGCCACGCCGAACATCGCCCTGCCCTCGAGATCACGCTCCTCGCCGAGTTCCACCAAATCGAAAAACAGCGCGCGTGTCACCTTCGCCCATAAGTCGCGGCGGACGTGGAGGTAAGGTTTGAGGCCGCCGGTGCCGGTTTCGGGCTCAAACCGCAGCGGATGCTCCGGTCCGCACGCGACCCAATCGTCCACATTGGTGCGGAAGTTGAGCACCCGGCCGGCCGGGCTTGTGCCGATTTCGAGTTCAACGGCGAGAAACGGCGCGTCGTCGACGCGGATGCCGCACTTCTCGACCGGCGTCACCAGGAAGTACTTGTCGCCCTCGCGCTTGAGCACCGATGCGAACAGCTTGACCAAGGCCGGTCGCCCGATCGGCGTCTTGAGATAGAACCAGGTGCCGTCGGCGGCGATGCGCATGTCCAGGTCGCCGCAGAACGGCGGATTCCAGCGCTCGACCGGCGGCGGCCCCTTGGCCGCAGCGCGGGTTACCGCACCTGTGATCGACTCGAGGGCTACCTGCCCTTCCTTCGCCATGGTTTCCCTTGAACCTACAGTCTGGACATGAGTCCGGGGGCCTATCACCGAGGATCGCTCGCGCGATCGTGATTAACAAACTGTCACTTGCGCAGCGCCAAACTCAAGTCGTGCTTTCAGCGGATGAAGGAATAGGCACGCAATCTGCTTTTCAGGCAGGTGGCGCATATATTGCATTGCCCAACGTCCGTGCAATGTTGCCTGCCATGGAGTAGTACTAGGAAGAAAACCCGATCCGCTTTGGAATTCGGCTGAAAGACAAGGAGTTAACTATGTCCGCTGCTGGCGGAGAGGGGCTCGAGAAGCTCGAAGACATGATCGTGCGCGCGGCTGAATCAACCGCCGCGCACGCCCGCGCTGCCAAGGCGGCCATCGGCACCGTCATCTTCGGCCAGGACAAGGTCGTTGAGCAGGCTCTTATAACTATACTGTCGGGGGGCCATGCGCTGCTGCTTGGCGTGCCCGGTCTCGCCAAGACCAAGCTCGTGGAGACCATGGGCATCGTGCTCGGCCTCGACGCGCGACGCATTCAGTTCACGCCCGACCTGATGCCGTCGGACATCCTGGGCACCGAGGTGCTCGAGGAGAGCCAGACCGGCAAGCGCAGTTTCCGTTTCATCTCCGGTCCAGTCTTCGCTCAGTTGTTGATGGCCGATGAGATCAACCGCGCCAGCCCGCGCACCCAGTCGGCGCTGCTGCAGGCCATGCAGGAGCAGCACGTCACCGTCGCCGGCGTGCGCCATGACCTGCCGAAGCCGTTCCACGTCTTGGCCACCCAGAATCCGCTGGAGCAGGAAGGCACCTACCCGTTGCCGGAAGCACAGCTCGACCGCTTCCTCATGGAAATCGACGTCGGCTATCCGGATCGCGACGCCGAGCGAAAAATTCTCTTCGAGACCACCGGATCCGAGGAAACGCGGCCGAAGCCGGCCATGACCGCCGATGATTTGTTGGCGGCGCAGCGCCTGGTGCGGCGGTTGCCGGTCGGCGAGTCGGTGGTCGAGGCCATCCTCAAGCTCGTCCGCTCGGCGCGGCCAGGTCCCGAGAGCGGCGACGCCAAACTGATTGCCTGGGGGCCGAGCCCACGCGCCAGCCAAGCGCTGATGCTCGCCGTACGCGCGCGGGCGCTGCTCGACGGACGCCTCGCGCCTTCGGTCGACGACGTGCTCGAACTCGCCGAGCCGGTGCTCAAGCACCGCATGGCGCTCACCTTTACGGCGCGCGCCGAGGGCGAAAGCATCGAGGCCGTGATTGCGCGCCTGAAGGCGCGGATCGGATAGGCGATGGCGGTCGAGCCCCGGCGCAACAATCAAGATAGCCAGGCTGTTGGACGTGCGATCGGCGAAGGCCGAACGCTCGCCGCCAACATGCCGCGGCTCATTCTGGAAGCCCGCCGTGTGGCTGCAACCGTAATCCATGGCATGCATGGCCGGCGCCGCGCCGGACCGGGTGAGAACTTTTGGCAATACCGGCGCTTCGTCTTCGGCGAGCCCGCAGCGCGCGTCGACTGGCGCCGTTCCGCGCGCGACGATCATTTATATGTACGCGAGCAGGAATGGGAAGCCGCACACACCGTGTGGATCTGGCCCGACCGTTCGCCGTCGATGGTTTTCGCGTCTCCGCTGGTGCGCGACACCAAGCTCTATCGCACGCTGGTGGTCGCGCTGGCGCTGGCCGAGGTTCTGGTGGAGGGCGGCGAGCGCGTGGGAATTCCCGGACTGATGCGCCCGACCGGCAGCCGCAACGTCGTCGAGCAGATGGCTCAAGCCATCGTACATGACCAAAGCGAACGGGCGAGCCTGCCGCCGAACTTTGCCCCCTCGCCGCTTGCCGAAGTCGCGCTGCTCTCCGATTTGTGGAGCCCGATCGGCGACGTGCGCCGCACGATCACACAGCTCTCGAGCAGCGGCGCCCACGGCCATGTGGTACAGATCGTCGATCCCGCCGAGGAGACGTTCCCCTATTGGGGCCGCATCGAGTTCATCGAGCCGGAAGGCGGCGGCCGCATTACGGCGGGCCGCGCCGAAAACTGGCGCGCCGACTACGCCGCCCGCGTGAAACGCCACCGCGATGAGATCCGCGCCGAGACCGACCGGCTCGGCTGGAGCTTCACCATCCATCGCACCGATCGTCCGGCCAGTGAGCTTCTGCTCGCGCTGCATGCCCGCATCGGCGCGGCCGCAGCGGATACCGGGCCACGCTGGCCCGTAGCCGCATCGGAATCGAGGGCGGCCACATGATTGCCGGTCTCCCGCTTGGCTTTGCCGAACCGCTCGTGCTCATGGGGCTGCTGACGCTGCCGGTGCTGTGGTGGCTGCTGCGCATGATTCCGCCGCGCCCGCGGCGCATCGACTTTCCGCCAACGCGGCTGCTTCTTGAGATCGCACCCAAGGAAGAAACCCCGGCGCGTACGCCTTGGTGGCTCACGCTCATGCGGCTTACGCTTGCCGCCCTCATCATCATCGCCGCCGCTGGCCCGCTTTGGCACCCGCCGCTCGCCACCACGCAATCGAAAGCACCGATCGCGATCTTGATCGATGACGGCTGGGCCGCCGCTTCGACCTGGGACGCGCGCGTGCGCACCGCAGACGACATCGTCGCGCGCGCCGCCGACGATCGCCGCGCCGTTGCGCTCATTCCACTGTCGAATGGGCCGCACGACATATCGTTCGAGCCCGCGGACTCGGCGCGCGTGCGCCTGCACCAAATACAACCGGTGCCGTACACGGTCCCCCGCGCTGAGGCGCTGCCCGCCATATCGCGCTTCCTCGCCAACACGCATGACGTCGAACTCGTATGGCTGTCGGACGCGACCGATCTCGGTCACGGCGGCGAATTCGTAAAAAGTTTAGCGCAGACGGTCGGCCAACATCCGCTGACCATCGTGGCGGGTGGAATTCCAGGACCGCGCGCGCTGACCGCGGCCGACAATGCGGCCGGCGGGCTCTCGGTGAAAATCTTGCGGGCAGTCTCGGGCTTCGAGGAGGCCGGTACGGTACGCGCACTCGACCTCAAGGGCCTGTCGCTCGGCGACGCCACGTTCACCTTCAACGCCGCCGAGCGCGAGGCCGAGGCGCGTTTCGATCTGCCGGTCGAAATCCGCAACGATATTGCGCGCGTCGAAGTCGTCGGCGAGCGCTCCGCGGGCGCCGTGCAATTGCTCGACAAACGCTGGCGCCGCCGCACCGTCGGAATTGTCTCCGCCGCGACGGTGGACACGGACCAGCCGTTGCTGTCGTCGAGCTATTACATCCAGCGGGCGCTGAGCCCGTTCGCCGACATACGGCTCGCCCAGGGCGAGTCGCCCACCGATGCCGTGTCGCAATTCCTTGACCAGAAACTTCCCCTGCTGGTCCTCGCCGATGTCGGCACTATTTCCGGCGACACCCATGACCGCCTCGCACAGTGGGTCGAGGACGGCGGCGTGCTAGTGCGTTTTGCCGGGCCGCGCCTGGCGGCGTCCGACGACGATCTCGTGCCGGTCAAATTACGCCGCGGCGGGCGCATTCTCGGCGGCAGCTTGAGCTGGGACAAACCGCAGCCGCTCACGGCGTTTTCGCGCGATAGTCCGTTCAACACTATGCCTGTGCCGAACGACGTGACCGTGACCCGGCAGGTCCTGGCGGAGCCCGATTCAACACTGAGCAACAATACCTGGGCGACGCTCGCCGATGGTACGCCGCTAGTGACCGCCGCGCGCCGCGGCAAGGGCTTGATCATCCTGTTCCATGTCACCGGCGATACGCGTTGGTCGAACTTACCGCTGTCCGGCAGCTTCGTCGAAATGCTCAAGCGCATCGTCGATCTCTCCGGCACCACCAACGTCGCCAAAACAGAAAGTGAAAAGACCGGCGCTGTGCACGAAGCGGTACCGCCGAGCCGCGTGCTCGACGGCTTCGGCACTTTCATTGCGCCGCCATCGACGGCGCGGCCGGTCGCGACCGACTATTCCGGAGGCGCCACCACCGATCATCCGCCCGGCTTTTATGGTCCGCCCGAGAGCTTCTTTGCCATCAACACGCTCACCGTCTCCGATCGCCTGGCGCCGCTCGATTTCAGTCCGCTCAGCAACGCCAGCCACGAGATCTACCGTACCAGCGAGCCGCTGGATTTGCGCGGACCGATTTTCCTCGGTGCGCTTGCGCTGTTCCTGCTTGACAGTCTGGTCGTCCTGGTTCTCGGCGGCGGCATTGCGCGGCTCATGCCGCGACGGCCTATGCGCGCCACGGCAACGGTCGTGATCGGCTTTGCCCTGCTCGCGCTGGCCATAGTGCAGGTGCGTGCGCAGAATGCGACGAGCGCCGATGTGCCGCCGGCGGCGCTCGACACCAGGCTCGCCTACGTCGTTACCGGCGACTCCGACGTCGACTCTATCAGCAAATCCGGCCTTGCCGGGCTGACGCTTTTCCTCGCGCAGCGCACCGCGCTCGAGGCTGGCGATCCGATCGGACTCGACATCGCCCACGACGAACTCGCGTTCTATCCGCTGATCTATTGGCCGATCGTGCCCGGCGTCGCGCGCCCATCCGAGGATGCGCTCAAGCGCATCGACTCGTACATGAAGAACGGGGGCACCGTTTTGTTCGACACCCGCGATGCCGTCGTCGCTCCGCCCGGTCCCGGCGGCGAGACGCAGAGCCCGGGCATGGTGGAATTGCGCAAGATTCTTTCCTCGCTGGATATTCCCCAGCTCGAACCGGTGCCACGCGATCACGTCCTGACCAAGACGTTCTACCTGCTGCGCGACTTCCCGGGTCGCTTCAGCACCGGCCAGCTTTGGGTCGAGGCGTTGCCGGCCACCGAAGACGAAGAGCAATCGAACCGCCCCGCGCGCGGCGGCGACGGCGTGTCTTCGATCATCATCACTTCGAACGATCTCGCCGGCGCCTGGGCAATGCAGTCTGACGGGCAGCCCATGCTGCCCATGGTCGACGGCGAGCCGCGCCAACGTGAGTTCGCATTTCGCGCCGGCGTCAACATCGTCATGTACACGCTCACCGGCAACTACAAGGCTGACCAGGTGCACGTGCCGGCGCTGCTCGAGCGGCTCGGGCAGTAGGAGGCCATCCTTTGAACCTCGGTATCGCGTTCGCCCCGCTAGTCAGCGCTCAAATTCTTTGGGCTGCTGTCGTCGCGGTTGCGATCCTGGGGCTGGTGTTGATCGTTGCCGGCAGCCGCGGCGCCGCGATCCGCGTACTGGCGCTGGCGCTGATCCTGCTGGCGCTCTCCAACCCATCGCTGACGCGCGAGGATCGCCAGCCTCTCAGCTCGGTCGCCGTAGTCGTGGTCGACAAAAGTCCGAGCCAGAATTTCGGCGATCGCACGCAGCAGACCGAAGAGGCGCGCAAAGCCGTGGCCGAGCGGCTGGGCCGCATTCCCGGCCTGGAAGTGCGTGTCGTGGAAGCCGGCCAGTCGGATGGCGAGACCGACGGCACGCGATTATTCACCGCCCTCAACTCGACGCTGGCCGACGTACCTCCCGACCGTGTCGCCGGGGTCATCATGATCACCGACGGCCGTATCCACGACGTGCCTGCCGATGCCAGCGCACTCGGCTTCGCGGCGCCGATTCACGGCCTCATCACCGGCGAAAAGGACGAACACGACCGCCGCGTTGCGCTCATTGCCGCACCGCGGTTCGGTATCGTCGGCCAGTCGCAGACCATCACCTACCGGATCGAGGACCACGGCGTCCGCGAGACGAGCGCCGAGGTCACGGTGCGTCGCGACGGCGATGTGATCGAGACGCAAACCGTGCCGGTCGGCGTGCCGCAGAACGTGGACATCCCGATCGCGCATGGCGGGCCGAACATCGTCGAGATCGAGGCCGCGCCGCTCTCCGGCGGCGAACTGACCCTGGTCAACAATCGCGCCGTGGTTTCCATCGACGGCGTGCGCGACAAGCTGCGCGTGCTCTTGGTTTCCGGCGAGCCCAATCCCGGCGAGCGGACCTGGCGCAATCTGCTCAAGTCCGACCCGTCGATCGATCTTGTGCATTTCACCATTTTGCGCCCGCCGGAAAAGCAGGACGGCACGCCGATCAATGAACTATCGCTGATCGCATTTCCGACCCGTGAGCTGTTCCAACAAAAGATCGACCAGTTCCAGCTCATCATCTTCGATCGCTACGCCCGCCAGGGCGTGCTGCCGATGATCTATTTCGACAACATCACCCGCTACGTGCGCGATGGCGGCGCTGTGCTGGTCGATGCCGGGCCGGATTATGCGACCCCGACCAGCATCTGGCACACGCCGCTCGACGTCGTGCTGCCGGCGGAGCCCGACGGCCAGGTGACCAATGAGGCTTTCCATCCGACGCTGACCGAACTCGGCAAGCGCCATCCGGTGACGCGTGGCCTCGAAGGCTCCGAAACCGATCCGCCGCACTGGAGCGAGTGGTTCCGCCTCGTCGATACCACGGACACGACCGGCACGACGGTGATGCAGGGGCCGGAGCAGAAGCCGCTGCTGGTGCTTTCGCGCCAGGGCGAAGGACGCGTGGCCATGCTGCTCTCCGACCAGATGTGGCTGTGGTCGCGCGGCTTCCAAGGCGGCGGTCCGCAGCTCGATCTCCTGCGCCGGCTATCGCACTGGCTGATGAAGGAGCCCGATCTGGAGGAAGAGGCGCTGCGGCTGACGGTCAGCGGACATAATCTCGTCGTGCGGCGCCAGACCATGGCCGATGAGGTCGCCGACGTGACCGTTACTTCGCCGTCGGGCGCGACGCGCGTGCTCAAGCTCGATTCGATCGAGCCCGGCGTGTGGGAAAGCACGATTACGGCCAACGAGCTCGGCCTGTGGCGCGCGACCGATGGCAAGCTCAATGCCCTCATCAATGTCGGCCCGGCCAACCCGCGTGAGTTCGCGGAGGTGACGTCGACGGCCGATTGGCTCGCGCCCATCGCCAACGCGACCGGCGGCAGCGCACGCCGCCTCGACGACGGCGAAGGCCTGCACGTCCCGCGCATCGTCGCCGTACGTTCCGGCGACACTTATCAGGGCGACGATTGGATCGGCCTGAAGATGAGCGACGCCAGCGTGGTGCGCGGTATCGGCGTGTTGCCGGTCTTCACCGGCATGCTTGGGCTTTTGCTGCTGCTCGGCAGCCTCGCCGGCACCTGGGCGCGCGAGGGACGCTGACTTTTAGCTGTCCACGCTGTCCCATTCGCCGCGCACGCGGCCGGACACGCCCTCAAAAGCGTCCGGTGCAAGCTCGGCTACAAGCAACCGCGCGGGATCGACCGGCCCGGGCATGAGGACGCGCCCAGGCGGGATGCGCTTAAAGCCGCTCTTGCCGTAATACGGCTCGTCGCCGACCAGGATCACCAGCCGCTCGCCCTTGGCGGCCGCATCCTTGAGCGCCCGGGCGATCAGCGCTTGGCCAACGCCGCGCTCGCGAAAGGCCGGCTCGACCGTCAGCGGCCCGAGCAGCAGCGCTTTGCTCGCGCCGATGCGCACGGACGAAAGCCGAACCGAGCCGACGAGCAGCGTGCCGATACGGGCGATGAATGACAGATCGGGGCGGTGTGCCACTTGCTCGCGCAGCCGATAGGCGGTTTTGGCATAACGTCCGGGACCGAAGGTGCGCTCATGCAGGCGTTCGATGGCCTCTGCGTCACCCCTCGTTTCCGGCAGAATCGTGAGCGAAATGTCGTTCATCGCGCCGCGCTAGCATTTGGCCCCTGCGAGGTCCAGCCGACGCATGGCTGCTGCTCACGCGGCTGCGGCAGCGTCCGGGGATGACTAAATGCCCGATGCGGATCAGCGGAGATGACGATGGGCTATTTTGTCGACGGCCTGTGGCAGGAGGATGTTTCACGCAGCACCAAGGACGGCCAATTCGTGCGGCCGCCGACAAGCTTGCGCAACTTCGTCACGGCCGACGGCAGTCCCGGGCCGACCGGCCAGGGCGGATTTCCCGCCGAAGCCGGCCGCTATCACCTCTACGTTTCGCTTGCCTGCCCGTGGGCCCATCGCACGCTGATCTTCCGCAAGCTGAAAAAGCTCGACGATGTGATCTCGGTGTCCATCGCCCAGCCGCTCTACGGCAAGACCGGTTGGGAATTCGGCACCGCGCCGGGCGCAACGCCTGACAACGTCAACGGCAAATCCACGCTCGCCGAAATCTATCTTCTGGCCGATCCACACTATAGCGGCCGCGTCACCGTGCCGGTGCTCTGGGACAAGAAGCGCCGCACCATCGTCAACAACGAATCCTCAGAGATCATTCGCATGCTGAACGCGGCGTTCGACGCGTTCACCGACGCGCGCGCCGATTACTACCCAGTCGCGCTGCACGGCGAGATCGATCGCATCAACGACCTTGTCTACCCGAACATCAACAACGGCGTCTATCGCGCCGGCTTTGCCACAAGCCAGGCCGCCTACGAGGAAGCCGCGCGTGGCGTCTTTGCCGCCCTCGATCAGCTTGAGGAGCGGCTGTCGCATCAGCGCTATCTGGTCGGCCGGCAAACCACCGAGGCGGACTGGCGCTTGTTCACCACGCTGATCCGCTTCGACTCCGTCTATTACAGCCACTTCAAATGCAATCTGCGGCGGATCGCCGACTATCCCAATTTGTCGAATTACCTGCGCGACCTTTATCAGATGCCGGGAATAGCCGAGACCGTCAGTATCGATCATATCAAGCGGCACTATTACGGCAGCCAGCGGCAAGTGAATCCGACCGGCATCGTGCCGATCGGACCAGCGATCGATTTCAACGCGCCGCACGACCGCGGACGGCTGGCATAAGGATCCGCGCGAAGCCCGCTACCAAATTTCCGCGGCGTCGCGCCCGCCCAGCACTTCGGCGACGCGTGCGCGCGTCGACACAGTGGTGCCTTCGGGAAATGCATCGGGCGCGAAGAAGCCGTGCGCGATGATTTCGCTGTTCGGCTGCGGCGGCGCGGTCTGGCGAAAGGAGCGCACCACATAGAGCGCCACGTGATCGCGCCACGCCGTTCGCCGGTTCCAGTAAATCCCGTAAAGTTCCACAGGGCCAATCAGTTCGATATTGCCCTCCTCGCGCAATTCGCGCGCCAGCGCCGTAGCAAGCGTTTCGCCGTGCTCGACGCCGCCGCCGGGCAAATGCCATCCGGCCACGTAACTGTGCTTGATGAGGAAGACACGGCCTTGGGCGTCGAACACCAGACCGCGCACGCCGATGGTGATCCCGCGCGAAAAACGCCAATGAAAATGCAGGATCCGGCGGATGGCCGGCTCGAAGAAGCGGCGGATTGTGTCAACGTCCATACCAAGGTCCTACTGGAAACTCTTTAGAAAGATTCTAATATAGTGGCGTCCGGAAAAAGGGGCGATGCCGTGAAGCGTTTTGCCGATTTGAGCGAGCAGGAAGTCCTCGCGCTGGCGATCTCCAACGAGGACGAGGACAACCGCATCTACCGCTCCTTCGCCGACGCGCTGCGCCCCTCCTATCCCGACACCGCGCAAATCTACGACAAGATGGCCGAAGAAGAGATCAGCCATCGCGACATGCTGCTCGATCTTCACCGCAAAAAATTCGGCGAGTTTCTGCCGCTGATCCGCCGGCAGGACGTCAAGGGCTTCGTCACCCGCCGTCCAATCTGGCTCAACCGGCCGCTTGGCCTCGACGCCGTGCGCAAGTTCGCCGAGGAAATGGAATACGAAACCGCGCGCTTCTACCGGCGCGCGGCGCATAGTGCCCATGACGACGCCACGCGCGATCTGTTGCGCACGCTCGCCGCAGCCGAGGACAAGCACGAGCAGCTCGCCCACGAACTCGGCAAGGAAATCACGCCGAGCGAACGCGAGGCCGAAGATGCCACCGCCAAACGCATGTTCGTCCTGCAATACGTGCAGCCGGGATTGGCCGGACTGATGGACGGTTCGGTGTCGACGCTGGCGCCGCTGTTCGCCGCCGCCTTCGCCACCCACAATACCTGGTCGACGTTCCTGGTCGGGCTGGCGGCCGCGGTCGGCGCCGGCATATCGATGGCCTTTGCCGAGGCGATGTCCGACGACGGCTCGCTCACCGGGCGCGGCGCACCCGTGCTGCGCGGAGCGGTGTGCGGCGCGATGACCGCACTCGGTGGCCTTGGCCATGCGCTACCCTATCTCATTCCGCATTTCTATCTCGCAACCTCGCTGGCGTTCGCCGTTGTCGCGGTCGAGTTGGTCGCCATCTCCTGGATCCGCACGCACTATATGGATACGCCGTTCCTGCAGGCGGCCTTCCAGGTGGTTGTCGGTGGCGTGCTGGTATTCGGCATCGGTATCCTCATTGGAAGTTCGTGAACCGCGCGACCCGCCACCACTAATCGCTATTATTGGCCTCATACGCAGAGCCTCATGACGCGATGTTCGTTCTCGCCCAATTGTCGGACCTGCACATGGCGTTGCGGCCGCGGCCTTCCGAGCTGGCGAGCAAGCGCGTGCTCGGCTTCATCAACTGGCAGCGCAAGCGCAAATTCATCCATCGCCCCGAGGTGCTCGATGCGATCACCCGCGATGTGAGGGAGCAGGCGGCCGACCACATTGCGGTGACGGGCGATCTCGTCAATTTGTCGCTTCCCGCCGAATATCAGCGCGCGCGGGCGTGGCTCGACGCGCTCGGCGCTCCGCGCGACGTTACTGTCATTCCCGGCAACCACGACTTCTATGTCCGCGCCGTCGTGCCATCGCCGGCGGCGTATTGGGGCGACTACATGCGCGGCGACGACGGGCGGGAGGGCTTTCCGTTCGTGCGCCGGCGCGCCAACGTGGCGCTGATCGCGCTCTCGACCGGCGTGCCGACCGGGCCGTTCATGGCGACGGGCCGGCTCGGCCAGCAGCAGCTTTCCCGGTTCGCGCAGGCGCTCGACGAGACGCGCGGCTATTTTCGCGTCGTGCTCATCCATCATCCGCCGCTTAGTCCGCCGCGGCGCTTCATGCGGCGGCTCACCGATGCTGAGGATTTACGCCACGTGCTGGCCGAGCACGGCGCCGAACTTCTGATCCACGGCCACGATCACGAACGCGCCGTTATCCGGCTCGACGGACCGGGCGGAACAAAAATTCCCGCGGCCGGTGCGCCGTCGGCCTCCGCGCGCGGCCCCCACGGTCATGAAAACGCCGGCGGCTACAACATCTATCGCATCGACGGCGAGGCGGCGGCGTGGCGCTGCGAGATGATCGCGCGTGAGTGCGGACCCGACGGCACGGTCCGCGAAATCGGGCGCCAGACGCTACTCTAATGATTCAGGGTCGCGATGAGCACGCCGACGAGGAACAATGCTAAGAGACCGAGAAAGAAGCCGAACACGAATGCGCCGACTGCGCGCCAGCGCCGCCGGCGCCGCTCGCGCTCGGCGACCGTGCGCGCGACGCGCTGAATGAATTCCGGGTCCTCGTCGAGCGCCCGCTGCCGCTCGACGATGCGCCGCGCCACATAGGTAGTGACTGCCTCGACGATATCCTCGATCTCGTGGGACTCCGCGAGCACCTGGCGGCCGACGCGCGTGTCGTGCAGGAACCGGTAGGCGCGCTTGTCGCGGCCCATGGTGACGTGCGCCACGGCGTCGATCCAAAGCCGTGGCGTCTCGCCTCGCGTCAACCCACGATCAAACAGGTCGACGTCCGGCGGAATATCGGCAAAGATCGGATCGAGGGCGTCGTTGAGAATCTGCAGGCGGGCCCACTCGGCGTCGCGCAAATCGACGACCACGCTGGTGCGTTCGGCCGCCTCGATCCGCGCCTGATTGACGGCTTCCTTCAGCGGCGAGACCGGCACATCCTCGCTTCGCGTGTCGGACTTACGCCTTCGGCCCCACATACCCGTACCTTCCCTCAGGCGGACGATACACCAAAGCCCAGGGCGGCAAAAAGCTCCCTCCGCGGGCGCGACGCTAACGTGTTAGTCTCCCGCGCGGCGCCCGGGCGACAACCATTAGACGCAGCGGCCGCCGTCAACCTCCACGATATTGCCGGTGAGGAATTCGGCGTCGGCCGAGGCGAGGAACAGCGCCGCATTGGCGACGTCCTGCACCTTCGCCAGGCGGCCGAGCGGAACGCTGGCGACGAATTTCTCACGCTGGCCGGGCAGCGGGCCAAGGAAGCTCGGCAGCAGCGGCGTTTCGGTCGCGACCGGCGCTATGGCGCAAACGCGGATGCGGTCGCCGGCAAGCTCGGCGGCGAGCCCTTTGGTCAGCGTATGCACGGCGCCCTTGGTGGCGGCGTAAGCCGTGGTGCCCGGCCGCGGCCGTATGGCGGCGGTTGAGCCGATATTGATAATCACGCCGCCGCCCTTCTTGCGGAACACCGGCACCACGGCCTGACAGCCGAGAAACACGCCCTTCGCGTTCACCGCAAAGGTGCGGTCGTATTCGTCTTCGGTGATTTCGAGCATCGGCTTGTTGACGTGAGTGGTGCCAGCATTGTTGACCAGGATGTCGAGCCCGCCGAACGCCGCCAGCGTGTCGGCGACCGCCGCCCAGAAATCGGCCTTGCGCGCTACGTCGCAGCGCAACGCGATGGCGTTGTTGCCGATGGCGCGGGCGGCGGATTTCGCCGCGTCAAAATCGATGTCGGCGAGCGCCACGCGGGCGCCCTCGCGCGCGTAGGTCTCGGCGATGCATTGGCCGATGCCCGATCCGGCGCCGGTGACGAGTGCGGTCTTGTTTTCCAGACGCATGTATCCGACTCCACGAAATTACGCGGCGCGAGCACGGCGCTGCCGCGAACCACGCTCGGAGGACCGGGGTGCAATCTTGGTGAGCTTGGAAGCGAGCACTCGCTTGGCGCATTCCAACTCGTAGCCTGATTGCAGATTCATCCAAAACTCCGCAGTGGTGCCGAAATAACGGGAAAGCCGCAGCGCAGTGTCGGCCGTCAATGCCGTCTCTTCGCGCACCAGCCGCTCGATCCGGGTGCGCGGAACGCCGATCGCTTTCGCAATCGCGTATGGTGAAAGCTTCAGCGACGCCAAAAACTCCTCCCGCAGCACTTCGCCGACATGCAGCGGCGGCAGGCGCCGAAACTTTGGATCAATCTCAGTGGTAGTCAACGACTTCGACATCGTACGCTCCATCGTCCTTCCAGACGAAACATATCCGCCACTGGTCATCATCCAAGCGGCACCACGCCATAAGCCTTCGCCCAGCCGAGCCCGTCCTCGGTGCGCGTGCGCGGACGGTATTCGCAGCCGATCCATCCGCCATAGCCGAGCCGATCGAGCGCGGCAAAAATCTCGGGATAATTGACCTCGCCTTCGTCCGGCTCGCGGCGCGACGGCACCGCGGCGATCTGCACGTGGCCTATCAGTGGGAAATGCGTCTCCAGGCGCTTGATCAGATCGCCGCCGACGATCTGCACGTGATAGAAATCGAACTGGATGCGCACGTTCGGCGCGCCCACTTTTTTCACGATGTCGGCAGCGTGCTCGACGCGGCTGAGAAAATAATTCGCCCGGTCGCGCGGATTGATCGGCTCGATCAACAGCTTGATGTTTTTCTTCGCCGCATCCTGCGCGGCGCGCGCCAAGTTCTTAACGAAGACTGTTTCGGCAGCCGGCCGCTGCTCCACCGGCACGACGCCGGTCATGCAATGGATCGCGGTGCCGCCGATCGCCGTCACGTAGTCGAGGGCCCGCGTGAACGCGGCGTCGAACTCGCATTCGCGTCCGGGCAGCGCCGCGAGCCCGAACTCAGGACCGAGCGGCGTGTTGACGCCAAGCTGGGTCAACCCATGGCGCTCAAGCTCGGCCTTCACTGCCGAAGGCGCAACGTCGTAAGGAAACTGCAGCTCGACCGCGTTGAAGCCCGCAGCCGCGGCAGCGCCAAAGCGCTCGATCAGCGGGCGCTCGGTGAACAGATAGCCGAGATTGGCGGCAAAGCGGGGCATCGTCCTCCCTCATTATGTTTGGGCAAACCGTAGCGCGGAACGCGCAAAGCGCAATGGCGGCGGTCATTGCGAGCGGCGGGCGTGCGCTCCTCCCCGCTATCGCGGGGGCGGATAAGCGTGATCGTTCTCGCGGCGCGTTCGCGCCCGAGCTATGACCAAGCCAATCCGCAAAACCTCGCTTCAGGACCTGACCTTCGTCAGATAAATCCGGCGGTGGTGACCGGCTCCATCACGTCGGGTCCCGAACAGCCACGAAACAAATAAGGGAAGCGGAACGCCGAAAGGCGCAAACTTCCAAACCTCCGCACCAACGGGCGCGGCTCGCGTCCAGCGGGACGCGCTCGCCTTCCGGCGTTCCACCGCGGCACTTGCGGCAGCGAACGAACGCCACCGCTCAGCTCCAGCACGAGCTTGCGATTATCCGCCTCTTGACTGGCACGGAAAAGGGGATTATATTGGCTTCACAATCGGAGTCCCCATTATGACTACCAAGCGCCGTCCTAAGCCAGTTCACCAAATGACCGAAGGCCAGTTTGAGGCGATGTTTCCCGCTGGCGATGAGGACGCTTGCAAGCGGTATCTGGTCGCCCGTCGCTGGCCCAATGGCGTCTATTGCCCGCGCTGCAGTAACGTGAAGGTTTTCCCGGTCAGTTCGATGCCATTCAAGTGGCAGTGTTATGCGTGCGCCAAGGATCAGGGCTATCGCTTTTCGCACCTTGCTGGCACGATTTTTGAGAACACCAACAAGCCGCTGCGCCAGTGGTTCAAGGTCGTCCACCTGATGACGACCAGCAAGAAAGGCATTAGCTCCCTTCAAATTCAACGGCAGATGGGCTTCGGCTCCTATGAAACGGCGCTGAATATGACCCACAAAATCCGCACGGCAATGATTGAGCCGCAAGAGAAGCTTGGCGGCATTGTCGAGGTTGACGAAACATGGGTTGGCGGAAAGGACCACAATCGCCATTGGAACAAGCGCCACCACGGCATGGGTGGTGGGGCTGGTACTGGCAAGACGCCAATCATCGGCGCAGTGCAGCGCAAAGGCAATGTCGTCACCCGCGTGCTTGAAAAAGTGAACGGGAAGAGCGTTGAAGCTTTCGTGCGGGAGACGGTTTCCGACAAAGTTAGCTTGCTGGCGACCGATGAACACCAAGTCTATTCGGGCTTGAAGGAATACCCGCGCAAGTCCGTACATCACAAAATCGAGCAATACGTTGTCGGCGCGGTTCACACGAACACGATTGAAGGCTTCTGGTCGCTGTTCAAACGCGGTGTTGTCGGCACGTTCCACAAGGTAAGCAACAAATATTTGTCGCTTTATGTTGCGGAGTTTCAGTTCCGCTACAACAATCGGCAGAATCCTGACATTTTTCGGCGCGACCATAAAGGGCTGCTGACATTTTATCCGCCCCTATTGAGTGATCGGGAGGTCGGGCGGAAAGGGGCTATTCCATCGGCGCATTGCTAAAATGCCAGCGCCATGCTTCTGCAAAACGGCAGCATCCCAAAGCGGTAGGGACACTACTTTCTTACTATCGTTATCAGATTGAACAAAAATATGGAGGTTCTCAAAGTCGAACACGTACCACACGTTGTCTTTCCAGTTGAGCAATTCTGTGTGGAGGGCTGGCGGCAACTCTTGAGCGATTGTGAAATAAAATTCTCTGCGCGCATCGAAGTGCATCTGTCTCGGCTCGTGAAGATGAGGCGAAGATGGGAGCATCCCAAGCGGAGTTTCGCGGCCTGCTGGCGGCGTACGCGCAACCGAAATATTGCCCTCTATAGAATGCAAAGTGATGCCTTCTGCGGCGCGCCCTTTGACTGTGATGTAAAGAGTAGGGTTCGTCTCGCGATCTTCTTCGGGCCACTGCACCGTAATTTCTGGCACATACAAGCCATCATGGAAGGCTTTCAATTCGCTCTGTAAATCGGGCGTTTCAGGCCTAGGCGCAATTTCTTGTCCAGTCGATGCATCCAGCTCAAAAATCATTGGCGTTCTAGTCGGCTCAAAACCAAAAAGTTTAGTAGTGGGTTGAACGTCATCTGCGCTTGCCGTCATTTTGATTGGGCCATAGGCATTTTCGCTAGCTACCATTCCCGCAACGATTGGAGGGTTAAACCAGCGTCGAATCAGGACTAATGCCTCGTCATCCAGCGCTAAATCGATCAAGTTCTTTTTGTTAATATCGAATTGTGATGGTTCTGGTCGGCTTGGTAGAGCACCTATGGCCTCGACAGTCGCCTTGACGTTTCTTACGGTTTTGGATGACGTATTTTTGATGAGTGCCCGATATTCCCAAAACGATCCTGGCACTCTCTTGCCGTTCTCATCTGTCATCTGCTCGATAGACCAGAATTTTTTGCCGGGGTTGGTTTTGTCAAAGATGATTTCGAGAGGTCTAGAATCCAAACTGGCTGCAGGCGCGATTTGTGTAGGATTTCTGACCGTTGGGGCGATGCCAGAATGCTGACGATCCAAATACTTACAGAATCCGATGTAAATCAGCGCCCCCGCCGCGGCCGCCAGGATCACCGCTAAAAGAACCATCGGCGGGTCCCACCCGTCGAAGTATGTAACCACGCCAGTCACAATGCTGAACGCAAGCATGACCAAGTTGCGCGCAAAATCGATACGCGCCCCCCAGTCGTACCAACGCCCCGGACCCGATGGCCCGCTAGAAGGAGTTTCCATGGGAACAGACTACCAGTCAAGAGGCGGATAATCGCCTCCTGGGACCTGGCTAAAGAGCAGGCGTTACCCGCCCCCGCCTGTCCCAGTCCAGCGGGTACACCCGCGGACCGGTCATGATGCCGGCCGGTCGTTTTCGCCGAAGCCGCCCGGGAGCGGAGGTGACGAGCCCCCACCCGCGGGAACCGCACTCGCTCCGCCAACCGGAGTGACCGGCTGGCGTCCTTCGTGAGCGAGATTCACAGGATTCTGGTACCTAAAACAGGGACGAATGTCAATACCAGGCCGTTTTGATAGTGACCCGGCCGCGCGGTAGCGGTTCAGTCGCGCCTTTTCGCGCGCCTCCTTTTTGGAGGAGGCTGTCATACTTGGCGATTGATCGGTCTGCGCGATCTAGGGGGCTTAGCCATCAATCCCCACAATCGACTTTTATGGTTTGAGGCAAGCTCATTGGACGGCACCACACTATCGTGCCTGTCCATCGATTCAGACGATAGATGCTGGCGCCTTGCCCAACTACTTCCCAATGGAATGTCAATGCGATGGCTGCCGCAATGATGAAGCAGCCAAAGATGATGCTCAATGGAGTGCCCATGCGGCCGAATATGCGCCAGGAAGCTTAGGAGGCAAGGGCTTTCTGGCGCTGCCTTATTCAGACCGGCCCGCTACCGACCGCGCGATATTCTCACCGCGCCCGCGGAATGAATCGCTCCATGCCGATATCCTCCACCCACACGCGCTGGTTTGCTTCCGACATGTGCGGCAGCGCCCCTTTGCGCGATTCCACAATGGCGTCGTAGTCGGCAATGAAGTGGCGCATAGCGGGGCGTTTGCTTCATGCCTGCGCCTGCCCTCGCCTTTATGGGATAATGCCCACCAAATTGCCCACTCACGGAATGGGCCATTTTGTGGTTGACGCCCGCCCCGCCCCTTGGTTGGTTTAGCCTACAGAACCGCGCAAAAGAAGAAAACGCGGCTCTCATCCGAGGAAACTTTAGGGGCGAGATTGCCCATGAACGCCCAACAGCTCCTGCAGGAAATTTCCGAATATTGCCGCCAGACCGGGCTTGCCGAATCCACGTTCGGCCGCCGCGCTGTCAACGACGGCAAGCTCGCGGCGCGGCTGCGCAACGGCGGGCGCATCACCACCGACACGCTCGATCGCATCCACTACTTCATGGCGGCGAACCCCGCCCAGGGGAGGCCGACCATCATCGAACGACCGCGCGAGCCGCACCCTGTCGTGCCGCAGCTCACCATGCCGACGACGCCGGCCAAGCCCGGCGATCCACAGCGCAATTTTCGTTTCTTCGACAACCGGCAAAAATATCTGCTGTTCGTCAACACCTGCAGCGAGAAGTGGGAGGTGGCGCACCGCGTCTCCGAGGAGCTCACGCATCTGCATCCGCATCCGCCGGCGGTGCGCGTGTTCGACGCCGGCGTCGGCGACGGCTCGGTGCTGGTGCGCGTGATGCGCGCCATGCACGACCGCTTTCCGCACATGCCGTTCTACACGGTCGGCAAGGAGATCAGCCTCGAGGACGTGCGGCTGACCTTGCAGAAAATGTCGGATCGTTTCTTCGAACATCCGGCGGCGGTGCTGGTGCTCACCAACCTCGCCTATGCGGATGCGCCGTGGCTACACGTGAAATCGCTCAACGCCGCCTCGAGCCTGGTGTGGCACGAACTGCCGCTCGTCGGCAATTCGGCGCACAAGTTCGAGGAGCAGATCATCGGCCTCGAGCCGTTCCTGGCCGACAACTGGCGCGCGGGCGTGAGCGCGCGCACCGGCAACCCGGTCTACGAGCGCCCGGTGGTGCTCGTGATCTATCGCGAGGATCATCGCTTCCTGCTCGATCCGATCATTCCCAAGCCCGGCGGCACCACCGCCAATTACGATCTCGTCATCGCCTCGCAGCCCTACCGGGCGCGCGCGTCGCTGGAGTTCAAGGCGTCGCGGGTGATCGGGCCGCTGGCGCGCGCGCTCGGCCCCGGCGGCCGGCTCATCGCCATCCATTCGCACGGCCACGATCCCGGCATGGAAATCATTCAGCGGGTGTGGCCCGACGACAATCCGTTCATCCACGACCGCCATCAGATCCTCAAAGCGGTGAAGCACGAGTTGGGCGCCGCCGGCCGCGATCTCAACTTCAACGCCTACGCGGACAATCGCTCGCTGTTCAAATACGTGATGCACACACTGCCGTCGGAGATTTCCGAGTCGATCGGCACCTCGACGCTGTTCGCGGCCTGGAACGCCGCGATCTACGTGGCGCAGGTGGAGGATGACCGCCTCGCCGACGTGGTGGCCGACGGCCGCTACATCGACGCCACGCGCGCGGTTTTGCGCGAACGCGGGGGCTTGTGGTTCTTCGACGAGTCCTACGTGATTTCGCGGCGGCGGGCGTAGCTCCCCCCTCCAGGGGGGAGGTGAGGAGAAATTACTGCTTCATTGCAAGCTGCCCCTCCCCCACTTGCGTGGGGGAGGAGTATATTGCGGCCATGCTGTTCGTCGTCCACGCCATCGACAAGAAAGACATATTGCCGACGCGGGCCAAGCATTACCGCGACCATCGCATTCATCTCGATCGTGCCGAGGATCACGCCGTCGATGTGGTGACCGCGGGCACCCTGCTCGCCGACGACGGCGAAACGCCGGTCGGCAGTATCTTCGTCATCGACGCCACAGATCGCGCCGCCGTCGACGCATTCGCGCGCAGCGACCCGTATCACCTCAACGGCGTCTGGGATCGCGTGCAAATCCACCGCTACAACAAGAAACGCGGCACCCCGATCGCGAGCCGGCGGTAAGATTCGGTGTCTTGCCAAGACTTTCAAACGTCGTCATGGCCGGACTTGTTCCGGCCATCCACGTCTTTAGACCGGCACGCATTGCAAGACGTGGATGCCCGCGACATAGGCGTGGTCAGCACGCCGTTCTTCGAACGGCTATGCGCGGGCATGACGAACCGTTGACGGGGCCGTTGCGCAAACCGAACGAAGGAAGGCCGGCCGGGCATCACGACGCTACACGCGGCAGACGCCCGGCCGGCCAGAGCCTGCGGACCCAGGAAATGCGGCGGACCTGAGGATCTCCGCGAGGCCAATCGTGTGCCGAGGGCGAGAAGGGCATCCGAGCCAGAGACTCGGTCCGCTCAGCACGATTGAGCGGATAGCATTCGTAGCCCCAAGCCCATGTGACGGCGCAACGACCGTCCCCACAATTCTTTTATGTCGGTTTGGTGAAAGCGGCGCGGCGGCGCGGATTGCACGCGCGCCGGAGAAACGAGGTGGCGTCTGCAAGCGGAGCGAGCAATAGGTCTGGCGCGAGGTCCGATCAGATTGAATCATCATGGCGAGGAGCCAACGGGCCCGGGGCAAAGTCGCGCGGCCCGATGGCAAGTTCTGTGAAGCATCCGGACAAATCCGCTCATTCCCGCGGTGACGAGAGCCTGGATTGTTTCGTCGCCCTGCGGTCTCCTCGCAATGAGGGCGCTGCGTCAGTTCGATCGGACATGCCCTTGTGCGAGCAGCGAGGCCGAGGGGTACTGTGCTGTCCCATCGTGAACGCGCGGTCGCGGTCACAAATCGTCTGGAAAATGTTATCCAGCGCGCACCGAAAAAGGCGATGCTTGTCTCGAACACTGAGGTCCGCCTCCCAGACCTCGATAAGCCAAATTAGGAAATCCATCCGGAGCCGATCCAACAGTTCCTGCTGTGAAATGTCGCGAGCGACGCGACCGTCTTGGCTAACAACTTTAGTCGGTATTCTCTTGCCCATCGAACCCCACTCCGTTGGTGGCTGAATGAGTCGTCCAACGAAGGCCCCACCCCTGTGGCCACCGCAACAACGATTACGCTTTGTTGAACTGGACCCAGCCCGCCCGTTAAGGAATTATCAATCCATCCTGTTAACTTTCGACGAATCAAAAACCTACGGTCGTATTGTGGCAGTTCCGCGATTCCTCAGAGAAAATCTTGGTTGGCCGCCGATTCGGAAATTCAGCAACGAAATGAATCAATTAGTTGATTCGCTCGCCTGTTTGCTGGCGAATCCGCAAGCGCCACCGGCTCAGGCGGCGGTTCTTTTTCCACAGTAGCTCATCGATATGGTTAACAAGCGAGATGGCGAGCCTCAGCTCAGGCAGCGGCTCTTCTTGCTCTCAGGCCCATTCGGCGCAGCCGGCCGATAACCTCGTCACAGAAATACGGCAGCTCGTCGATGTAATTGACGAGCGAGATGGCGATGCCGGTGAGGCCGGCCTTGGCCAGGTCGGCGAGCTGGGCGGCGACGTGATCGGGATCGCCGATGATCGGCAGGCCGCCCATGCCTTGGGCGTATTGGTTCCGCTTGGTGAGATATTCCTGCATCGGCACGGTCTGCGGCGAAATGTTTTTCAGCCCCAGAATGCCGTCGACCGCCGACCAGTCGGCGTGCTCGACAATGCAGTGGTGGAAATATTCCTCGGCTTCCTTGCGCGTCGGCCTGCAGGTGACGACACCGACCGTGTAACAGCCGATTTCACGCCCCTCGGCGCGCGCCGCGTCCTGGGCGGCGCGGACTTTTTGCTGCGTCTCCTCCAGCGAGGTACGCGAGGCCTGCAGAAAGAACGCGTCGCAATTCTTCACCGCGAACGCCTGGCCGGTCGCCGACGCACCGGCATTCATGATCACCGGCCGCGTGCCGCCGAACGGCTTCGGCTTGCCGCGGATGCCTTTCATATCGAGGTATTTGCCCTTGTAATCGAAGTTCTCGCGATCGGACCAGATCATCTTGATGACCTCGATCCATTCCTGCGCGTAGTCATAGCGGCGCTCATGCTCGCGCTGTTCGACTCCGAACATGTCGAACTCGCCTTCGTTCCAACCGACCACGATGTTGAGCCCGAAGCGGCCTTCGCCGATGTGATCGGCGGTGACCATTTCCTTCGCCGCCACCACTGGATTGAAAATCGGCGCGTGCACGGTGCCGAACACGGTGATGCGCTTGGTGCTGGCCAGAAGCCCGGTGGCCCAGGTGATCGTCTCCAGCGTCGTGCCCTGGTAATCGGTGTCGCCGCCATAGCCCTTCCAGCGCCCGATCGGCAGCAGAAAGTCGATACCGGCCTCGTCCGCCATCTGCGCCAGCCGCTTGTTGTCCGGCCAATTGCCCGACCAGCGCTCGGGCACCAGCGTCACGGCGCGGCCGGACGAGCAGTTGGGCCCGAACAGGCCGATCTGCAGCTTGTTGTTGCCGTGCATCGCGCGGCGCGCCGCAAGCGACGCATCGCGCGCGGCTGTTTCCTGAGCCGATTCCTGGGGAGCGTGCACTGTTTATTTCCTCACATATCGCGTCACATGTTATCCGCCCGCACGGTAGCGGGGGAGAGTAAAATTTCACGGCTCATTGAGCGCCGCGCGCACCCTTGCCACCACGTCGGCAGGTGTGCGCGCAAGCTCGCCGACCAGCTCCTGGACCTGCTCGCCGGTCAGAGGATCGACCGCGAAGCCGATCTTGGCGGCTTCGGCAACGAACGCTTCGTCCTTCATGGTGGCATCGAATGCGCGGCGCAGCGCCTCGACGCGATCCGCCGGTACATCCGGCGGCAGGAAATACGGCCGGCCGTATTCAGTGCGGCCGAACAGCATGGTGAGCGCCTGGCGGTCGCTTGGCGTCTTGGCGAAGTCGAGCATCAGCGGCACGTCGGGCAGGATGCGGCTGCGCGTCAATCCGAACTGGGCGATCACATTGATCTTCTTCTGCGCCACCCATTGCGGCATCTGCGCATTGAGCGCGAACCAGCCGAAGCCGATGATGCCCTCGACCTCGCCGTGCTCCAATGCCTCGTTCATTTGCGGCGTCGAAGCATAGCCGGGCACGATCTTGAACTTAGTGTGCAGCACGGCGTTGGTCAGGTGCGGGAAATCGTTCATGGTCGTGCCCGGCGTCGTGGCGCCAACGACGAGTTGTTTGGTCAAGACCTCGGCGATATTCTGCACCGGCGCGGTGTGCCAGACATAAGCCACGTACGGCTCGCTGTGCGTGCTGCCGAGCCAGATCAGCTTGGTGGCGTCGAAGCGCGCGACCGCGGGCTCCAACAACGGCGTCGCCGGCATGCCGTTGAGCGGCACGCCGATCACGGTGCCGTCCTTCGGTCCGACCGCATAGAGCTGGTTGACCATGGCAAGGCCGCCGGCGGTCGGCTGGTTCTGCACGATGATGAGCGGGTCGCCGGGAATATGCGCGCCCATATGGCGCGCCACGATGCGGGCAAGAAGATCGTAGGTGCCGCCCGCCGCTGAGCCGACGATGAAGCGGACCTGCTTGCCGCGATAAAAGCTCGCCACATCCTCGGCGCGGGCAGGCAGCGCGGCCAAAAGCACACTCGTCACTGCGAGGAGCGCAAGCGACGAAGCAATCCAGCCGTTGCCGCAGCGCCCTGGATCGCTTCGCTTCGCTCGCGATGACGACATCATTTCCACAACTCCTTGGTGGCGAGGTCGGCACCTTGGCGCAGCGCCTTGAATTTCTCCCAGACCACGGTCGGGTGCACCTCGGTGCGATACAGAGCCTGCGAGGAGAACCCGCAATCCGCCGCGGCGATGACGTTCTCCCGGCCGACCAGCTTGGCGAAGCGCATGATGCGCTCGGCGATCAGTTCCGGATGCTCGACGATGTTGCTGGCGTGGGTGATCATGCCCGGCGCCAGCACCTTGCCGTCGGCGAGCTTGATGCGCTCGAACAAATGGTACTCGTGCTCATGGCGGGGATTGGCGGCTTCGAAGCTGTAGGAGCCGGCGTTGATCTTCAGCACATATTCGATGATGTCGGAAAGCGCGGCCTCATACAGGCGCGGACCTTCGTTGATGCCGTAACAGGTGTGGAAGCGTACCTTCTCGGGCGCAATGCCGGCGAGCGCCGCGTTGGTCGCCTCCACGTAGATTTCGGCGCGGCGCCGTATTTGCGCACGGTCGAGATCCGGCTCGAAGAAAATATCCGGCAGGAACGGATCGTCGATCTGCACCAGGATGCCGGCATCGACAATGGCGCGATATTCCTTGGCGAGTTCGGCGGCAAGCGCGTGGAAATACGCCTCGTCGGACTTGTAGTATTCGTTGACGGCGACGCCCGACGCCGCCGTGGCCGGCAAAAATACATGATGATCGGGAACGCCGGCCGCCGCTGCGGCGCGCTTGACGTTGGCGATATCCCGTTTGACGAAGGCTTCGCCGCGATACTTGATCGGGCCGACGCACACCACCGGCGCCAGGCTGACGATGGCGCCGCCCATCATCGCCTGCTTGAAATACTCGGCGTAATACTCGGGAAATGCCGCCACCTCCTGGGCAAACAGCTTGAGCTTCTGGTTGGGCCGCCGCTCAAAGCCTTCCAGGCGCTCGTGGACGTAAGTGAAGAATCCGGGCTTGGAGAACTCGCCGTCGGTGACGATGTCGATGCCGCACTCCACCTGCTTGCGCACCACGTCGCCGACCGATTGCGCCAGCAGCGCCTCGAATTTGTTCTGATCGTAAGGCTGGCCGGTGAACTTCGCCTTCATCAGGTCGAGCAGATCGTGCGGGCGCGGCAGGCTGCCGATATGAGTTGTTTGGATGCGGTCGGTGTTCTGCTGGATGTTCATGGTCAAGCGTGGACCTTGCGGGCGGCTTCCGCCGCGCCGAGGGTGTCAAACAGACGGCCGGGACAATTGCGCCGGTCCGTGGTGGCAAGCAGCGAGAGAGCGTGAAAGATCACAGCCTGATTGCTTGTCACCACCGGACGGTCGAGTTTTTGCTCAATCTCGGCGATGACCGGGAACACCGAAATGTTGGCGCAGCTCAGCAGATAAACGTCGGCTTCCGGCCGCGCCGCCTCGAGCGCGCGGTCGCGCCAGAACTGCGCCGGCGTGGCGCAATATTCGTCGCTGCCGTTCAGCGCAAAGCCACGAGCGTAAACCACCTCGTAGCCGGCTTTGGCGAGGAACGCGGCCTCCTCCTCGGTCACATGCGCGCTATAGGGCGTGAGCAGGACGATGCGGCGGGCGGCGAGCGCATCGAACGCATGGCGGATCGCGCTCGCCGTGGTGGTCGCCTGCGGCGCGCCGGCAAGCTTAAGCGCGGCGAGAAGCTTCGCCTCACCGGCAAGACCTTCTGCGGTGGAATTGGCGGTGCAGTGGAAAGCGACAACATCGCAGCGCGCGTCGATCAAGGTCGCTGCCGCTTCCATAACGCGCGGCATGAGGGCGTCGATAGTCACGCGATGGGCGCCGGTCATGCGCAGCCGCGCCACATGCGCCACGACCCCCGGCGGCACCTGCCGCACCATCTCGCCCTCGACCATGCGGTTCGAAGACGGAATGATCAAACCGATGCGCGCGGTCATGCCGCTCTCCCTGAGGTTTCCACTGCTGCCCGTTTAGCGCGAAGCAGCGCGGATTATACGCCGGGAGCGGCAAAGCATAGAAGCCCGACATCGAAGGCCTTAGATCGAAAAACCTTGCGGCGTGCGCTCGGGCATCAGCTGCCGCATGACGGCTTCGACGTCGCCGAGCACCCAGAGCTCGGTGATGCGGCCGTTGCGCGCGGTAAAGAATGCCGCCCCGCTCCAGGCGATGTGGCGGCCGGTCGGCTCAACGCCGAAGAACTTCGCCCGATGGGTGCCGGTAAAGCGCATCTTCGCCGCCGCCCGCTCATCGGTCGCGATCAAATCCTCGATGGTGCAGATGAAATTTTCCAGCGCCCCATGGACCGAACGCAGATAGGCGATGAACCCCTCAGGGCCGCGCAGTTCGGGCCCCAGTGAGGCGCGGAAAACAAAGTCAGGATCGAGAATCTCGCGCGCCGCCCGCTCGTCCGCCTTGTTCCACACCACATTGTAAAAGCGCTCAACGAGCGCTTTCGCCGTCACTGCCACTCAAGCCCCCTTACCAACCCCTACCCGATCCGCCTGCGCCGAGTGTAGAGCCGCGCTCGCCGCTTGTCCCGATCCGCGCGGCCATACGGTTGCCGAATCCATTCGTGAATCGCAGACAGCGGCCGGCTTTTCGGTTGACGCGCCCGCGCGCGGTGCAAGACTGACGCGAAGCTCTAGGAACCGCCGCCCGGGAGGATGCCATGCGCCCTATTTTGCGCCCTAATCGTCTCGCCGCCTTCGCGCTGTTATCCGCGCTCACCGTCGCACCCGCGGCCGCGGCCGCGGCCGCGCAGGAGTTGTACCCCACGCGGCCAATCCATATCATCGTCCCCTTCCCCGCCGGCGGCCCGTCGGACGTGCTCACGCGCATGATCGGCGAGCGCGCGAGCGCGGATTTCGGCCAGGCCATCGTCGTCGACAATCGGCCGGGCGCGAATACGGTCATTGGCGCGCAATTGGCGGCGAAGGCCGCGCCCGATGGCTACACGCTGCTCATGGCAATCGATTCGACGCTGGTGATGAACCAATATCTCTACGCCAAGCTGCCCTACGATCCGCTCAACGATTTCGCGCCGGTCTCAATCGCGGCGGAGAACGTGGGGCTGCTCGTGGTCAATGCGGAAAGCAATCTGAAAACGGCAAAGGATTTGGTCGCGAAAGCCAAGGCATCGCCGGGCAAATTAAATTGCGGCGCCGGCACGATCACCACCAAACTCACCTGCATTCTGTTCAACGAGAAGGCTGGCGTCGAAACCGTGCTGATCTCCTATAACGGCAGCGCCGAAGTCGCCCAGGGCGTGCTGACCCACAGCGCCGATTTCGTCTTCGATGGCCCGTCGGCCGAACTGCCGCTCATTCAATCGGGCCACTTGCGTGCGATTGCCAAGCTCGACGCCCGGCCGTTCCCGCCAGTGCCCGACCTGCCGACGCTGGATGCCGCAACCGGCATCAGTCTCGGCGACCTGACGGTGTGGAACGGCCTCGTCGCACCGCGCGGCACGCCGCGCGCCATCATCGACAAGCTCGCAGCCGAGGTGGCGAAAGTCATCAATGACCCGGCTTTCAAAGCCAAGTCCGAAGCCGTCGGCATCTATCCAGTGAGCAGCACGCCCGCAGAGTTTGCCGCCTTCATCCGCAGCCAAGCGGCGCGCTGGCCGGAGATCGTGAAAAAAAGTGGCATGCATTTTGATTGATTCAATGTTCGGCGCGGGAATGCGCAAAACTCAAAACATGACAGAGCATGACAGACATCGATCTCTTCTCTCCTTTCCGCCTCGGCCCGCTCACGTTGCCCAACCGTATCGTGATGGCGCCGATGACGCGCAATCGCGCTGGACCGGGCGATGCGCCGACCGCGCTCAACGCCACCTACTACGCGCAGCGCGCCGGCGCCGGACTCATCGTTGCCGAAGCCTCGCAGGTGTCGCCGCAAGGGCTCGGCTATCCGCACACGCCGGGGATTCATAGCGCCGAGCAGATCGCCGGCTGGAAGCTCGTCACCGACGCCGTGCATGCGGCGGGCGGGCGGATTTTCCTGCAGCTCTGGCACGTGGGGCGCATTTCGCATCCCTCGTTGCAGCCTGGCGGTGCGCTGCCGGTGGCCCCGTCCGCGATCGCTCCCGCCGGCCAGGCGTGGACGCTTGACGGCATGAAGCCCTACGTCACGCCGCGCGCGCTGGAGACCGCGGAGATTCCCGGCCTCATCGGGCAATACCGCCAAGGGGCCGCGAATGCGAAAGCGGCGGGCTTTGATGGCGTCGAAGTCCACGCCGCCCACGGTTATCTGCTCGACCAGTTTTTGCGCGACAAGACCAACCACCGCACCGACAAATACGGCGGCAGCGCCGAAAACCGCGCGCGCCTGATCGTCGAAGTGATGGAGGCGGTGGCGAGCGTGTGGGGTAGCGATCGCACCGGCGTGCATCTGTCGCCGACCAATCTGGCCTTCAACGACATTTCCGACAGCGACCCGGCGCAAACTTTCTCCACCGCGGTGCGCGCGCTCGACCGGCTTGGCCTTGGCTATCTGCATCTTGTTGAACCCGGACCGGCCGATCCGACCCCCACCCTACCCTCCCCCGCAAGCGGGGGAGGAATGGGAGGGGGCCGGCTCGACGCGGCGTTCTTCCGCCCGCTGTGGCGCGGCGCGCTCGTCGTCAACAAGGCCTACGACCTTGATCGCGCCAACGCGGTTCTGCGCAGCGGCGGCGCCGATCTGGTCTCATTCGCCACGCTGTTTATCGCCAACCCGGATCTGCCCGAACGCTTCCGCCGCAGCGCCCCGTTCAATCCGCCCGAACGCAAGACCTATTACGGCGGCGGCGCCGCGGGATATACCGACTATCCGGCGCTTGGGGCGTGAGCGAGAGGGCGCGGCCGGTCACTGCGTGAGCGTCCGCGCAACGCGGAAGCCGAGATTAAAATACACGCTGCGAGATGTGATAAAGAGGCGGCTCCCAGAGCGGACTGAGAGCGGCACGACGTTCCAGGTGCCGCCGCGGGCGACGCGGCTTTCGCAGTCGGTTCCGGCAGTCCACGCCGAGCCATCTTGCGGCGCTCCGGTGTAGTCAGTGTGGACACAGTCCTCCACCCACTCCCACACATTGCCAATCATGTCATAGAGGCCGAACGGACTGGCCATGAACGAGCCGGCTGGCGCCGGCTGCTTGCCGTCCCATTTGCTGCCGCAGCCGACACAGACCGTATTGTTCTTGCCAATCTGATCGCCCCACGGATACGCGGTCGTCGTGCCGGCCCGCGCCGCATATTCATATTCGGCCTCGGAAAGCAGCCGATATGGCTTGCCGGTCAACCCCGACAGCCATGCGACGTAGCGCTGGGCTTCCTGCCAAGTCACGTTGATCACCGGCTGTGCGTTGCGTCCGAAGCCGCCGTCACTCACGTGCGCGTCGCAATTGCCGTGAGCTGCGCAGGCGTCCCAGTCGGCAAATGTCAGCTCGAGCTTGGCGACCGCGAAAGCCTTGCCGATCGCGACCATGTGCTGCGGGTCTTCCACCGGTTTATGCCCGGACTCGCTCGCCGGCGAGCCCATCGTAAATGATCCAGCCGGGACCACGATCATCTCCGGACAATCGGTGCATTCCTTGAAGGAATCCTTGGCCTTGAGCGCACGCTCCTGCGCTGCCGTGAGCGCATGCACGTCGGTGAGTTCATACATGCTCTCCTTCACCCAGGATTGCTTCCACCAACTGGCGATCGCGACGATCAACGCGAAGGCGCATAGTGCGGCGAATGCCTCCGCCCAGCGCACGCGCCGTTGCGCCGCCTTTGATCTCGCAAAATCCGCCACTTCCGCCTGTCCGCTGGCGGCGATGAAAGCGCGGATCGAATCGGTGATTGCAGGCGCCTCGGGCTTTCGTTTGTCGGCCCATGATTGTGCGCTGACAAGATCGTCGCCGCGCAACAGCAGCCAATCCGGACGGCCTCGCGATTCCCAGCGCCCGGAAAGGTCACCAAGGCGTGTGTGTTCGCGGATCCAATCGAGGTCCTGGCGCAATGCCTCCACCAGCTGCGCGAGCGGCCGGTTAATGCCCAGCCCCGTATCGAAACGCACGAATTGCCGCCGTTGCAGTTCCTGCGGGATATCGGCGTCTGCCACCGGCTTAAAAATTACCGGCAGCAGGCGCTTTGTCTCAGCCAGCGCTTTGTTGACTTCCCAGGTGCAGCGCTCCGACTTCACTGCTTCCGGAGAAACCACAAACACGACGGTATCGGCTTGCCGGATGAGGCTGCCAAGACGCGCCTCCCAGTCTTCCCCGGCCGCAATGTCATGGCGATCGAGAAAAGGCGCGAACCCAGCCAACTCCAGCCCCGCGACAATCTCCTCCGCAAAGTCGCTGCTGTCCCGCCTCGAATAGGAAATAAAGACTTTGAGCTTTTCGCTACTGCCAGTTTCAGCCATGCACTGCCGGGGCGTTCGTTGCGAAACCCAACGTTATCGCAATCCGTCCCGACGACATAGGTGCCGATATGCGTTTGATCGCAGTCACTTGGCCGTCGGAATCGCCGACGGTCGCGGACCGGCATGCACCGCGGCTCAGTCCTCGCCGCAGGCTTTTCTGGCTTTTGAATGGGCAGCGCTACCCGCTTGCGCGGGGTCGAGCGGAGTAAAAGCTGATTTCAGCTCAAACCGAAAGCGGCCTAGTGGCTGCCAGCCGTGGAAATCCCTTCCACCAGACGCACGATCGAGCGCCGGAGCGCTGAATCGTCGATCTTGATAAAGGCCTTGAGCAGAGCCAAGCCGTCGGAGGTGGCAAGAAAGTCGTTGACGTAAGACGGCGACGCTTCTGCGAACCCCCGACTATTGCCGACCGCCGGCGCAGGGGCTTGCTCGAAGAAGAAGGAAACCGGGACATCGAGAATATGGCAGACGTGCTGCAAGCGGCTTGCACTGATGCGATTTGTCCCTTTTTCGTACTTCTGCACCTGCTGGAACGTGAGGCCCAGCTGATCAGCGAGCTTTTCCTGACTCATGCCGAGCATGAGGCGGCGCATGCGGACGCGGGTGCCGACGTGTTTATCGGTAGGATGGGGATGCTTGGTTGACAACGGATATCCTCGGGTCTGAGCGGCTGTGGCCGCCGTCATTTGCGGTTAAGTGTTCAAGTTCACGGATTGCGCGCTATGGGCGAGTCAACGTTCGAACCGGCGATCTAGTTCCACCGCCTTCGCGGCTAAATCGACAGCCAGCTCCTCCAATGCATGGGAGAGATCCGAGCATTCGCAGGCGATGCACGCCGACCGCTACGCAAATGCGCGGAGTTCATTGGCAATCCCGTTGACCATAGGTGTTTTTGCGGATCGCACCCGCATCGATTGTCGCGTGTCTTAGAAATTCCGACAACCGGGCGTCTTGCCGCTTGCCGCCAAAATTTTGCTCTTTGCCGCCACCTGGCAGCACCCGGCACATGGCAGGGATGCGATGGGCAGGATACGCCTGCCGGCCGCTATTGTTGCGCCCGCGCGGCGCTCGGGACCATTCCGGTCCACCGCTGAAACGCACGGGTAAATCCGCTAACCTCCGCGTAACCGAGCAGCCAGGCTATCTGCGAGATCGGCAGAGTGCGATCAGCAATATAGCGCCTCGCAAGCGCCGTGCGCACCTCCCCCAATACGTCGGCGAACGATGAACCCTCAGCGGCCAATCGCCGGGTCAGAGTTCGCGGACTCATGCCCAGCTCCGCCGCCACGAGATGGTGCCGCGCCTGCCCGTGCGGCAGAAGGGCAGCAATGGCATTCTCCACCTGCACTTTCAAGGGACTCGCCTTCGAGCGCCGCCGGGCGAGCGCCTCTTCGCAGCTCTGCACGCACAGGCGATGCAGATAGGGATCGGCCGATATGATCGGCAGGTCCCAGCTTGCGGCCGGGAGCTCTATCTCATCGACGCGGGCGCCGTCCTCCACGTCGGCATCGAGAAATTTCTCCAGTTCCGATTTGCCGCGGTGGATGTGGTGCACGATCCGCACCACGGTTGGCTTTAGCGTGCTGCCGGTCAGGCGCCGGCCAATGCGGATCATCAAAGCGATCATGCAACCGATCTGATGAACATCGGTGTACCGGGCGACGCCGGTATAGTGGAGCCGCAGATGGATGGACCTTCGCTTGAGGACTTCGAAGCGCACGCCGTCATTCTGAATTTTGACGTAACGCTCGAGCCGAGCTAACGCGGTGCCGAGGGTGTCGGCCGAGGCTGCGACGTAGTACAGCAAACCGATCTCGCGAAAGTCAAAATCGTCGGCAAGATGGAAGCCGAGAAGCTCGTCGCCGAGCGCCGTCGCGACAAGCCCGACGAATTTTATTTGGTTGACGACGCCTATCCTGGCATTCCGGTCTTCGATTTCCCTCAGAGTGAGTCCGGCCTGCTCGAGCAGAGACGCCACCTCTACGCCGCTGCGCAGCGCATGCCGGTAGGCAACGCGGGAGAGCACGCCAGCGCAGCGTCGAGGCGAACCTGTTTGTTTCCTTGCCGTGCGTGCCATCGGTAAAATTCCGGGCAACGTTGGCAACGCGTTACGATAACACAATCGGGCCACGAGGACTATATTGCTGGTTGCGTTAATTCATCGTTCGCGCCGCACGATGGGGAAACTACCACTGGGGCACGGCGGGGCCCTGAAAATGGCCATTGTGCCGCGGTTGGCGGCCGTCAGGGCCGCCGACTAAACCACTTTTCCAAAGCATTCCAAGCGTAGACCAGTGCGAAGCTCAGCGTTATTGCCATCGCAAGCCAGACCGCAATGAACAAATAGTCGGATGTGCCAGTCATCGCATTGCAATCCTAAGGTGGACCATCTGAAAGTCCGGCGCCCGCACATAGTTCGCGGCCTCCATCCCACCAGGCTGGTCCGCTTGGTGGGTTCTCATTGAAACTTGGCGATAGCGGTCTCGCTGACACAAACCTATCGGCAGACCTTCACCCAGACGCAGATCTTCTTGAAATTTTCCCAATGGCACTGTTGTTCCATCCGGCAGTTCTTGCCGGCTTTGTCCTGAGCCACGGCGGCCTGCGGCATGGAGACAATGCCCAAAGCCACCAGGGCGCAAGCAACTGTCGAGCATAGTGCACGCATTGTTTTCTCCTCTGCTTCCGTACGCGCCCTCAAGCGCCAACTTGATTAGCGGCAGGCGGATAAAGGAATGCCGATCGAGGCCTTCCGCGGTCCGCCCTGCAAACATCCATCCTTCCAGGTACCGCGCACGGTTTCGCTGCCTTCCGTGAGGGCGCCGGCGCCGTTTGGTTTGCCGTCACGGAATTCGCCTTCGTAGCGCAGCTTGTTCACCATCAACACGCCTCGGCCGTTCGGCTCGCCGCCAGACAGATCGCCTTCGTAGCTGCCTGTGGACCAGGTCTGCACGCCTTTGCCGGTCTGCTTGCCGTCACGCCATTCTCCCTTGTCGGTCTCCACCACGATCTTGCCTTTCAGCCATTGTGCGCTTCCGGCTCCTTCGGCGCGGCCATTGGCGCACGCGCCCGACCAGGCGACCGCTTCATCGATTTGCGGATTGGGGTCCCAAACCTGACAGCCCGATTTATCGTCGGCGACCCATGTGCCGGCGCGCGCGCTGCCGCCTGCGAAAATCCCGCAAGTCAGGAGAAGTGCAGCGCTGACGATTAGCCGAAGTCGCATCGATTCCGACCTTCGTTGCCGATTTCAGTGCGCATGGGGCAGTAGCGGCAGCACCAAGCTATTGAGCAGTTCGTCGCGCACGTCGATCATCATGTCGCTGATCTTTCCGTCGGAATCGACGATCCAGGTGATGGGCACGCCCGCCGGCGGGCCGAAGCCATCATTGGTGATGCCCTTGAGCAAAGCGACGGGGTAGGCAAGCTTGGGCGCGAGCTTGCGCACCTTTTCCAGATCGCTGTCGCGATCGATGCTGATGCCGATCATTGCCAAATTCTGATCGTGATAGCGGCGGTAGAGGGTATCGAGTTTTGGCATATCCTTGCGGCACGGCGCACACCACGTGGCCCAGTAGTTCACCAGCACGACCTTGCCTCGCAGCTTGGCGAGATCGAAGGTCTGCCCATCGAGCTCGGTGACGACGAGCTCCGGCGCCGCTTTGCCGGTCTCCGGCGCGGCCCGCGCAGGCTCCGGCGCGAAGGCAAAGCTGAGTATTGCGGCGATTACCGTCGTGCACACGAGGGCGAGCGCGGATTTCCTCACGACCGACGCCATGCCTTGCGTCTCCTTTCCGGGCCGCTTCACCGGCCGGTTGATCGCTTGCAAATATTCGTTAGAAATCACGCTTACCACATCCCTTCGGCCAGCCGGCCACTGCGGCGGCAATGAGGAGAGAAAGATGTTGAAAATATGCGCGACCGCCCTGCTCGCGACTTTGTGTTGTACCGGCGCGGCATTTGCACACGGCGGCGGCGGTGCCGAGCCGATGCCAAGTACGAACTTCACGGACATGCCGGGCTATACGCCCCAGCGAATGACGCCGATGCGGCTGCCGAGGGCCCGGCACCGGCATTGGCAAGGGGTCGCGCGCGGCCGCTGACATCGAAGACGTTTCGATCTTAGGCGTTTGGGGACCGGCGCACCGTTGCGGGGCCCGCCGGCCCTTTTTATCCTCAGAAATTGTAGCTCGTGACGAGCTTGATCAAGTAGGGAGCGACGAGCTGGCCCTCATTGTAGGGGGCGCCGGCGTTGTTGGCCGAATTGGATCGGTAATAGACCGGGACCTCGATGTCGAAATAGGTCTTGAGCACCCGGTTATTGGCCTCGTCCAGTACCTTGGTGAACTCGATTCCGGGCGAGAGCATGACCCGATCGAAACCGCTATTGAACGGGTCTGCGCCGGTGCCGGAATCGGCCTCGCGGTGCGATACGATGACCTGCCCCACCGGCGTGATCTTGTCGAAGCCAAGCACGTGGTACCAGTTGTTGTAGACAATGCCCATGGCGCCATCGACCTGCATTCCCGAATGATAGCTCTGCACAACGCCGGCATTGCCGTCGAAGAAGCCCTGTGGATCCGCGGCATCCTGATACAGGAAAGGCTGACGCCACATGATTTGTCCGAAGTACTGCCAGGCATTGTCGCCCGTTAGCATTCCTCGGTGGAAGCCTCCGAGCATCAGATCGGTACTGCCGCTGCCGATCTGGGTATCGCGATCGAGGCCCGGTGCGTTGTAGGTGCCGCTCGGGAGCTTGACGCCCATTTCGACACCCGTCGACATGTCAGAAAAGAACCCGGTGTAAATGCCCATGATTTCGATATCGCCGATATCGCGGGCGTTGAACGATTGAATCTGCCCCGGGAAGGTCGCGTCGGTTTCAGTAGTCAAGGTGCGATCGACGACCGGGATGCGGACCGTGACACCCCAAGCGCGATTGAACATGTATTCGAAGCCGACATTGTACCACTGGGTGTTGATCTCCTTGTCGGTGTTGAGCGCGGAAGGCGCTTTGGAACTGCCGACCCAGTTCTGGGTCTGATCGCCGCTCCAGAACTCGAAGAACACACGGCCGCCGTGATCCTGCTCCTGCGGCGAGTCAAGGCCGCCGACGTCGAACACGCTGCAGCCGCAGGCGCAGGCGAGCGCCGCCTCGGTAGAAGCGCCGACCAACGCCGCCACGGCCAGCGCAGTCGGGCCGACGAACGCGATCAACGCGGCGGCGACTCGCGCACGAAGACGCGCCGGCTTTTGTTTGCGTGGATGAACGGTTGACATGGTGACTCCGATCGATTGAGGCCGCCCCAACGCAGCCGGAATGCGGCGCATGCGGAGGCGAGCTATGACGGCGAGAGCGTTGCTCAATTTGGTCATGGTGTGCTCCCGGCGCTCAGAACTTGTAGTTCATGCCGGCACGGGCGACCTGAATGATGAGGTCGCCGGAACCGGACAGCGGATTGGTCCCGCCCGGCCCCACAATCGTTCCGCTCGCGCTGGTGCTGGGGAAGCTCGAGAACAGATATTCGAACCGCAGCATCCAATGGTCGGCGAAAGCATATTCCCAACCGGCACCCACGACCCAACCGGTCAAGGATTTTGACGCAGATGCGCTGCCGGCGCCGCCAGCAGCATCGCCGTAGCTCACCGTATAGTTCGCCTCGGTGAACGCGACGCCGCCGGTGATGTAGGCGAAGTTGCGATCGGCAGCGATGCCGATGCGCGTACGTACGGTCGCCAGGTAATTGGTGGAGAGCGATTGACCGGCCACAAACGTCGTTACTCCGTCCGCCAGCGTATCGGTGTTGTTGTAGAAATTCGAGTTGCTGTGGAAATAGTCGAAGTCACCTTCGACGCCGAACACAACGGTGTTGGTCTGCCAGTTGCAGCCCAGCTGACCGCCGCCGGCGAATTTGGTCTGGTTCGCCGATCCACTTCCGTCGGCGCCCACCGTCGCGGGATCCGTCCCCGTCAGGTAGGTTCCCGTCCCGACATTGGCGTCGAAGTTCGACGAGCTGGCGCCGGCCCCGCTATTGATACCGATGTAGCAGCCAGTCCATTGATAGACGGGCGCCTGTGGGGGCGCTTTGAGCGGCATATCGGCTGCCGCCGCTGCCGTAGATAATCCGGCTAACGCAATCGTTGACGCAAATAGACGCGCGGCCAGAACGGGCTGATGGGCCGGTCCCCGCGCTTTGAAGAGCGAAAGTGACATAGTTGCCTCGCATGCGAGAGTGAACGTTTGCATTTCGGCGCGCCGCAGGCGCGGCGCGTGATGGCGCTCGGCGTTCAGCTTCAGGAGCGAGGTGGAGGGGCCGCAGTGCGGCCCGCACGATGCAAAGGCTTACAGCCGAGCTTGCTTAGGCCGCGGCCGGAGGGCCGCGCGGCCAGGCGCTGTGATGCACCAAAAGCGCAAGCAGATGCTGTGCAGCGAGCGGGGCCACCCTCTCAACGAGGGTGCTGCCAAGCAACTGCGGCCCAGCAGGCGGCGCCGAGTCCACATACACCGCACCGGGAATGCAGAAGAGACAATGAGCGTCGGCGGCCGAACGTTCACCGGGCTTTCCCGGCACGCTCGCCGGGTTGGCGCTATGGATGCAGAGTGCGGAGGAGGCCCACCCAAGGGCATCGGCATCAGGCGGCGGCTCGGCCGATGCCAGCGCGAAGCCCAGTCCTTGCAGGACAAGCGCATAGGCGAGCACGCAGGCAAATACGCGCCGCAACCCGATATGCGTGACCCTACGCACGATATACGCCACTCACCCCAACTGCCCGAAACTTAATCACGAATCGCTGATGAAGCAAATATCCTTTTCCCGCAGCGCAGCCTTGGGCCGGGTCGATCACGACCGCCCCCGCACACATCCATGCGATGCATCACCAGCGTATCCTCTCTTTCGTAGTTCTCCGACAGGTCACGAAGACGGCAACGTCGCTACGAGGTTTCTAAGTTTTTTCAGCGCCGAAGCATCATCCTCCTGGTACACGATAGCGCTGACCATTTTGCCGTCCGTCCCCATCAGGTACATCATGGTGGAATGGTCCATGACATAGCTGCCGTTGTCGGTCGGAATCTTCTTGTAGTAGACGCGATATTCCCTCGCGATCTTGGCGATCTGCTCCGGCGTGCCCGTGAAGCCGCGAATGTGCCGATCGAATGACGACAGGTAGCTGTGCAACAGCTTCGGTGTATCGCGCTCCGGGTCGATCGATACGAACACATAGTTGAGCTTATCGGCATCGGGGCCGAGATTTTTGATCCAGCGCGTCAAGTCGAGCAGCGTCGTCGGACAGACCTCGGGACAGAACGTGTAGCCGAAATACATCGCAAATGGCTTTCCGGCGAGCTGCTTGTCGCTAACGGGCTTGTCATTGTCATCGACGAGCTCGAAAGGACCGCCAATCGGGACAATCCCCGCGACTTGCCCGGTTTGGCGTCCCGACGCCATCAATGCGACGCATAGCAAGACGGCGCCGAAGCCGGCGACGCCGGCAAGCGCCACGAGTGTCCACTCACGCGGGCGCATCACTTCATCTCCATGCTGCCGGGCTTGTTGCTCTGTGTCCCGTTCATCTTGCCCATATCGCCTTGGCTGTTTTGCATGGAGCCCATGGCCTTGATCGGAACGGTGACGGAAATATTCCCGGCCTTTTCAAACGTCAGCGTGAGGGGGAAGGTCTCGCCCGCAGTCAGCGGCTTCTTCAAGCCGATCAGCATGACGTGGTAGCCGCCGGGCTTAAGCGCGACGGATTCACCGGCTGGGACAGGCAATCCGTTGGCGAGCTGACGCATCTGCATGACGCCGTTGACCACCGACATTTCGTGTATCTGCACCTGCATGGCGACGTTGGACGACGCGCCAATCAGGCGGTCCGCGGCACCCGTCTTGTTGTCGAGGGTCATGTAGACGATGCCGCTCAGAGCGCCCGCGGGTGTTGCCCGCGCGTAAGGTTCTTCTACGACGATCAATGATTTCGTGGCTTGGGCCCAGGCAGCGGTTGAAGCGGCGACTATCAAAGCCGCCGCGAAGGCAAGTTTCGAAAACGAGCGCATGGTCTCCTCCGAAAGCGCATGAATGACGACTCCGCGAAAGCGGAGCGAAATTGAGCGTCAGACGGAGAAGGCTGGAGGGGCGCGCGGATCGCCCGCGAAGCGACGGAACCGCGGAACGAAAGCGCCGTCACGGACAAGGTCTGTAATTCGGGCGGCCAGCACGGCCGTGTAGGCCGGGAAAGCTGGAGTTTCAGCCGTGAAGGCCATGTGCCCGGCGCATTGGGCGGCGACGAAGCAGAACTGGCACGCTGGCGCGGGCTTTTGACGGTCGTTGTCCCCTGCGGGCGCGCCCGTCGCGGTATGACTACAGATGACAAAACCAGCCGGCTCCGGTGTCGCGAAAGCCGACATGCCGATGCCAACGCTCGCCATGAGCGCTTGGAGCGCAAGCGCATAGGCAAGGCAGGCCGACAGGACCGCGCTCGACCGCCTCGATTGCATAAATTGTCGCAGGCCTAGCATTGAAAAGAACAATAGCACATTTTCTTTGCGTGCGCACCTGGTGCGGCGACCGCGCGGATCCACATCACATCGAGAGTCAATTCGGAGGCCCGCCCATTCAACCCCGAAGCACGATTTCGCAGACGAGTCCTTCGGGTCGCCAATCAAAATGCACTGTGCCTTTGAGTTGCGTAATCATTTGCTGAGTGATGCGTGCGCCGAATCCCTTGCGCGTGGGCTCCTGCACGGGGGGGCCACCTGTCTCCGTCCAGCGCAGCCTGAGCTGCCCGTCGGCCTCTTGCGACCATCTCAGATCGACCTTCCCTCCAGCCACGGACAACGAGCCGTATTTGGCCGCGTTGGTCGCCAGTTCATGCAACGTCACGCCGACGGCCTGCGCGGCGGTCGGCTCCAACAGCATTGGCGGGCCGTCTATTCGCACACGATCTCCGCCCGACGCTGAATAGGGCGCAAGCTCCTGAGACACGATTGTCGATAGTTCGGCGCCGATCCAACGGGTCTGAACAAAGAGCGAGTGAACGTTGGCAAGCGCCTGGATGCGGCCTTCAATCGCCTTTTTCAGCTCCTCGGGCGTACTGGCCTGGGAGAGATTGACGACAGCCTGCACGTTGGCGAGCAGGTTCTTGCTGCGGTGCTCGGCTTCCCGGGCCAGGGTAGAGATTTGCTCCTGGCTTTGTTTTTGTTCCGTAATGTCCCGGGCGATCTTCGACGCACCAACGATTGTGCCCTCGGCATTTCTGACCGGGGAAACGGTCAGAGAGACCGTAATCAGACTGCCGTGCTTGCGCTGCCGGACAGTCTCGAAATGGTCGATGCGCTCGCCGCGTCTGATGCGCGTCAGTATAGCGCGCTCTTCGTCCTGCCGGTCTCGCGGGATGACGATCGTAATGGGCCGGCCCACCGCTTCTTCGGCCGTGTAGCCGAAGATGCGCTCCGCGCCCCGGTTCCAGCTGGTAATTACGCCGTCGAGGTTCTTGCTCACAATGGCGTCGCCGCTTGACTCGACGATGGACGCCAGCCAGCGCAATCGCTGCTCACTGTCGCGAAGCTCGACTTCAATGCGCTTGCGGTCGGTAATATCGATTCCGCTGGGATGCAGGAACGTAACCTTGCCCGCACGGTCGAGGATGGGATGCATGGCAAAATCAACGGTGCGCTCAGTACCATCCGCCACCCAGTAGCGCAGCTCTTCACGAAAGACGCGCCCCGCAGCAGCCTCCTCGGTCGCGAAGCGAATTTTCGCCTTTACTTCTTCCGAGCCGCCCCACCACGGAGTTTCCCAGAAGGGCCGGTCCAAAACCTGTTCCTTCGTGTACCCGCACCACGCCAGCGAAAGATCATTTGCCTCCTGCAAATGGCCATGAAGGTCCATGATGCCGGCGAAAATGCCGGATTGGTTGAATACCGCTCGGAATTTGGCAGCTTCGGTAATGTCGCGATTGGCCTCGAGGACGGTTTCATCACCCAGCAATTGCATCCGGCTGTCGACAATGACCTCGCGGCCGTCTTTGCAGATGTGACGCAGCTCGCCCGACCAGTGCCCTTGATCCCGCAGGTGCGCGCGCAGCTCGGCAAATTCGGTTGGGAATACAGTTTTGAGGAGCGCGTGGCTGGTACGTCCCACCGCTTCATCCAACGAAAACCCGTAAAGCCGCTCGGCGCCTCTGTTCCAGAACTCAATCGGGCCATCCAACCGCCACGCAAACATCGGCTCATAGGACACTGTCAACAGACTGGCTAAGCGCTCTACCTGTGCCCTGGGCGACTCGCTTTCCACGGGCACGTCGATTTCCTGCTCCACTACGGAATCTCCGTCCAACGCCCGCTTAAAGCGGGGCGTTGCCGGCTACGGCCGCAATATACATGCTTAACTGCCTGTCGCACTATTTTAGAGCGAATCTGACGCCGGCGGCGGTACCCCGGCTCAGAGCTGGGCCTGTCTTTTGACGCACAGTTTATCAGTTGCCTGCGCCAGCTAAGAAATTCGCGATCACGTCCCGAGCTTCCCAGCCAAATCCTCGAGGCCAGAGCCGGCGACATCGACGGGCTCTTTGGGCCCGGTCTCGCCGCGGCCCAGGCCGTGCTCGTTGGGGCGCGCGATGTGTCCGGTGCGCAGCCCGAGCTCCGCCGCGGCCATCAGGTCCTTGGTGTGGGCGGCGACCATCATGCACTCGTGCGGCGGCAGATCCAGCGCCTCGGCGGCGGCGAGATAGACGCGCGGCTTTGGCTTGTAGTCGCCGGCGATCTCCGAGCCGAGGATCGCGTCCCAGGGAAGATCGTTGCGCCGCGCCAAGGCGACCATCAGCGAAATGTTTCCGTTCGAGACGGGCGCAAGCATGTAGCGGCGCTTGAGGCGATGCAGCCCGGGCGGCACGTCGGGCCAGGCGTCGAGCCGGTGCCAGGCCAGATTGAGCGTGCGGCGGTCGTCTTCGCTCAGCTTGTCGATCCCGAAGCGCGGCAGAACGTGTTCGAGGTTACGCCGATGCAGCACGTCGAGCTTGCAGAACGGAATGCGGCCGCTGCGCACCTCGTCCATGGCGCCCTGGTATTCGCCGCGCCAGGCGTCCGCGAAGGCGAGCCAGTCGAGCTTGTAACCTTGCGGCTCCAGCATCGCCTTGGTTTCGCGCGCAATCGAGGTGCGCCAATCGACCAGCGTGCCGAAGACGTCGAAGAACAGCGCTTTGACTGCGACCGCCATGCACGAGAGTCCTAGCGCAATCGTGACCGGAATGCCAAAAGAAGCGCCGCGGCAAGGCCGGGAAGGAAAACCATGTCCGAACTGGAGCGATGGCAGACGCGATTTTCCGCGCCCGACTACGCCTTCGGCAAAGCGCCCAACGCATTTCTCAAATCCCAAATCCACCGACTGCGCCCCGGGCAGACCGCGCTTTCGGTCGCGGACGGTGAAGGCCGCAACGGCGTGTGGCTCGCCGAGCAGGGCCTCGATGTGCTCACCATCGACTTCTCCCCGGCCGGACTCGCCAAGGCGCAGGCGCTCGCGACCGAACGGGGCGTGAAGCTGCGCACAGAGTTGGCCGATGTCACCCTGTGGCGCTGGCCGGCCAGCGCGTTCGATGTGATCGTGGCGATCTTCATCTTCGTCGAGCCCCACGAGCGCACAGCGTTCTTCACCAACCTGAAGGGCGCGCTCAAGCTGGGAGGCCTCCTGCTCATGCAGGGCTATCGCCCTGAGCAACTGAAATACCGTACCGGCGGCCCGCCGAACGCCGAGCGCATGTACACACGCGCGATCTTGCAGGAAGGTTTTGGCGACATGGCCGAAGTCGACATCCGCGAACACGACGGCACGATCAGCGAAGGCACCGCCCATGTCGGCATGTCGGCGCTGATCGATCTCGTGGCGCGGAAATAACCCCTTCCCTACCATCAGTAAAAACGTAACAAGGGAGACGATGATGCCCGATGTCCTTGCGGAGACGCTGCACGAACTGATCGTGGCCACCCGCATTCTCGCCAACGAAAAAATTCTCGATGCCTTCGGCCATGTCAGCGTGCGCCATCCGCACGATCCGAAGCGCTATTTCATTCCGCGCCACCGGGCGCCGGAACTGGCGGAAGTCTCCGACCTCGTCGAGCTGACGCTGGATTCCGAGCCGGTGCGCCCCACCGAATTCCGCCTCTACAGCGAGAAGGTGATCCACGGCGAGATTTACAAGGCGCGCCCCGACGTCCTTGCGGTGTGCCATCACCACGCCCACACGGTGCTGCCCTTTGCCATATCGGGCCAGCAGATCGTGCCGGTCTTTCATCTCGGCGCCGTCGTCGGCCACGTGCCGTTCTGGGATCAACGCGATGAGTTCGGCGATACCAACATGCTGGTGGTCAAGCCCGAGGAAGGCGCTTCGCTGGCCCGCGCGCTCGGCCCGCATTGGATGGTGCTGATGCGCCGCCATGGCGCCACCGTGGCCGGGACCGGCATCCGCGAGCTGGTGTTCCGCTGCGTATTCGGCTCGGACAACTGCAAGCTTCTGGCGCAGGCCATGGCCATGGGCCACGTCGATTCGCTCTCGCCGGGCGAAGCCAAGTTGACTTCGGCGCATCAACAACGCCCGCCCTCGACCAACCGCGCCTGGGATTACTGGGCGCGCCAGGTCGAGAAGGCCGGACTAATGCCGGCGAAATCAGGCGCGAAAACTGCGAGTAAGAAAAGCACGGCTGCGAAGCGCGCTTCGCCGAAGTCCGCTAAGAAGAGTGCTGCCAAAGCCAAAAGCAAGAAACGCCGCTAAACACCAGCCAACGAGGAAACCATGGCCAAGAGTATGCAATCGCCCCGCCTGCCCGAGCTCACCGAAGCAAGCCTGACGGCTGAACAAAGGGCGCTGGCGGAATCCATCAAGTCCGGCCCGCGCGGCCAATTCAAGATGGCAGGTCCCTTCGCCATCTATCTCCACTCCCCTTCCTTCGGCGAACTTGCGCAACAGCTCGGCGGACATCTGCGCTTTAAGACCAACGTACCGCCAAGGCTCATGGAATTCGCCATTCTGGTCACCGCCTCGCACTGGAAAGCGCAATACGAATGGGCGATGCACGCGCCCATGGCGGAGAAGCAAGGCGTCAAGCCGCAAACAGTGCGCGATCTTCAGGCCGGACGGCCGCCCAAATCAGCGCCGCGCGATGAGATGGCGATCTATGCCTTCGTCAAGGAACTCTACGCGAAACGGCGCGTCAGCAAGCCGGTGTTCAATCGCGTGTACAAGGTGCTCGGTGAAGCCGGCACCGTCGAGCTGGTCGGCATCCTCGGCTATTACGCCATGGTGTCGATGACGCTCAACACCTTCATGGCGCCGTTGCCCGAGGACATCAAAGCGCCGTTCAAGGAGCCGGGGAAGTAATCGGCACCCGCTGACACCGCCGGGAGCTGCAATCTTACTTACGCCACGCGACCGATCGGCTTGCCGCCTGACTGGATGGCCTGGTTGGGCGAGGCGCCGCGCGCCGACGGCTTTGTCATGCGCTTCTGCAGGAGCTCGAGAAAGCGGTCCTTCGGCATGGGCGGCGACATCAGCGCGCCCTGGCCGTAATCGCAGCCCATGACCATCAAGGCCTGCAAGTCGGTCGGCGTCTCGACGCCTTCCGCGACCGCATCGCTGCCGAAGCGATGAGCGAGATCGATCGCGGTCTGGCAGATCGCCGCATTGGTGGCGTCCAACGAGCAGCCGGTCACGAACGAACGGTCGATCTTGAGTTCCGCGAACGGCAATTCGCGCAAACTCGACAGCGACGAATAGCCGGCGCCGAAATCGTCGATGGCGATCTTGATGTCGTTCACCGCCAATTGCGTGGCGACCTCTTTCGCCATCGCGATGTCGCGAACGATCTGATCCTCGGTCACCTCGACGATCAGTCCGGGCCAGCGCTCGGATTGGGGGCGATGCTTGAGCATCAACGCCGCGATCGGCAGCTTGAACAGCACGCTCACCGGCACGTTGATGGAAAGCGTCAGATTGAAGCCGGCGTCTTCGAATGCCGACCAATCGCTCAACGCCGCGAGCAAGGTACGCTCGCCGAGTTCGGCGATGCTCTCCTCGTCGACATCGGCCAGGAAGCTGCCGGGCAAGAGCACGCCGTGCTCCGGATGCCGGATGCGCGCCAGCGCTTCCGCCCCGGCGAGGCATTTGCGCTTGAGATCGACCTTCGGCTGGTACCAGATTTCGAACCACTGATTCCGCAGCGCCTCGCCGATGGATACGCGCGGCCGCTGGTCCGCGGCGCTTAGCGCCTGCTCGTGCTCTTCGGCTACCTCTTGCGCCTCTTTGGCCTCCTCATTGGCCTCCTCTTGGGCAAGCCGCTGCTGCTCGGCGCTCAACGCCTCAGCCATGGAGCGCTTTATATCGTCGGCCAAGTTCCTGAGGGGCCCCGACATGTCCTGGATGTTTTTCGATTCTGGATCGCTCATGCACTCGGACCGCGATTGGCGTCACAATCGTATACGGCCACTAGTCTTAACCAATGGTAAGTCAGAGTTCCTTAACCAACGCGGCCGGCGAAGCCTTTCGGGCTCCGCCGGCCGGGGAGCTAACGAGTCCGTTTCGGGCCAATCGTCACTGCTTGTTCATTTGCATCGTGCCGGGACCCTGCATGTTCATCTGCCCGCCCGGCGCCATGCCGGGCGCCGGCGCGCCGATGGCGGCGACGGGAAATGCCACCTGCACCGAGCTGCCGCTATCGACCTTGAAGGTCGCGTCGATCGATTTGCCGGCTTGCAGCGGTTGCTTGAGGCCAACCAGCATCACGTGAAAGCCTCCCGGCTTAAGCGTGACAGTTTCCCCCGGCTTGACCTCAAGGCCGCCTTGCAGGGGCCGCATTTTCATTACGCCGCCGTCCATGGTCATCTCGTGGATCTGGCATTCGGTTGCGGCATCGCTCGATACGCAGTTGAGGTGTTGGGCTGTGGTGCTGCTGTTCGTTACCGTCATATAGGCCGCACCCGCGCTTGCCCCTTTGGGCGTGGCGCGCGCCCAGGGCTGGGTGATCTGGATCGGGCCGACTTTGTAGTCCTCGGCGTGAACCCGGCTGACCGAGAGTTGCAGAAGCGAGAGCGCGAACAGCGCGGCGGTGCCTCGCAAGGTGGTTCGAAAAGTGAAATGCATGAGATTGCTCCGTGCCTAAGACCTGCCCCATGGGCAGAGGATTGGAATGGTTGCTGCGTGGCTAAAATTTCAGCCGAGCGGCGGGGCTCGCGAGCGATGGGCCCGGTCGAGGTTGAAACGCCAAGTCGGGGCGCTGGCGACGACGGCCGCGATTGAACCTGCCGACAGCGCCTCATAGGCGGCCGCCATCGTGGCAGCCGAGGGCGGCGCGACGGGTGCGCCGCAGCAACACGCCGCACAGGCCGCCGGGCGGTCATGTTCTTTCCCGCCCGGCGCCGGATGGGCGGCTCCGGAATTGGTCGGCGAACAGAGCGAGAAAGCGGGAGACCCTGTAACGCCCACAATGGGGCCGCCGATGGCGAGCAAGGTCGCTTCCGCGGCGACCGCATAGGCGGCGGCCAGCGCTACAATCGCCCGTGTTTTGCACCATGCGCCCATGCATGGGAATTTACGGCAGCTCACGCCCGGTTGGAATGGCCAAAAACAACACATCGCTAAGGGCAAGGTATTGGTAAAGTCTATGCAATTCTTCGCTTAGAGATTCCGCTGCGGGGGTGTACTCTGGTTGTTATGCGAGACGGTAGCTCCAAGTTGGCGCACGAACCAGAGCCCGAGGCTCCGCTTCCCTCGGCGCAGGTGCTGCAGTTCCGGCCGCGGGCGCGCACAGCCGAGCGGCCGTTTTCCGGCTCGCCTTCCACCTCGCCGACCTTGACGAACGAACCGATCGATCATGAGAGCCAACTGCTCGACGATCTGACGCGGTACGAACGGGAGGCCGAGGACGAGCCGATCAACTATCGGCATCGCATGCTGATGAATGTCATCGCCGTTGCGATCGTCACCGTGTTGGTCGGCATCGGCGTTTGGCTCGCCGACACGATTGCGGAAATGGAGCGCGATCAGGACTGCGTGCTGCAGGGTCGGCAGAATTGCGCGCCGATCGATATCCCTCGCACCAATCGCTAGCGAAGCGAATTCCCAAACTCCCGTGTGCCAACCATCGGCGTCCGCGCCAGCAGGGGAACACACGGTCAAGCGTTCAGGCGACACACCATGGGCCTTATCCCGCACATACAATGTGCCATTGTGCGCCTGGGGCGGCCAATTGAACTCGACAGCGTCCTTCGCTATAGGGGGAGGTTGCTGACCGGAGGGGCCCGTAACGACCGGGCTGGTTCGCGCCGCGAGGCTTGGCGCACATTATCTAGTGGCTTAAAAGAGCACGCCCGATGTCTACCACGTACGATAAAGTGGCTGAAATTATTGCGGAAACGTGCGATATCCCGCCTGAGACCATCAAGCCTGAGAGCCACGCCACCAAGGATCTCGAGATCGACAGCTTGGATTTTCTCGACATCGCGTTCGCCATCGACAAGGCGTTCGGCATCAAGCTGCCGCTCGAGCAGTGGACCCAGGAAGTCAACGACGGCACGGCTTCGACAGACAAATATTTCGTGCTGAAAAATCTCAGCGCCCGCATCGACGAACTGATCGCCGCAAAAGGCGCCTGAGGCGCGAGCCATGCGCCTCGAATACTTTCAGATGGTCGACCGCATCGTCGATATCAATGTTGACGCGCGGCGCGTGCGCACCGAATGCACGGTGCCCAAGGAGAGTCCGATCTTCGACGGTCACTTTCCGAACTACCCGCTCATGCCCGGCGTGCTGTTGATCGAGTGCATGGCGCAGACCACTGGATGGCTGGTGTGCATGCTCGGACGTTTTTCCGCCATGCCGTTCCTCGCCGGCGTCAAGGAAGGCAAATTCCGCAACCTGGTGTTTCCCGGCGACACGCTCGAGTTCGAGGGGACCGTGGTGCACGAGGGCTCCGGCTATGCCATCGCCGAATGCACCGGCCGGCGCGACGGCGCCAACGTGTGCGACGCCCAGTTGACGTTTCGCATCAAGCCGTTCCCCAGCCCGCAATTCCGCGAAACGTTCTTTGCCTGGGGCGAGCGGCTCAACCTTCCCATCAAGGAGTTCGTTAAGTGAACGATCGGCGCGAGGTGTGGATCACCGGCGTCGGTCTTCTCACCTGCCTCGGCGAGGGGCTCGAAGCCACATGGAATTATTTCGCCGAGGGCAGTCCGCCGCGGTACGACGACAAGAGCTTCGCTCCTTACATCGTGCACTCGCTGGGCACGATGAGCTTCGACAAGCAGATACCCAAAAGGGGCGATCAGCGGCAGATGGAGATGTGGCAGCGCGTCGGCGTCTACTCCGCCGGGCTGGCGCTGGGCGATGCCGGCCTTGCCGGCAAGCCCGATCTGCTCGACCACACCGACATGATCGTCGCCGCCATAGGCGGCGAGCGCGACGTGCCGGTTGACACGACGATCCTTGCCGGTGTGCGCAAGGCGGATAAACCGGGCGCGTTCCTCAACGAGCGTTTGATGAACGATTTGCGCCCGACGCTATTTCTGGCCCAATTGCCAAACCTGTTGGCGGGCAACATCTCGATCGTTCACGGCGTTGTCGGTTCGTCGCGCACTTTCCTTGGCGAGGAATCAGCCGGCGTCGACGCGGTGCGCATTGCGCAGGCGCGCGTGGCGGCAGGCCAGAGCGAGGTGACGCTGGTCGGCGGCGCCTCCTTCGGCGCGCGCTGGGATCATCTGTTGGGCTTCGAACTCGGCGGTGCGCCGCTGCAAGGCAAGTTCGCGCCGGTTTGGGATCGCGGCCCCGAGGGCGGGATCGCGTACACGAGCCTCGGCGCATTTCTGGTGCTCGAAAGCCCGCAACATGCGCGAGCGCGCGGCGCCCGGCCCCATGCCCGAATTGCGGCGATCCGTTCCGATCGCAACTTGCGCGAAAAGGGCGGGATCGAGGCAACGCTCCGCCGCCAATGGGAGACGATTGCTGTAGAAGTGGACCGCGCCCACGCCGCGGTCATTTCCGGTGCCACCGGCATTGAGCCGGCGACCTCGGCGGAGCGGCGCGCCCTTGGGGAGTTTGGTCTTCCCGTCCGCAATACCGGAACGTATATCGGTCATGGAATCGAGGCTCAGTTCCCGGCTAATCTGGGCATCGGGTGCATGGTTCTTGAGCATGGCAAGTTGTTTGCGCCGTCGGGAAGCGGCGATACCGGGGAAAGCCCGCCCTCGCTAGCGCAAATCATCGTCACCAGCGTGGGCTCCTGGCGCGGCGAAGGGCTCGCACTGCTCGAGCGGGTTGATTAAGTAACGAACTCGTATTGGGGAAAGAAGGCATGGAGCGGCCAACGCCAAGCTCGGCACCCGGCGCGACGCGCGACAAGGCAGGGCGTCCCATCGTCGCCGTCACCGGGATCGGCGTGGTGACCTCGCTTGGCGTCGGCAAGGCCGACAACTGGGCGAAGTTGAGCGGCGGCGAGTCCGGCATCCGGCGCATCTCGCGATTTTCGACCGATGGTCTGAAGACCACGATGGCCGGCACCGTCAACGACGTCTACAAAGACAATATGGCGCCCGCCGAACTTTCCGAGCGCATGGCGCTCCTCGCCGGCGAAGAGGCGATCGCCCAGTCCGGAATCGGCAGCAAAGGCCATTTCCCCGGTCCGCTGTGTCTTGCGCCGCCGCCGCTCGAACTCGAATGGTCCACACGATTCCAAATAGCCGAGATGGCCGGGAGCAATACGGATGCGACCTATGCGGACCTGGTGCGCGTTGCCCGCCAATACGGCGCGAACTTCGGAGCATTGCGATTCGGCGTCGTGGGCGAGCGCCTCGCCGCGCATTTCGGCACCGAGGGATCGCCCATATCGCTCAACACCGCCTGCGCGTCGGGCGCAACCGCGATCCAGTTGGGGCTCGAAGCCATTCGGCGCGGCGAATGCGACGCGGTGCTGGCCGTCGGAGCCGATGGATCGGTGACGCCGGAGTCGCTGGTGCGCTTCTCGCTGCTCTCCGCGCTTTCGACCCAGAACGAAGCGCCGGAGCGGGCCTCGAAGCCGTTTTCCAAGAACCGCGACGGCTTCGTGATGGCTGAAGGCGCGGCAGCGCTCGTGCTCGAGGATTTGGGCCACGCGCGCGCCCGCGGCGCCCGCGTGCTCGGCATTATCGAAGGCTGCGGCGAAAAATCCGACTCGTTCCACCGCACGCGCTCTAGTCCCGACGGCAAGCCGATCATCGCCTGCATGCGCAACGCCCTTGCGGATGCCGGCGTCGACCCCGACGACGTCGACTACATCAACGCCCATGGCACCTCGACGCCCGAGAACGACAAGATGGAGCACCTGGGCGTGACCGCGGTGTTCGGCGAGCGCATCAGCCGCATTCCGATTTCGTCCAACAAATCGATGATCGGCCACACATTGACGGCGGCCGGTGCAGTCGAAGCCGCGTTCACGCTGCTCACGCTGGAGCACCAGCGAATCCCGCCGACCATCAACTATAGTGTGCCGGATCCGGGCATTCCGCTCGACGTCGTGCCAAACGTGGCGCGCGACGCCCGCGTCAATCGCGCCATCTCCAACTCGTTCGGATTCGGCGGCCAGAACGTCAGTCTCGTGATAACGCGGGAGCCGGCGTGACCGGCGCCGCGACCGCTTTGGGCGAGCGTCAAACGCTTGCCGGCGGCCCCTCGTCCGCAACCGCGGGCTCGATGCGCGCGCTCATTCTCGTCGCCGACCGCAAGATCGAGGTTCTACAGGTTGCCCCGCCGGCGCTCCCCAGCAAGGGCGAAGTGCAAATCGCCATCAAGACCATCGGCCTCAACCACATCGACGTTTGGGGCTGGCGCGGCATGGCGTTCGCCAAGCGCAAGTTGCCGCTCATCGTCGGCGCCGAGGCGGCGGGCGAGATTGTCGCCGTCAGTCCCGATGTCGAGACGCTCAAAGTAGGCGACCGCGTGGTCGCCTACGGCGCGCTCACTTGCGGCATCTGCAAGGCGTGCCGCGAGGGCCGCGATAATCTCTGCGAAAACGTCGGCGGCGTGCTCGGCTTCCACATAGACGGCTTCGCCCGCGACCTTATCAATATGCCAGCCCGGCTCGTTATCCCGATCCCGGCCGGCGTGAGTTTCCGCGACGCCGCTTGCGCGCCTATTGCCTTTGCCACCGTGCAGCACATGCTATTCGACAATGCCAAACTCGAACCGGGCGAAAGTATTCTAGTGCAAGCCGGCGGTTCCGGGATCGGCACTTCCGCGATCAGGATGGCCAAGGCAATCGGCTGCACCGTCTACACAACGGTCGGGGATGACGCCAAAGCCGAGAAAGCCAAGGCGCTCGGCGCCGATCACGTCATCAATTACCGCACCGACCGGTTCGAAGGCGCCGTGCGCAAGCTCACCGGCAAAAAGGGCGTCGATGTCGTGTTCGAGCATGTCGGCCCCGACACCTTCAACGGCTCGCTGCTTTGTCTCAAGCGCGGCGGGCGACTGGTCACCTGCGGTTCGACCTCGGGCCAGTCGACGACTTTGAATCTGTTTCAGCTCTACACGCAGCAATACCGCATCTTCGGCTCGTTCGGCGCCTCGATGCGCAACATCCGCGAAAGCCTTGCGAAAATGGCCGCCGGCATTTTGCCGGTCATCGATACCGAAGTCCCGCTCGCCGACTTCGAGCACGCACTCGCCAGGCTCGAAAGCCGGCAGGTTTTCGGGAAAATCATCGTCGCGTTCTGATGATCGGACGACGATCAAAAATTCTGCTCGATGCAACGATCGGGTCGATTGCGGTCGGCTTGATGCGCACGGTCAAGCGCGTGGATCGCAAGCGCGCGGCGAATTTCGCCGGAGCGCTGCTGCGCAGGGCCGGCCCCCTGCTCAGGGAGCACCGTATCGGCCGCGAGCAACTGCGCGCCGCCTTCCCGGAAAAATCCGACACCGAGATCGAAAAAATCCTCGCCGGCGTGTGGGACAATCTCGGCCGCGTTGCCGCCGAGTTCGTGCATCTCGACGAATTCGCGATCACCGAAGAAGGAGCGAGCGGGGCGAACGCAGTCACCATGGGGCCGGAGACGCGCGAGCGGGCCCGCCTCATTCTCAACGGCAGCCAAGCCAGGCTCATCTTCGCTTGCCATCTCGCCAACTGGGAAATTCCGGCAGTTGTCGCCAAGAAGTTCGGCGCCGATACCGCCGTCCTTTTCCGCCGGCCCAATATCCCGGCCGTCGGCGATGCCGTCGTCAAGATGCGTGCCGGCGTGATGGGACAGATGATCCCGACCAATCTCAGCGCGCCGGTGCGGTTGGCTCATCTCCTGCAATCGGGCGTGCATGTGGGGATGCTGGTCGATCAGCATTACACTAAGGGCGTCGATGTGACCTTCTTTGGCCGGACATGCAAAGCCAATCCGCTGATCGCCCTGCTCGCCCGGCAGATCGAATGCCCAATCCATGGCATGCGTGTCGTCCGTCTGCCCGACGGTAACAGCTTCCGGGGCGAGATAACGGACTCGCTCAATCCGCCGCGCGACGCCAAAGGCCGCATCGATATCCAGGGCACCATGCAGGCGATTACCACTGTGATCGAAGGCTGGGTGCGCGAACACCCGGAACAATGGCTGTGGTTGCATCGGCGATGGCGTTGAAACCAAAGAATTTTCAAGAAGTAGCCAAATAATAACCACTGAGTCTGGTATAGTTTACAAAGTGAAAGACGCGGTACGTAATTTGCATCAAGGATGATGCTGTGCGTGAGAGTTTGAGTAACGTGTTCGATGTTGATGTCAGCCCGGTTAAGCACCGGCACGTCATTTATGTTTCGGGCTACGACCCGCGCGGCGCGCAAGGCTACTTCGATCTCTTCCGCCGCACTTGCCATCGATTTGAAAGACTGTGGCCGGTTTCGGCGCGGTTGAAGCCGATCGAGATCGCTTCGGAAGATTTTGCCCATTGGGGCCTTGATCTGCAAGGCCCCCACTGGCGCGCCGTCACGCATTACGATTTCGTGCGCCTGGAAAACTTCATCCGGTCCGATATGGAGAAGCCGACTGGATGGCAAGTGCTGCGGGCGCTCGGCTGGTTTGGCGGCGATCTTCTCAGCGGCGCCCTGTTTCGGATTTTTGCTGCGTCATGGCGCTTCGCTCTTCATCTATTGTATTTTCAGTCGCTGCTGCTGGCCTGGCTGGCGGCGGCGGTTATTGTTGCGGTCGCGGCCGATCGTGCCGTCAAGACGTTTTTCGATTGGTCCGCGCCCGCGAGCGTCGCCGTGTCGCTGCTTGCCGCGTTCGCAACGCTTGTTGCGTTGCGGCCACTCGCCGACCGCTGGCGCGTCGTTCAGATCTCCTCCTGCTGGAAAACCTTGCGGCGGTTCGGCCGCGGCCAAGCGACCTGGATCGATCGCGCCGTCGATATCGGAGCGCGGCACCTCGTCGCCGTAGCCAGGGCGAGCAAGGCGGATGAGGTCGCGGTCGTCGGCCACAGCACCGGTGGAGTGATCGCCGCGGCCATCGTCGATCGGGCGCTGGAGCTCGATCCTCACCTTGGCCGCCACGGACCGCGGCTGGTCCTTCTCACGTTGGGCTCGGTGATGCCCGCGGTCGCGCTGCACCCAGCAGCGCAAAGAATGCGCAACATCGTGAGCCGGCTCGCCACCGCGCCGGATCTCGACTGGATCGACTGCCAGTCGCGCAAGGATGTCCTGTGCTTCGCCAACTTCGATCCGGTGGACGGCATCGGGCTTGATGTCGGTCACGAGCGATGCAATCCCCTGCTCTGGCAGATCAGCTTTAAGGACATGATCGCGCCCGACGATTACAACCGCTTTCGCTGGAATCACTTCCGCGTGCATTATCAGTACATCATGGCCGGCGACCGGCCGGCCCACTACGACTACGTCCTGCTGGTCGGAGGCCCGAAGGCGATCGCCGAGTGGCCGCAGCGCGACCGCGAATTCATGGCGGCATTCGTGCGCAATGCAAAGCCGCAGCGCGAGCGTCAGTCTGACGATATCGCCGTCGGCGCCTCATGAGTCTTCCGCGCCGAGTGGAACCCGAACTCCTCGATCAACTGCCGGCGAATGACCCCCGCGCCATTCGCTCGCGCCGCGACCTCACGCGCGTCAACGCCTGGATGCGCAATGCCGCCTGCATGGCGTCCGCGCTGAGGAGATTCGCCGCCGGCCGGCAGCCGCAAACCATCGCCGACCTCGGTTGCGGTGACGGGCAGTTTACGGTGCAGGTCGCGCGCCGGCTGGCGCCGTATTGGCGCAACGTCACGGTGATCCTGCAAGACCGGCAAAACATCGTCAGCGAAACCACCCGCGACAGCATTGCCGCCCTGCAATGGCGCGCCGAAACCGTCAGCGCCGACGTTTTCGAATTTCTTGCCGACGGACGATCCCGGCCTATCGATGCCATCATCGCGAACTTGTTCCTGCACCACTTCAGCGACGAGCAGCTGGCGCGGCTGTTTGCGCAAATGGCGCAGCGCGCCTGGCTCGTGGTCGCCTGCGAACCGAGGCGCGCCAAGTTCGTGGTGGAATCGAGCCGTATGCTGTGGGCAGTCGGATGCAACGACGTAACCATTCACGACGCGATGGCCAGCGCTCGCGCCGGCTTCACCGGGAGCGAGCTTTCCGCTCTGTGGCCCAAGAAGGGTCAATACAAGCAAGGTCATTGGAAGCTTTACGAGCATTCGGCTGCCATTTTTTCCCTTTGCTTTGCCGCCCGGCGTCTTGCAACTGCGAACGATGCAAAGCCCAACGGCTTCTAACCCGAGGGCCGGTCCAATGGCCGCTGCCATCGTGAAACCTGTTCGGCTGACGGGCCCTTCGGCTTTGCGCGTGGGCTTGAGCTTCCCGCGCGATCCGTTACTGGCGACGCGCACAGCCTTCGACACATGGGGGCCGTTTGTCATTCTTGCGGAGGGGCTGCCGTTCAGCAAACACGCCCGGGCGCTGATGCTTGGCATCCCGCTCGTGCTCACCGCCGGTGCGGCCTTCAACGCCGAGATATTGACGGACCCCGAGACGTGGCGCGGCGTGAGTGTGCTGCCTGGCGGCCCGAAAAACTCGGCGGCAAGGCGAATGATTGCAGGTCTGCCGCGGCTGACCGGTGAGCAGCACGCCCACTACCGCAAGCTCATCGGTTCGCCGCTGCGGCGGACCAGCGTCGAGGCGCTTTACGCGGCCATCGCGGGGATCGCAGACGCGGAAGTGGCGTCGTGGCGGACCGGTGAAACCTTCGATCTTTGGGGCGCGGTCGGCCGCATCATGCAGCGCGCCGCGGTCGAGCTCCTGTTCGGCGGAAACGACGAACAGACTCGCGCAATTATTGAACGCGCCGGCCGCATGATGGAGCTCAAGTGGGGCCCGGGCGCCTTTGCTTTGCCGATCAACTTGCCGTTCACCACCTACGGCCAAATCGTGCGCGAAGCCGAGAAGCTCGAGCGGGATATCCTGCAATGGGCCGCGGCCAAGCGCGGGCATCCGGACGATCGCGACCTCGCCTCGATCATCGTCAACAATCCGGACGCCGCCGGCTGCGCGCCTGACGATGCCGCCCTTGTCGCCCATATCGCCTCGTTGTTTGCGCTTTCATCCGAAGGCAGCCAGAGCGCTTTGACCTGGACCCTGTTGCTGCTCACGCAGCATCCGCGCATCGCGGCGACGCTGTGCGATGAGCTGCGCAGCAGACTGGGCAGCGCAACGCCAGCGCTGGATAGAGCCGGCGAGCTTCCTTACCTCGATGCCGTGGTCAAGGAATCCATGCGCATCCTGCCGCCCGTCCCCTTGCAGATAAGGGTCGCGCAACGTGACACCACGATTGCCGGGCACGGCCTGCCGCAGCGCACGCGGGTCATGATCAACACGTTTCTCACCAACCGCATGCCGGATTTGTATCCGGACGGCGACACGTTTCGCCCCGAGCGATGGTTCGACATCACGCCCAACGCATTTGAATATCCCGTGTTCAGCGCCGGTCCGCACCTTTGCCCCGGCTATTGGTTTGGGACAGCAGCGGTCAAGATTGGGCTCGCGGCCATTCTGACGCGCCACGGATTGGACTTGCCCCCGGGCACGCGCGTCGATTACCGCGCCCAGCCGACGTTACGCCCGCGCCGGCGTGTGGAGGTGCGCTTGAGGCGCGTCGAAGACAACACAGGCGCCGTGACTGCGCTCGCCGGGACGATTCGGAATTTGGTCAGCCTTCCCTTGTGAGAGCAGCCGACTTGCCGGCTGCGACAAACGCTCCCCTCGGCGCGCACGCATAGCGGGCAAAAATCTGCTACTGTGAATCACGTAAGCAAGGCGCGCGGGTCGCGAGCTTGACGCGCCACCAAAGAAAATTCGCGACTGCCACGGAGGACACGCCCATGAAGAAGCTCCTGCTTGTTGTCGCTGCCGCCGCTACGGCGCTGTTCAGCGCCGCGCTCTACGCCGACGACTACCCGACGCGGCCGATCACCATGGTGGCGGTATTCGGTCCGGGCAGCGCCAGCGATACGATCTGCCGCATCGTCGCCGACAAGTTCGGCCCCGCGGTCGGCCAACCCATCGTGGTCGAGGATCGTCCCGGCGCCGACGGCGCGTTGGCCGCGCTTTACGTCCATCATCAGCCGGCCGACGGTTATACGCTGCTGATGGCGACCAATTCGCCGCTTTCCGCCGATCCATTCCTGCACAAGGACGCGAACTACGATCCCGTGAAGGATTTTGCGCCGGTCACGCGGGTGGGAAGCTTCACGCTGATGCTGGTGGTCAACCCGAAGCTGCCGATCCATTCGGTCAAGGAGCTGGTCGACTACGCCAAAGCCAATCCGGGCAAGCTGTCATTCGCCAGCGGCAACACCGCGGGCATCGTCGGCGGCTACACGCTCGCGCATTGGGCGGATATCAACATCCTGCATGTGCCGTACAAAAGCACGCCACCGGCGCTCGAAGACATCATGGCCGGCCGCGTGTCCATGATGTTCGCCGATTTCACGACCGCCATACCGCATGTGACCGCCGGCACGCTGCGCGCGCTCGCGGTGTCGCGGATCAAGCGCAGCACCCTCTTCCCCGATCTGCCGACCATGGATGAGGCCGGACTGAAGGGATTCAATCTCGACGCCTGGGCGGGCCTGGTCGCGCCGGCCGGCACGCCGGCCGATGTGGTGACCAAGCTCAACGGCGTCTTGCGCAAGATTATCGACAGCCCCGATGTGCAGGCGAAATTCAAGAATGTGGGCTTCGAGGGATTTTCCTCAACGCCGGAAGAGCTGGGCGACTACATCAAGGCCCAGCTCGTCGAATGGAAGAAGATGGTGGCGGACGCCAACATCCAGCCGGATTAGAGGTCGTCTCACTCGCCGGTCTTGACCCGCGTCCACATGCGGTTGACGAGCCGCTGCGTGCGCAGGTCGTGGGCGATGATGATGAAAAGCTTCGCCATGGTCGCATCGTCGGGATAGATGGTGCGGTCGTTGAGGATGTCTTTGTCGATGAAGGAGCTCGGCCGATCGCCATTGGCGTAGGAGACGAAATTGCTGTTCCTCGCCGCGACCTGCGGCTCAAGCAAATAATTGATGAGCTCGTTCGCCTCGGCGACGTGGGGCGCATCCTTCGGAATGGCGAGGTTGTCGAACCATAACGGGGCCCCCTCCTTTGGGATCGCGTACTCGATCTGGGTGCCGCTGTTGGCCTGCGCCGCCCGTTTCTCCGCCTGTTTGACGTCGCCGGAATAGCCGAGCGCCAAGCAAACCTCGCCGGTGGCCAGCGCGTTGATGTATTCGGAAGAATGAAACTTGCGCACATAAGGCCTGATCTTGGTGAGCACGGCGGCGGCCTTTTCCAGATCGGCCGGATTGTTAGAGTTGGGATCCAGATGCAGATAGCGCAAAACCGACGGCACGATATCGTCGGATGAATCAAGAAAATGGACGCCGCAATCCTTGAACTTGGCGATCTTCTCCGGATTGAACACGTCATCCCAGCTGTCGACCACCGCGCCTGGCCCGAGAATGCGGTGCGCGTCCTTCACGCTGTAGCCGATGCCCGTCGTCCCCCACATGTAATTGACGGCGTATTGATTGCCTGGATCGTAGGCCGCCAGCCGGTTGGTGATTTCCGGCCAGGCATTGACCAGATTGGGCAGCTTTGACTTGTCCAACTTCTGAAAAATGCCGGCGGCGATCTCCCGCGCCAGAAAATAGCCGGTCGGCACGACGACATCGTAGCCCGATTGCCCGGCCAGCAGCTTGGCCTCCAGCGTGTCGCTGGAATCGAACGTGTCGTAGCGGACCGTGATGCCGGTTTTTTTGCTGAAGTCGTCGAGTACGGACGGATCGACGTAATCCGACCAGTTGTAGACGTTAACGACGCGGTGCTGCTGCGCCGTCGCCGCAGGCGGGCCCGCCAGCAGAAATACGGCCAGCGCGGCAGCGATGACGCCCGCCCCCGCCTTGGCGAACAAGAGCGGAGAATGGTGCGGAGCGGTCACCGAATGCCGCGTCACGTCTCGGTCGGCAGCCCGGCGGCCTTCCAGGCCAGAATGCCGCCGGCGAGATGGGAGCCGTAGGCGAAGCCTTGCTCCTGCGCGGCGAGAGAGGCGGTCACTGAGCGGCGGCCGGAGCGGCAGGCAAACACGACCTCGCGCCCGGATGGCGACGGAATGGCGGCCGGGTCGAACGCCGACAGCGGCACCACCACGGCGCCGGGAAAACGCTCAAGCGCCGTCTCGTTCGGCTCGCGCACGTCGACGAGCACCATGCGGCCCTCCGCCAGCCCGCGCGCAACCTCCTCGGGCGTCAGATCACGCACGCTCGGCCCCCCGCCAGCTTGGTCGGACATGGACTTATCTCCTGGTGAGCAAGGACCGACAGGTTGCGCCGATAGCTCCTGGAATCAAGAGGCTAGGTGCGATCTTGATCGGGATTCCACGGTCGGCGCGCCGTATGTCGAATGTGGACAATCCGCGCTTCCTGATCCCCGACGCTCCAATAGATCAAGTAAGGGTAGCGACCGACCGGGAGCACGCGGGTCCCCTGCTCGCCGGCGAGACGGCCGGACTGGGGGAACTGCCCGATGAGCTCAATCGTCTTTTGCATAGCGCGGGCGACGTTGCGCGCACCCAGGGCGCTTCGCCCCTCGGTGAAGGTCAGGATCGCAAGCAGATCGCCACGCGCTCGTGGCGTAAGACGGACGGTCATAGACCGAAGCGTTTCCAGAGCGCCTCAATTTCCGACTCGGGCACGAATTCGCCGCGGCGCGCTTGTTCCAATCCCTCGCGTATTGCCGCACGCGCTTCATCGTCGAGCGGAACAATGCCAGCATCTTCATCGGTCATCGCCAGCAAAATAGCGGCGAGCGCATCCTGTTCTTCAGGCGGCAGCGCCCGTGCCTGTGCGATGGCCTTTTCCAGCAACTTAGTCATGTGGATTCCATATCACATCGCGGGATAGAAATCTTCATCGTTAGGTTCGCGATCGCCACCCGGAGATACCCCGTGACCGGCACCGAAAAAAGCCGCACAATAGGCTAAACCGTAGCGGCGATGACGACCGCACCAATCCCAAGGAGACAGCCCATGCGCGAGATCGGCCACTTCATCGGCGGCAAAGAGGTGAAGGGGACATCGGGGCGGTTTGGCGACGTTTTCAATCCCAATACGGGCGAGGTGCAGGCCAAGGTCGCCTACGCCAAGCATTCGGAAGTCGAGCACGCCATTGCGGTCGCCGAGGCGGCGCAGCCGGCGTGGGCGGCGATCAATCCGCAGCGGCGCGCGCGGGTGATGATGAAATTCCTCGAACTGGTGCAGAAAGAGTACGATGCGCTGGCGCGGCTGCTCTCATCCGAGCACGGCAAGACGTTTACGGATGCCAAGGGCGACATCCAGCGCGGCCTCGAAGTGGTCGAGTTCGCCTGCGGCATTCCGCATCTGCTCAAGGGGGAGTACACCGAGAGCGCCGGCCCGGGCATCGATCTTTATTCGCTGCGCCAAGCGCTCGGCGTCGTCGCCGGCATTACGCCGTTTAATTTCCCGGCCATGATCCCGCTGTGGAAGTGTGCGCCGGCGCTTGCCTGCGGCAACGCCTTCATCCTCAAGCCCTCCGAGCGCGATCCGTCGGTGCCGATGCGGCTTGCCGAGCTGTTTCTCGAAGCGGGCCTGCCAGCGGGCATTCTCAATGTGGTCAACGGCGACAAGGAAACGGTCGACACGCTGCTGACCGATCCACGCGTCAAGGCGGTCGGCTTTGTCGGTTCCTCGGCCATCGCCGAGTATGTCTACGCAACGGCGGCCGCCAACGGCAAACGCGCACAGTGCTTCGGCGGCGCCAAGAATCAAATGATCATCATGCCGGACGCCGACATGGACCAGGCGGTCGATGCCTTGATCGGCGCCGGTTATGGCTCGGCCGGCGAGCGCTGCATGGCAATCTCGGTGGCGGTGCCGGTCGGCAAGAAAACTGCGGACGTGTTGATGGAAAAGCTCGTGCCGCGCGTCGAGGGCTTGAAAATCGGGCCGTCCACCGACGCGCAGGCCGATTACGGGCCGATGATCACCCGCGCGCATCTGGAAAAGGTCAAAGGCTACGTCGATCTCGGCGTCAAGGAAGGCGCCAAGCTCGTGGTCGACGGCCGCGGTTTCAAGATGCAGGGCTATGAAAACGGCAACTTCATGGGCGGCTGCCTGTTCGATCACGTGACGCCGCAGATGCGCATCTACAAAGAAGAAATTTTCGGCCCGGTCCTCTCGGTGGTGCGCGCCAAGGACTACGAGGAAGCGGTGCGACTGCCGTCGGAGCACGATTACGGTAACGGCGTCGCGATCTTCACCCGCGACGGCGACGCCGCGCGCGATTTCGTCAACCGCGTCGAGGTCGGCATGGTGGGCGTCAATTTCGCCATTCCGGTGCCGCTGGCGTACTACACGTTCGGCGGCTGGAAGCGTTCCGGCTTCGGCGACCTCAATCAGCACGGCCCGGATTCGGTCCGCTTCTACACGCGTACGAAGACCGTGACCGCGCGCTGGCCATCGGGCATCAAGGACGGCGCGGAGTTTGTCATTCCGACGATGAGGTAGAAGGACGTTTACAATGGGCCGCAATGCCAATCACATGAAGCTTGGACTCTTTGTCAGGCCGGTCGGCCACCATGTCGCCTCGTGGCGCCATCCGGAATCGCACGCCGACGCCGGGGTCAATTTCAAACGTTTCGTGGAGATGGCGCAAACGGCCGAGCGCGGCCGGTTCGACATGATGTTTTCGGCAGATACCCAGAGCGCATGGACGACGCACCCGGACGGGCTGCATCGCATGCACTACGTCGCCTGGATCGAGCCATTCACAATGATGTCCGCGCTTTCGGGTTTCACCAGCAATATCGGCCTCGTCTGCACCGCAAGCACCACCTATGAGGAGCCTTTCGCGCTGGCGCGCAAATTCGCCTCGCTCGACATCGTCAGCGACGGCCGCGCCGGCTGGAATCTGGTCACTTCAGGTAACGAAACCGAAGCGCAGAATTTCGGCCGCACGGCCCATCCGCCCAAGGTCGAACGCTATCGGCGCGCGCGCGAATTCGCGGAGGTCGTCAACGGGCTCTGGAACAGCTGGGAAGACGATGCGTTCATCCGCGACCGCGCGTCGGGCGAGTTTTTCGACCGCGAGAAAATGCATGTGCTCGACCATCACGGCCAATATTTCAACGTCAGGGGCCCGTTGAACGTTCCGCGGTCGCCGCAAGGCCAGCCTGTTTTGGTCCAGGCTGGAGCCTCCGACGACGGCATCGATCTCGCGGCCGAAACCGCCGAGGTCGTCTTTGCGGCGCAGTCGGAGCTCGATGGCGGAAAGGCTTTCTACGCCGAACTGAAAGGCCGCATGACCAAATACGGCCGAGACCCCGACCACCTGAAGATTTTGCCGGGGCTGGCGGTCACGCTTGGGCGGACTGCCGACGAGGCTCAGGAAAAATATCAGCGGATGCAGGATCTGATCCATCCCGATGTGGGTCTCGGGTTGCTGTCGCGCCGCATCGGTTTCGATCTCACCGGCTATCCGCTCGATGGTCCGCTGCCGACACTTCCGAAGAACGATGTGGTGGCCAGCCGTGCGGATGCGGTGGCCGAGATGGCCAAGCGGGAAAATCTGACCATTCGCCAGCTTTATCAGAAGTTCGCCGGTGCGCGCGGACACCTGGAAGTGGTCGGAACGCCGAAGCAGGTCGCCGACACGATGCAGCAATGGGTGGAAGAGCACGCCGCCGACGGCTTCAACGTCATCGTGCCCTTCTTCCCGGGCGGCTTCAACGATTTCGTCGACCTGGTCATCCCGGAATTGCAGCGGCGCAATCTGTTCCGCACCGAATACGAGAGCAAGACGCTGCGGGGCAACCTTGGTCTGCCGAGGCGACAAGGCAAATTCGCCGCCGAGACGCGCGAATTGGCCGCCGCCTCCTGAAAGAAGCGACGGCCTGTCGCGGCACCTCTGCGGTCACATCGTTTCGTCGTCAGCTCACGCAGGCGCGCTCTGAGGAGGACGCGTCCGGGTTGTTGTAGCGGCATTGGCAGCGAGGCGGACGGTCCAGCACCGAAATGGTCACGCTGGTGATACGGTCCTTCCTCACCACGATGCTGCAGAGGTCCGTCATTGTGCCGGCGAAACCGTCGGCCTGGAGCTTCAGCGTACCCACCGGCTGCCGCAGCACGGTGCTCCCTTTCTTGATCGGGTCGAGCTTGGTCGAATCGAGATAAAGGGCCGTCGACGCAAGCTGCGTCAGCGGGACCGTCTTGATTTCCACATAGCCGACCTCGCTCGACGGCCGGCAGGCGACAATCGCGGCGCCGACGAGGGCGGCAATGGCCAGGACGCCGAACACGCGGGACACGGTGCTCATGGCGTTACGCGCCTCAGGCGCCCGGCGGCTTGATGCCGCCGATCAGCTTGTTGAGCTGGTTCGAGGCATCGCGGATGTCATGGGAAAGGCTGCGGATGACCTCGAGCGCTTTTTCCGCCTGGCGGATTTCGATTAGCTCGCCGATGAAATCCTCGTTTTGCTGCAAGACTTGCAGGAGACCGGCGAATTTCGTCCGCGCGTCGTCAAGCTCCTTGGTGGCGGCTTCGGTCTGCGTTTGCAGTTGCTGCCACTGGTCGATCAGAAACTGCCGCTCTTCCGGCTTGTAGCGCGAATCCTGCGGCAGCTCCCTGAGCTTGTCATGGATATGGCTGAGCGCCTTGGCGCCAAGCTGCGAGACCGGACCGTTGTCGGCCACGGCGCCGAGCAACGTGGACACCTCATCGCGCAATTCATCGATCTCGCCGCGAGCCTTGGCAATATCGGTGGCGGCATCGATAGTGCTCGCGCTTTCCTGGATTTTTCTGTTGAGATCCGGGACGCTCTTCTGGAATTCTTCGAGCTGTTTGGAAAATTCATCGACCGGCGAGGCGGTGCTGCTTGCAGGTTCGGCCCGCGTCGGATTACCGGAGAGCACTAGCACCGCGGCGAGCAGCGCGGCCGTAACAAATGGCAAGCGCGCGAATGCGATCTGTGTTCTGATCATAATCTACTCCCTCGACTCACACACTGCCCCCAAAATGGGGTTAATTTCGGTTAGGAATATTGGCGTAACTGCGGCGTGCTGGCTATGACAAAACCGCTTGAAATGCCGCCGTCGACTCGCCTTTGTTAGCGGGTCCAGTTGGTTCTCCAGAGCGGTTGCGTTTAGGGACCGGCGCATGAACGCCCCAAGGCGCATGAGATTTTGCATCAGGATCTATGGCGCGTGCGGTGCGAAAGCCGCCGTGCTGCTCATGCTCGCCGCCCTCACC
>JBAUYV010000470.1:0-7773 GCA_049584975.1 Xanthobacteraceae bacterium | reverse complement strand
GGCGCAGGCGAACCGACCGTTGGGCGGCTCGGCGCCGGCGAGCCGACCGTCGGCCGCATGGGCGCCACGCGCGGCGACACGGTGCATTTCGACATCATCGATCAGGCCGGCAACATGGTGTCGTCGACGCCGTCGGGCGGCTGGCTGCATTCATCGCCGGTCGTTCCAGAGCTGGGATTCTGTCTCGGCACCCGTGCGCAAATGTTCTGGCTCGAGGAAGGACATCCGGCGGCGCTTGGCCCCGGCCGGCGGCCGCGCACCACGCTGTCGCCCACCATGGCGTTGCGCGACGGCGAGCCGTATCTGTCCTGGGGCTCGCCCGGCGGCGACGGCCAGGATCAGTGGATCACGCAGTTCTTCATGCGCCATGTCCATTGCGGCATGAACCTGCAGGAGTCGATCGACGCGCCGGCCTGGCATTCCGAACATTTCCCGAGTTCGTTCTGGCCGCGCACCGCAAGGCCTGGCGTCCTCGTGCTCGAAGGCCGCGTGCCGAAGAACACCGTTGCCGAACTGGAGCGGCGCGGCCATGTGGTCGAGGTCGGACCCGATTGGTCGGAAGGCCGCCTCACCGCCGCCTCACGCGTCGGCTGGCGCCGCCGTGCCGCCGCCAATCCGCGCGGCATGCAGAACTACGCGGCGGGGCGATAGGATCCGGCTTCGCTCAAGAAGTCCATCAGCGCCGCGCTGAACGCCGCGGGCTGCTCCAGCGGGGACATGTGCCCGCTGCCCTTGATGATCTTCAACGACGCGTTGGGGACGGTCTGTGCCAGCAGGCGCGCGGCTTTGCTGCACACATAGTCATGTTCGCCAACGAGAACGAGCGTCGGCACGCGCACCGATTTCATCGGTTCGGTCAGGCGGAACAATGATTTCCGCTTCGCCAGCACTTCCGAAAGCGTAAAGCGCAATCCGTTAATAGGCGTCGCGCGGATCAGCGCCGCCATGTGGTCGCGGCGGCGCGCATTGCGTCTGGCGTACACCTTGAAGAGCTCGCTGCGCAGCATCTCGCAAACAACTTCATCGGCCGCGCCTTGGGCGATCAGCGCGCCCCAGCGCCGCGCCATCGACTCGATCTTCACCGGATCGTCCGCGCCGGCGCCCACATCGGCGAGAACCAGCCGGGACACCCGCTCGGGTTTGCTGGCCGCAAGGGCCAAGGCCGGGCCGCCGCCGAGCGAGAAGCCGACGATGGCGGCGCGCTCGATTTTGAGCGCATCGAGAACGCCGGCGAGATCGCGCGCGAGATGCGCGGCCGAATAATCTATGGCATCGACCGGAGCATCGGTCTCGCCGTGACCGCGCTGGTCGTAAGCGATGACGCGGAAGCGGCTGCGCAGGGCCCGGATCTGGTGAAACCACATGCGCCTGCCACAAGCGAGACCGTGCAGCAGCACCACGGGCGAGCCGGTGCCGACGTCGCTCACGGCAACGCCGAGATTGCCGACTTGGACTCTCCTCATGCCGTCTTCCAGGGCTGCTGGCGAAGAACGAGACGGCTCCAGATCTATAGTGCTGTAGCTCGATCCCGCCGGCGTATGTTAGTTACGGCGTCACTTCCAGCGGCTTGCCGCAAGACATTTTTGCCAGCATGGCTCTCAATTTTTCCCGCCGCATCTGAGCGTCGTCGGGAAAGATCGCGGCGGGGCCGATTCCCAAGGCGCGACCTTGCGATGAATCGAACAACGAAATGCTGTAACGCCGGCAAAGCGCGGGAAGAAGAGCTTCGTTGATCCTGGTGAGGTCCAGAACCTTGAGTTTGTTGCGCAGGAATGGATCGTTTCGCACCAGATCCTCGCCAGCGCGCAGCCCCGTTTGATCAACAATGACAATATCCGTGGGCGCGGTGGCGATGGCGGCGCTGGCTCTCACATAAGGGGCGGTGAAATCGTGCGCTTGCAAAGCGTGCACGGGAAAGAGCACAAAGACGGCCAATGCGCTTGATACCGCGAGAGCTGTGCGTGTTGCCGCTGCTTCTGCGTCGTCGGCGCGAGACATAAGGTCGATCCATCCGTAGGCGCCAAGCAGCGCCGCGCTGCCGATGAGGCCGTGGAGGTAACGATAGCCCCAACCGTGTCCCTGCCAGACAATGATCAATGTCATGGCGCAGACGGTCAGGTACAGACCCGCCGCCAGTTCGCGCGCGATACCCGTTCCCTTTCGGACCGGACCATAGGCCAGAATCATGAGCGGCAGCAGGAAAGGGTTCTGCCAACTGATAAAGCGCAGGATATTCATCAGCATCATGGTGGGGGCGTTATATTCGCTATGGGTCAGCTGAAAGAGGGCGCGCACCAGGAAATTGAAAAGGCCCACGCCGCCCGGAGATTCCGGCTCCATGCCGCTGTAAGAGAACGCAAGCTGTGGATAGCTCGCCCAGAACAGACAGATTAGCGCGTAGACCACGGCGTAAATCGCCGCCAAGGGGCGCCGGTCTTTCAACCAGAGGCTGACGATGAACGGGGCGACAAAAAGGGGATGGAAAACAACCTGATGCAAGCCGGTGGCGAGCACACCGACCAGCATTGCGCCCGCATGGCCAAATCTATCGTCGCGCAGAAACAGCCAGAGCCAAACGAGATTGAGCGCCAGATGCGCGCACATCGCGTAGCTCGTCATGGACGTGACCAGCGTTTGCGAAGCGGTCGCGACAAGCAGCGGGACGAGAACCGCCACGTCGTCGCGTCCCGGCCAAAGCCGTCGCGCAACTCCATAGGCCGCGGCAACAGCGATGGCTGTCAATATCGCGCCGGTGAGATTCGAATCGCCCGACATACCAACCAACGCTCGAAGGAAGGCATTGCCGGGCAGATAACTCGAAACAAAACCGAGACCGCCGGAGATCGGCAGCATGAAACGCGGTGCCAACGCGTTTGCGAAGGAACGCCATTCCGGATCGACAGGAGCGATCAGATGCCCGGACTGGAAGATATGAGCGTCGAATTCGGCCAGAATCTCATCGCGCGAAAGGTGAAAATTGTCGAAGACGAGTGCCGAACCCGCTGCACCGCAAACAAAGACCAGCGCGATCAGCGCGAAGACGGCGAGGTGCGGGCTGCGCGGCCTAGCGGCAGTGAACGTCGCCGCAATGATCGCCGGGAATCGCAAAAAGGCGCAAGCTGCCAGAAATCCCGCGATCAAAATGACCCATAAGGCATCCTGCGTTCTGAAGAAATAATCGGTGATCGAGACTGTTGGCTGCAGCGGAAACAACGCAGCGAAGACATAAGCAATGGCAACGGCGGCGGCGAACGACGCCGCGCAGCCGATCAGCACGCGACGAAGCGTGGGGGGAATGAGGCTCTCGCCGGCCTGCAGCGCGAAAGCGTCTTGGCGCTGGAGTGTCATGTCCGCCGGGCGAATGGTTGGGAGCCGATGCTGAAAACGCGAGCGCGCAGGCGCCTGTCGATGCCCGGCAATATTGTCAGTCACCGGTTAACAGCCCCTTTCGGCAAGTTCGCGCGCCAATTGCGCATAGCGCGCGACGATCGCAGGCCAATTGTAGTGCGCATGGGCAAAGGCCGCGCGCTCGGGCGCGTTGCGCGGAGCGGCGATCGTGCGCCGCAAGGCGGCACTGAACGCCTCTGCTGCGCTTTCAGGATCGCTCATGTCGAAGGCGACGCCAGTGAGAAAGCGTGCCGCGGCGGCGTCGGCGCGTGTCGTTTCCGCGCCACAGACGACCGGCAGACCGGCGGCGAGCGCTTCTTGGATGACGAGGGGAAAGCCTTCGCCGACACTCGGGAGGATAAGTGCGTCGCACGCGCGATAAAGTTCGGCGATCCTTTCTCTGCTGAGGCTCGAAAATACCCACACATTGGGCAGATGCCAGCCCGCAGGGTCGAGTGGTCCCCAGCCGGCGCAAGCGAAAGCAATATCGGGATTGGCGCGCGCCATACGTTTGAGCAGCGCCAGTCCCTTCTTTTCGACGAAACGCCCGACAAAAAGCGCGATCGGCCCTGCCCCGGGTAGATCAAACGTTGCGCGCGTGCGCAAAACGTCGGCCGTGTCCGCCGGCGGCACGAACAGCGTCGTGTCGACGCCATTGAAAAGTATCAAGGGCGGCCGCCGCCAATGCAGCCCTTCGAAATACTGCCGTGTCGATTCGCTGATGAAGACGGCCTGATCCGCGCGGACGAGAATAGGCTCCGCGATTAGCCGATTGGCCATGGCCATCAGCCCGCGTAGCAACGGATTGCGGTAAGGTACTAGCCCGACGTGCTGGATGATGATGAAGGGTTTTCGGCGCAGGCGCGCGGCGACGAAGCCGGCAACGCTCGACAGGTAAAGCGCGTCATGCGCGATCACGGCATCGGCCTGCGCCGCAGCCGCAAAAATCTGACGCCATGCCGATGGAAACAGAATGGGGTAGGGAACCCCGATGGACCGCTCGGTTCTGTTACACGCCGACAGCCGCAGACGGCGTAGACCTGAATTTTCCGAGGGGCCGCTGTCCCCCGTCGCCGGCCACACAATTTCGATATTTTGGCTGGCAAGGCCAAGCGCGAGAGCGCCCGCGACGATTTCCACGCCACCCCCGTGCTCGGCAAAATAATGCGAGAGCATGAGGATTCGGAAGGGGCTACCCAACGCAGCGCCCGCTGACATCATTGCCGGCGCCATACCATGCTGATCTCGAGACCATTAGGAAAGATCGTCTCAAACGGCCCGTGCCGATAAGCGCCCGAGATCCAAGCGCTGGAGCGGTGGCCCGTCTGCTGCGCGAGGTCGAGCCAATCGGAACTGCGCAAATAATGCGCCGTCAGCATGCCCCCGAAGGGCGTGTTGCCGAGCAGGTCCAATGCCGTAAGCCTGACATCGTCAAGCCAGCCACGGGACAGGTGATCCTTGATGTAGATCGGCCCATCGCCGGCGACGCGACGACATTCTCGAAGCAGAGGCGCGCGATCGGTCACCGGCACGTGATGAAGGACGTTGAACAATAGGATGCAGTCGAACGCGTTGTCGGTGAAAGGCAGCGAGACGCCGTCGTAGATGGATGTCTCGATATCGAGGCCGGGCAAGAAGCGATTTTCGACATCGATCGAGGCCACGCGCTTGAGGCCAAACAGCACTTTGACCGTTTGCCCCATGACGCCCGCGCCGCCGCCGACATCCAGCGCGCTCGTATGAGCGGCGTCCCATTGGCGACGCAGATTGGACAGCATGACATATTGATAGACCGGGCGTCGCCATGCGTAGAGCGGAATGTGCGCCGAAAGGTTGCGCGTTACCGCTTCGAGCGTGATTGCCTGCACGGCCTATCCCTTTCGTTCCGCGCGCGCCGCGTTGCGTAGCGCCCATTTTATCAAAATGTAATTGAAGACGAACAAGATGACTGTCGCAAGCGGCACCGCCAGGGCCACCGGAAGTCTACATAAGTCGCAGAGCACAAAAAGAGAGGCGATCCACAATGGATAATTTGTCAGCAACGCCAGCGTGTAACGGCCAAAAGAAAGGAGAGATACCGAAGCGCCGAACGTGAACAACGAATGCAACGTATAACCGACTGCCAGCACCGGGCCGAAGGCCAGGGCTGTCGCCGTCAGATACCCTGCTCCCGCATGCGCGAAATCGATAACGAGCAGATTATTCAGAACAGCGCACGCGCCGCCGGTGATCACGTAACGGGCCGAACTCATCTTCTAGACTCCGCCGGACGTGCGAGAATGACATAGACACAGGCGTTGTCTCGCGTGACCCATGCGGGCGTGATGAGATTTTCCAGAAAGCCCCGCAAATTCATCAAGGCTGCGAGCGCACCGGCTAAAGCCGCACCGGCGTAGGGGATTCGCCGCAGACCTTGATAGCCCAGCGTCAGCCGCAGGAGAGTCGTCCAGGCGAGAGGCCCGAGTACGGAGACACTTTCAACTGTTTCGAATCCGTGCGATGCGAGCTCCGCGATCAGACCTTGGCGCGTCCAGCGATGATGATCTTCCGGATGCGGGTGGTAGAGCCAGCTGCCGTGGGTCGAGAGGATGAACCAGCCCTCTTCCTTGAGGAGACGGCGCGCTTCGTCGAGATAGGCGCCGACGTCGGCGACGTGCTCCAACACTTGGAATGAAAGCACGAGATCAGCATAGGCGTCGGCGGCTTGAACGCGTCCCTGATCTATCGTGAGCTCGGCCCCTTGAAGGTCAGCGCCTTTGTAGATTGTGCTCCTTGCTTCAAAAAGGCCGCGATAGGGCTGCGAGCCGCAGCCCAAGTCGATGGCGATGGCGCCGGCGCGGGCGACCAACTTTGCGAAACGATCGATCGCCACTCGCATTTCGCGAAGAACGAGCCAATCCGTGTCGATTATGCGGGGATGCAAGCGCCGTACGGCAGATTCGGTGTGCATGCCGGCGTCTACCTTGCAGCTACGAGGCGCTTTTTTTCGTCTTTTGTGGCCGCAGCGTCGGCGCCGGGCGTATCTGCATAGCCGGCGATAGCGTCGTCCGCCGCGGCAAGGAATTTCGCCTCGTTCCCATTGATGATCGCGAGAAGGAAACCGCCAAGCGCGTTCTGAGCGCCGACGACTATCAAGGTCGTTCCGAGTACGGCAGGCAGGACGGTATTGATCGCGGCAAAATGATGCCCCGACCAATAGCCGAGCACGCCGAGCAAGGTGGCAAGGCCTGCGACTATGGCAAGCGCCCCGGATATCAGCATGGCCTCCAGCGTCGCCCAATTGGAAAGGCGCTCTTCCCAGATGGAAGGGCGGCGATAGCCCTGCCGGCGGCCGTAGAGGTGACTCGCGGTGGCGAGAAGAATCTCGATGTGCGAGAGGCCGAGAACGGCACCCGCGAGGATCAGCCAATAGTTGCCAAACGGCGAGGCAAGGGGCGCACCGAACAGCGCGCTTGAGGTCGCGACGCCGAGAATGACCGAGGATAACGCGGCGCCGATGACCGCCGGCACGACGAAGGCCCATGTTGGGCTTAGCATCAGCAGATACCGCAGATGCCGCCAGCCGTCTCGCCACGGCCGCAGATGCGGAGGCCGCTCGCGCAAATCACGCCGAAGGGTTACCGGCGTCTCGACGATCTTCTGTCGTTTGAGCGCGGCCTTGATCACCATCTCGCTGGCGAATTCCATGCCGGTGCCGCCCAAGGCAAGTCGTTCAAAGCAAGCTTTGGTCAAGGCGCGAAGGCCGCAATGCGCGTCGCCGACACGGGCGCTGAAGAACAGGTTTAAAATGAAAGTGAGAGCCGGGTTCCCGATGTAACGATTCTTCCACGGCATCGCACCCGGCTCGATCACACCCCGAAAACGCGATCCCACACATAGATCGGCCCCTTGCATGAGGCTGTGCACCATCGCCTGCGATTCGAGGAAGTCATAGGAACCGTCGGCATCGCCCATGACCAGATAGGTTCCGTTCGCTGCCTGCATGCCGCCGATGAGTGCGGCGCCATAACCGCGGCGCTCGACCTCGACCACCCGCGCGCCGTGCGCCCGGGCGATCAGCTGGCTTCCGTCCGTGCTGCCATTATCGGCAATGATGATCTCGCCCGAGAGCCCGAGCTCGGCATACATCCGATCAAGCGCCGCGCGCGCGTTGGCGATGCAGGCAGGGAGGGATTTTGCCTCGTCAAGGCAAGGCATGACAATTGATATATCGATTCGAGCAGGATGAGCCTCTGAGACTATCACGGGATTGTTCATGATCGCCGTACCCATGCGCACGCACGCAATCCAGCGGGAACGCTTTCATCCCAAAACTGCTAATGCACATTGAACTTAATGGCAGATAGTTTAGGAACTTTAAAATCGTGGTCCTTCGCACAATTGAGG
>JBAUYV010000469.1:0-65327 GCA_049584975.1 Xanthobacteraceae bacterium | reverse complement strand
GTGCCAAATCTCGGCAAAGAAATCCTTCAACGAGAATCCCACAATCGCCTCCGATTAGCCGAGAGTTGAGTAGGTTCAACAGCTCAACCTATCAGCCGATCTATAATGGACGAATAGGTGACTGTGGATATCTGTTGGCGTGTTGTCGCCGCGATGCGTGGCCGTTCCTACTCAAATTCTGCCGGATATTTTTTCGTCTAATTCAACGGCCCATGTGTCCCTCGTCACCTCTTGTTGGGAGGTAGCCGGGGCGACCGGGGTCCAGAGCACAAACGCGGGACCGGCCTCCAACGGTTGCGGCGCCGCAGGCGCCGTGCTTTGGATTCGCCGCCATGAGCAGGCTAGGCAAAGCGGAAAAATGGGCGGCGCGCAGCGAGCGGCTGTCGGCGGCGCTACGGGAAAACCTCAAGCGGCGCAAAGTGCAAGCGCGCGCTCGCGCCGCCGGAACCGCGCACGACAACGACTCCACGACCGCAGCGGAGAGCGAATCCAAGGCTCCCGACTTTCGCCGCAATCGGAGCAGCGAGTAGGGTAAAGAAAGCTTAGCCATTGACCGGTAACTGTGCGCGGCGCCGCGCTTTGCATCATCGCCGCATCCGGTCCATAACGAATCGTGCTTTCTTCTCCGCAAGCGGAGGAAGGCGGGGCCGGTCCGGGGTGGACCGCGGGGGTCATAATGGATCGCATTCGCATCGTGGGCGGACGCCGCCTCGAGGGAACCATTCCAATCTCGGGGGCGAAGAACGCAACGCTGCCGCTGATGATCGCGAGCCTGCTCACCGAGCAGACGCTCATCCTCGACAACGTGCCGCGGCTCGCCGACGTGGTGTTGCTGCAGCGCATCCTCGGCAATCACGGCGTCGACGTCATGGTCGGCGGCAAACGGCCGGGCGAGACCGCCGATGACGGGCAGACGCTGCACATTTCGGCCGCCAACATCGTCGACACCACGGCGCCCTACGAACTCGTCTCGAAAATGCGAGCGAGCTTTTGGGTGCTGGCGCCGCTGGTCGCGCGCATGGGCGAGGCGCGGGTGTCCATGCCGGGCGGCTGCGCCATCGGCACGCGGCCGGTCGATCTGCTGATCATGGCCATGGAGCAACTCGGCGCCAAAATCGAGATCGACGGCGGCTACGTGGTGGCGCGCGCGCCGCGCGGGCTCAAGGGCGGCGAGATTGTTTTTCCTAAAATCACCGTCGGCGGCACCCACACCGCCATCATGGCGGCGTCGCTCGCCAACGGCACCACCGTGATCGAGAACGCCGCCCGTGAACCGGAAATTGCCGACGTCGCCGATTGCCTCAACAAGATGGGCGCGCGCATTTCCGGCGCCGGCACGCGGCGCATCGTGATCGAGGGCGTCACCAAGCTCGACGGCGCGCGTCACGCCGTGCTGCCCGACCGCATCGAGACCGGCACTTACGCCATGGCGGTCGCCATGGCGGGCGGCGAGATCTTTTTGCAGAACACGCGCGCCGACCTGCTGCAGGCGGCGCTCGACGTGCTGGAGCAGACCGGTGTCACCGTCACGCCCACCAACCAGGGCATCCGCGTCGCGCGCAACGGCGCGGATCTGAGACCGGTCGAGGTGACGACCGCGCCGTTCCCCGATTTTCCCACCGACCTGCAGGCCCAGCTCATGGCGCTGATGACGCGGGCGCGCGGCACCTCCCACATCGTCGAGACGATCTTCGAAAACCGCTTCATGCACGTGCAGGAACTGGCGCGGCTCGGTGCCCGCATCCACCTCGAAGGCGAGCGGGCGACCGTCGAAGGCGTCGAGCGGCTCAAGGGTGCGCCCGTCATGGCGACCGACCTGCGCGCCTCGGTGTCGCTGGTGATCGCGGCGCTCGCCGCCGAGGGCGAGACCATCGTCAACCGCGTCTATCACCTCGACCGCGGTTTCGAGCGGCTCGAGGAAAAGCTCGGGCGCTGCGGCGCCGCCATTGAGCGGCTCGCGGGATAGTCGGGTTTTGCCGAGATTCGTCCGCACTCCTCAATCGTCATTGCCGGGGCTTGAACCGGCAATCCATAGTACGTCTTCGCTCGCGCAGACTTTCTGTTGCGGCGCCTCAGCATGGATGCGCGGGTCAAGCCCGCGCATGACGAACTAAAGTGTCACTGCGGATCGGCACGGCGGAAGCCAACAGCACGTTCCTTAGCCAGGGCCAGGCGCTCAAGATTGTGCTTGAACGCAATCCCGCGCTTGCTCCGGTCGATGTGAGCATTTCCGCCACCGCCAGCGTCGAGAACGCCAACCGGCTCGCCGCCGACGATATCGACTTCGGCTTCATGGCATCGAACTGGATCGGCCGCGCCAAGAACGGTGAGGCGCCGTTTGCGGGGAAGATCGATCTGCGTATGGTGGCGCCGATGAACGCCGGCCCGCTGTTCTTCATCGCGCGCGCCGATAGCGATCTGCGCACGGTCACGGACGTTCACGGGCGGCGTCTCGTCGTCGGCCCGCAGCAGAGCGGCATGGCCCAGCATGCGCGGGTAATCTTCGGCGCGCTCGGTATCACCTTCTCGGACTTTGTTCCGGTTTATCTCGATTTCGCCGCCGGCGCCGATGCACTCGTCCGCGGCGAAGTGGACGCGCAATTGCAATGTCCGATTCCGAACGTGGTGATGACCGCGCTCGCGCAACGCACACTGTTGCGCGTGCTGCTCTATAGGCCCGGCGACTTGGAGAAAGTGCTGGGTGCCGTGCCGTTCTATCGGCGCACCGTCATGCGCCAAGGCGCGATCCGCGGGCTTGACGCCGACGTACCGCAGGCCGCGGTCATCAACGTGCTGGTAACGCACGCGCGAGCGTCCGACGGCAAGGTGCGCGATGTAGCGTCCGCAATATTCGCGGCGCGCGACGAGCTGCCGCGTCTGAACGCGTTGTTCGCCGGGATCGGCGAGCTCTTCGAGCCGTTGCGCGCCGACGGCGCCCGCGCGCTCGAATTCGGCGGCGTGGCGCTGCATGCCGATGCGGTCGCCGCCTACCGGACGGCGGGACTTCTAGGATAACGATCTGCTCGGACGGAAAGCAGCTTCATGAGATCGCGAGAATGAGCGGCCCCGCCGACCTAGGAGCGATACGTCGAGGAGCGGGGCCGCTCACCCGCGTCAAACTGTCGTCTGACAATACGTTAGTAGGTCGGCGACTGTTGCCCAGTTGCTAATAAACAAATCTGTAGAACTACGCACGAAGCCTTGCGTATCGCGCGCCGAAGATGACGCCGCGCTCGCGCATGACGCGCTGGAGCTTTGACTCACCCTCGAAGCAGATACCGTCGCATAGCAGGTCACTTCGCGTCGCACGTGTCGGACTTTTTGCGGGCGGCACCTCATGGTCTGCCGACAGTATCGCGGCGGAGGCTTGCTGTGTTCCATCGCCAATCGACCTGAATCAAAATGACGCAGCGCAGGTCACTCCATCATCCATTAAGCTGCCGGATTGTTTTTTCTCACGAGATTGGTAGTCAAGACAGCGCGTATCGAACGATCAGGAGCAATGCAATGAAAGCCCTAACAGCCGCGCTTGCGCTTTCGGCAGCCTTTATAGGGTCTGGCGCATCGGCGCAGGGCGTGAATTTAAGTGGTCCATGGCAATGTGTGGCGTTGTGTCTCGGCCCGCCGGGCGGCATCGCCTACATCACCCAATATGGTTGGGACCTCAACGTCTTGGCGGGAGTTCCGTCGAGAGCCTGGATCGACTATCCCGGCCATATCTGGTTCGAAATCGGCCACCAAGGTGCGATCTATTCACCCGACGGCCTCGCGATTCAATTTAATAGTGGAACAGTCTGGCAGCGCGCCCCGGAATTTCCGCCTCCACAGCCTTTGCGAAGTCGCGGATAGCAAGCGCCAGGCGTTCGACCCGCAGGCAAAACGCCGCAAGCCATCTATGAAATTCGGTGCGCTTCGCTGACGGCTGGTTTATGCTGAAAGATCAGTTGTGTATCTGAGGTGAGATTGTTCCAAAGTGTACGTTTCTGACATTTGACTGGACTTTCAGATTGCGCCGTCCCAGTCTGCGCGTTGCGTGCCCTCAAATAAGGAAGGCACGCGAACAGTTTCATTCAAAACAAAAATATCAATCGTCACCGAGTGACTTCAGGACGTTGCGAGCAGGACAGCCAAAGGCAGCTCCTGCTTAAGTCCGCTTTCGAAAGAAAAAAGCGAAATAGGTAATCGCCTACCCTGCAAAAGAGTTTAGCCGCGTCTAAAAGCGGCGGAGGGATCGGCATTGCTCCACGGCCTTCACACGGAAGAGGAACCGGAAGGCTTGGCGCATGCGCGTCGGGTCGCCGACGACATGGTACGCATTCCCGGCGGCACATTCCGGATGGGCTCAGACAAGCACTATCCGGAGGAGGCGCCGGTCCACCGCGTCACGGTGGACGCGTTCTGGATCGACCGTACACCGATTACAAATCGGCAGTTCGAGGCCTTCGTCAAGGCAACCGGCCACGTCACCTTTGCCGAGATTCCGCCTGACCCGAAGGACTACCCGGGTGCGCTGCCGCACATGCTCTATGCCGGCTCTCTCGTCTTCTCGCCGCCATCGCACCGGGTCGATCTGCGAGATTGGAGTCAATGGTGGACCTTTCTCAAGGGCGCGGATTGGCGCCACCCCTACGGACCGAAAAGCAACATCAACGGGCTCGACGATCATCCGGTCGTGCACATGGCGTTTGCCGACGCGCTGGCCTACGCAAAATGGGCCGGCCGGGATCTGCCGACTGAGGCCGAATGGGAATTTGCCGCGCGCGGCGGACTCGACGGCGCGGAGTTTGCCTGGGGCGATGAACTCACGCCCGGCGGCAAGCATATGGCCAATATCTGGCAGGGCGAATTTCCACGACAGAATACTTGCGAAGACGGCTTCGAGCGGACATCGCCGGTCGCCGCATTCCCGCCGAACGGCTACGGCCTGCACGACATGATCGGCAACGTCTGGGAGTGGACGACGGATTGGTATTCGGCGAAGCACGAAGCGGATGCGCCGAAGGCGTGCTGCATTCCGGAAAATCCGCGCGGCGGTCCGGAGGCGGCAAGCTACGACCCGGCTCTGCCGAAGATCAAAATCCCTCGCAAGGTGCTCAAAGGCGGCTCGCACCTCTGCGCTCCCAATTATTGCCGCCGCTATCGCCCGGCCGCGCGCCATGCCGAGCCGGTTGATACCTCGACAAGCCATGTCGGCTTTAGGTGCGTCGTCAGAAAACAACAGAAAGAGAGTGCGTCATGAGCAACGAGAAAGAGGGTGGAAAATCCGAGGATGGCACGCCACAAAACAACGGCGGCCTGAAGCGGCGCGATCTTTTGCTTGGCAGTAGCACATTGTTGGCCGCGTCGTCCCTATTGGCGACAGGGATGCAAAGTGCTGCTCAGGCCCAGCCAGCCGGTGGCCGGCGGCCCAATATTCTGGTCATCTTCGGTGACGACATCGGCTACTGGAACATTAGCGCCTACAATCACGGCATGATGGGCTACCGCACGCCCAACATCGACCGCATCGCCAAAGAAGGCGCGATGTTCACCGACCTCTACGCCCAGCAATCCTGCACGGCCGGACGCGCCGCTTTCATCACCGGACAAAGCTGCTTCCGAACGGGCCTGCTTAAGGTGGGCCTGCCGGCCGCCAAGGAAGGACTGTCCGAGAAGGACCCGACCCTTGCCGAGTTGCTCAAGCCACACGGCTACGCCACTGGCCAGTTCGGCAAGAACCATCTGGGCGACCGCAACGAGTTTTTGCCGACCGTCCACGGCTTCGACGAGTTCTTCGGCAACCTTTACCACCTCAATGCCGAGGAAGAGCCGGAGAATCCCGACTATCCGAAGCCGCCCCAGTATCCCAATTTCAAAGCAAGGTTCGGCCCGCGCGGCGTCCTGCACTCCTTTGCGTCGGACAAAGACGATCCAACCGAAGATCCGCGCTTTGGCCGGGTGGGCAAGCAAACCATCGAGGATACCGGCCCGCTGACCAAAAAGCGGATGGAGACGGTGGATGAGGAGTTCCTGGCTGGCGCCATGAACTTCATCGACAAGAGCCATAAGGCTAACAAGCCGTTCTTTGTCTGGTTCAACTCGACTCGTATGCACATCTGGACCCATCTCAAGCCGCAGTCAGAGGGAAAGACGGGGCTCGGCATTTATCCGGACGGCATGGTCGAGCATGATGGCCATGTCGGCCGATTGCTCAAGCAGCTCGGCGACCTCGGCATCGCCGACGACACGATCGTGCTGTACACCACAGATAACGGCGCGGAAGAATTCTCGTGGCCGGATGGCGGTACCTCGCCGTTCCACGGCGAGAAGAACTCGAGTTGGGAAGGTGGCTACCGCGTTCCCGGCATGATCCGCTGGCCGGGCGTCATCAAGCCGGGCACAGAGATCAACGCCATCGTATCGCACGAAGACTGGGTGCCGACCTTGGTGGCCGCCGCCGGTGAGCCGAAAGTCAAGGAGAAGCTGCTGACCGGCTACCAAGCGGCGGGCAAGACCTTCAAGGTCCACCTCGACGGCTACGACCTGCGTCCGCTACTGGACGGCTCGGGGCCGGACCCGCGCAAGGAGTTTTTCTACTGGACGGACGACGGCAACCTCGCCGCCGTGCGCTATGATCGGTGGAAACTTCTGTTCCTGCAACAGAAAGCTGTAGGCTTCAAGGTCTGGTCGGAGCCTTTGGTGCCGTTGCGTGTGCCGTTGATCGAAGACCTGCGAAGCGATCCTTTCGAGCGGGCCGAGTATGAAGCCAGCGCATACGACGATTGGCTCCTCGATCGCGCGTTCCTGCTCGTGCCGGCGCAAGCCTTCGTGGGCCAGCACTTGCAAACCTACGTCGAGTTCCCGCCACGGCAGAAACCGGGCAGCTTCTCGCTCGATCAGGTGCTACAGAAATTGCAGGAAGCTGGAGGAAGCGGCAAGGAGTAACGCGACAATTGGCTCCTCAATCGCCTGCCGACGTGTCAGCAAACTAAACGGCAAGCTCGCGCATGATGCGGTAGAGCCGCGCCTGGCCCTCGAAGCCGATGCCGGGGCGATCCGAGAGCGTCAGATAGCCGTCGACAAGTTCGGCATCGTCGGCGAAGCCGCCGAAATCGCCGAACACGCCCGGATAGGATTCGGCGCCGCCGAGCCCGAAGCCGGCCGCGATGGCGAGCGACATCTGGTTGCCGCCATGCGGGAACAGCAGACGGCGCGGCCATTGATGACGCGCCAGCATGTCGAGCGTGCGGGCATATTGCGCGATGCCGTAGGCCTGCGGCGGATCGACCTGAATGACGTCGTCGCGCGCCGCTTTCAGCCCGCCGAAGCGCACCAGGTTTTCGACGTCCTGGGTGGAAAACAGATTTTCGCCGGTAGAGAGCGGCGCGTCGTAGGCGCCGGCGATTTCGGCAAGGAGCGCAAAGTTGAGCGGATCGCACGGCTCCTCGAACCAGCGCAGCGAGAACGGTTTCAGCCCGCGCGCATAGGCGAGCGCCTCGTCACGGCCGAATTTGGAGTTGGCATCGACCGCGAGCGTGCCGCCGCGCGGCAGCATCGACTTCACCGCTTCGACGCGGGCCAGATCGTCGGCAAGCTTCATGCCGCCGACTTTCATTTTCAGCATCGTATAGCCGGCGTCGAGATGGCGGCGCATCTCGTCCTGCAAATCCTTCGTGGTCTTGCCCGGCGCGTACCAGCCGGCGCCGACGTAGCAGAAAACTTTCTCCGCGGCCTTGCCGCCGTTGTAACGCTCGGCCAAGAGCCGATGCAGCGGCTTTTCGGCGATCTTGGCGACCGCATCCCAGACCGCCACCTCGATGGTGCCGATGCCGATCGAGCGCTCGCTGTGCCCGCCGGATTTTTCGTTCCGCATCATCGCGGCGAGGATTTTTTCCGGCGCGAAATTTTCGCCGCTGTGATCGAGCAGCGATTTTGGATCGGCTTTGAGGATGCGCGGAATAAAGCGCGCCCGCATCTGCGCGCCGCAGGCATAACGCCCGGTCGAGTTGAAGGCGAAACCCACGACGGGCTTGCCGTCCCGTTTCACGTCGGTGATGACGGCGACCACCGACGTCGTCATTTCCGAGAAATCGATGCTCGAATTGGCGAGCGTCGAGTTCAACGGGATCGCGGTTTCACGGATGTCGACGATGCGCATGGCGCGCAGACTATGCCGTGAGGCGTGCAAAGCGAAGCGTGCATAAGGGTTTGCCGGCACGGACGCCCGTTGCTTGACACTTTCGCAACGAGGCACCATGTTGCATTGCAACAATTTCTTGTTGCGGCGCAATATAGGTCCTGATGAGCGATTTACACGAGGCCATGGCTCAACTTCAGGAGCTCCGCCGCAAGTTCGAAGAGCTGTTGGAGAGAGCCCGCAAGAAGGCAGCCTCTCCGCTGCAGGCCTCGGCTGACAAAGCCAATCAGCTCCGCGAACTGACGGCCTTTGGTTCCAACCCCGGCAACCTGCGCATGGTGGTCTATGAGCCGGAGCGTCTGCCGCGCAATGCACCGCTGGTCGTTGCGCTGCACGGGTGCAGCCAGAGCGCCGCGGAGTACGATCGCGGCAGCGGCTGGTCTCAGCTCGCCGACCGTCTCGGCTTCGCGGTCGTCTATCCCGAACAGCAGCCGGCCAACAATCCCAACAGTTGTTTCTCCTGGTTCTTGCCGGGCGACACCACGCGAGACCAAGGCGAAGCGCTCTCGATCCAGCAGATGGTCGAGCACGCCATTGCGACCTTCGGCATCGATCGGCGGCGCGTGTTCGTGACCGGCCTCTCGGCCGGCGGCGCCATGGCTTCGGCGATGCTGGCGACTTATCCCGAGGTTTTTGCCGGCGGCGCCATTATCGCCGGACTTCCCTACGGATGCGCGCGCACGGTGCAACAAGCATTCGAGGCCATGTTCAACGAGCAATCGATGGCCGCGCCCGCGCTTGGCGATCGCGTGCGCGCAGCTTCGAACCATCGTGGCCCCTGGCCTAAAATCTCGGTCTGGCACGGCACCGCCGATCCGATCGTGAAGCCTGCCAATGGCGAAGAGATCGTTCGGCAGTGGACCGACCTGCACGGTCTTGCGGCCGCTCCCTCCAACGCGGAGGCGATCGGCGGCCACACGCGGCGTGTTTGGAACGATGCGGACGGCGAAACCCTGATCGAGGCATTCTCCATCGGCGGCATGGGGCACGGCGTGCCGCTGGCAACCAGCGGCGAAGGTCCTTACGGCGCGGTCGGGGCCTTCTTCCTCGATGCGGGAATCTCGTCAACACATCACATCGCAAGCTTTTGGCGCCTGAGCGAAGATTCCGCGGCAATGCCGCGCACGGCTGAGGCTGAGGCAGCCCCCGCCCCGATTTGGAGCGATGCTCGCGCCGTCGTTGCAGCCCGAGAAGCGCTGCTCAGGGTAAGCGCTTCCGAAGCGCCTTCGTTTGCCACAGATGCGGATACGACTCGACGGCTCGATCCAAATGATGTCATCGCAACGGCCTTCCGGGCGGCGGGCCTGCCTGTCCCCAAGCTCGCAATAACGCCGTCCGGGGCGGCTTCGCACGCCGATCCCGGCGCGATCATCAAGGCGGCCTTGAAGGCCGCGGGCTTCAGGCAAAGTTGATTGGCTCCTTCTCCCCGCAGCGCGGCGAGCGGAGAATCAATCGATGTGAATTCCCGCCGACTTCACCACTTTGTCCCAGCGCGCGGCTTCGGACTTGACGCGTTCGGCGAATTCAGCCGGTGAGTTGCCGACCGGAACGAAGCCGAGTGTGTCGAGCTTTTTCCTGACCTCGGGGTCCGACACCATCTTGACGATCGCGGCGTTCCATTTGTCGACGATCTCCTTGGGCGTACCGGCCGGCGCCACGATTCCGGTGAGCGTGTCGCTTTCGAGCCCCGGCACGCCCTCTTCGATATTTGTCGGCAGATCGGGAACGGCGGCGGCGCGTTCCTTGGCAAGGAGCGCGATGCCGCGAAGGCTGCCGTCCTTGATGGCGCCGATGGCCGGCGGTAGCGCCGTGAACGCGATCTGGGTGTGGTTGCCGAGCGTGGAATTGATCGCAAGCGGTGCGCCGTTGAACGGAACCATGACGAGGCCGGGCAGGTCGAACATCTGCTTCATTTGCTCGGCGGCGAGGTGAGGCGTCGAGCCGGTCGCCGGTTGCGCGTAGCTGTACTTGGACGGGTCGGCCCTGATGAGGGCAACAAGTTCCTTGAGATTCTTCGCCGGCACCGACGGGTGAACGGTCACCACGTTGGGCGAAGCGGCAACCAGCGAAATCGGCGCAAAATCCTTGAGCGGGTCGTAGCCGATCTTCGAGTACAAGCTCGGATTGATGATGAAGCCGGTCGACACAGCGAGGACGGTGTAGCCGTCCGGTTCGGCGCGCTTCGCCGTCTCGACGCCGAGATTGCCGCCGGCGCCCGGCAGGTCTTCGACGTAGACCTGTTGGCCGAGAACGTCGGAAAGCCGCTCCGCCACCAGACGGCCGATGACGTCGGTCGGCCCGCCCGCCGCGAACGGCACGATCATGCGGATCTTGTGGTCCGGATAGGCGCCCGCAGCCCAGCACGACGACGCCACGACGAGGCCCGCGCAGAACGCGGAAAGACGCATCTACATCTTTATTGCGGCCATACCATCCTCCCTCCGGTTTTGCCCGATGCTATCATGGCCTCACGGCTCCCGGCAGGGAGCGCGAGCGACAAAGTGTTTTTCATCGCGCAACAAAGGGGAGAGAAGGAAAGCCCATGGCCGGACGCAAAGTGACGCGAGACGATCTCCGCCAAGCCGCGGAGAAGTACAAGAACTGGGGCAAATGGGGTCCCGACGACGAGATCGGCACGCTCAACTACACGAGCCCGGAAGACATCGTTGCCGCAGCGCAGCTCGTCAAAAAGGGCAAGGTGATCTCGCTCGCGCTCAACTTCGACAACAATGGCCCGCAGGGCGGCAAGACCAATTATCCGGCGCTCGGCCGCATCAATCCGCTGCACACCATGTTGCGCACCGGCACCGACGCCTATTCGGGCGTGCTCGACAAGCGCGGCATCCGCGCCGCCGACGACATGGTGGTGATCCCGCTGCAATGCGGCACGCAATGGGACGGCCTCGGCCACGTGTTCTACGAGGACAACATGTGGAACGGCTACGATTGCCGCGAAGTGTCGTCGTTCGGCGCGGCGAAGTGCGGCATCGAGAAGACCAAGGCCAAGATGGTCGGGCGTGGCGTTTTTCTCGACGTGGCGCGTGCGCTCGGCAAGGAGTGCCTCGACGACGGCTACGGCATCACCTGCGAGGATCTCGACCTGACCGCGAAGAAACAGAAGGTCGAATTCAAGCGCGGCGATTACATCGTGGTTCGGACCGGCCAGATGGAGCGCTGCCTGAAAGCGGGAAGCTGGGACGGCTATCCGGGCGGCGACGCGCCGGGCTTCGCCTTCGAGACACTAGAATTCGTGGCCAAGACAGAACTCGCCGCGCTCGCCAGCGACACCTGGGGCTGCGAGGTGCGGCCGAACAACACCGAGGGCGGCATCAACCAGCCCTGGCACTGGATCACCATTCCGATCATGGGCATGACCATGGGCGAGATCTTCTATCTGAAAGACCTCGCCGAGGATTGCGCCGCCGACAGCGTCTACGAATTCATGTTCGTGGCGCCCGCCATCCCCATCACCGGCGCGGTCGGCTCGCCGACCAATCCGCTGGCGATCAAGTGACGGCGAAGCCGCGGACCGCGCTGGCGGTGTCGACCGCTCACGCCGCCGGACACCAGGTCCAGACATTCCGGGAACAGGTCATGCTCAACAATTGGTTTCGTCTCACGATGGTCGGCGCGCTGGCGCTTGCCATTTACGCGATCGCCGCGACTGCAAGCCTGGCCCAGCAGTGGCCGACACATGCGGTGCGCTTCGTGCTGCCGTTCGGTCCAGGTTCCGGAGCGGACACCGCCGCGCGCCTCATCACAGACAAGCTGCAACAGAAATGGGGCCAACCCGTCATCCTCGACGGCAAGCCAGGAGGCGATGGCCTGCTGTCGCTGCAGACCGTCGTGTCGGCAAAGGATGACCATACGTTGTTCTTCGGGCCGAGCAGTATCTACGTCGTCCAACGATACGTGCACGAGAACATGTCGTTCGATCCCGAGACCGACCTCACGCCGATCGTGGGGGTCGCCAAGGTGCAGATCGCCGTGGCCGTGCCGACAAGTCTCGGCATCTCCACATTGGCCGAGTTCGTGACGCTGGCACGCGCCAAGCCGAGCGAGACAAGCTATGCGGTCGCGCCCGGATTTTCCGAATTTGTATTCGACGGATTCGTCAGGGAAAACGGACTCGCAATCGCCAAGGTTCCTTACCGCGACATCACCAAGTCGCCGGTCGATCTTGGGGAAAACAGAATCCAGCTGTGCATGCAGTCCTACGCGGCGATGCGGACCTACGCGCAAACCGGCAAGATCAAGATCATTGCAATCAACGATCGCGAGCGATCGCCCATCGCGCCGGACATTCCCTCGGTAGTGGAATCTGGCTTTCCATCGTTGCTCGCCAGTCCCGTCCTCGGCCTGCTTGGACCACGCGACATGCCGATCGAGTTGCGTCAGCGGATCGCGGCGGACGTGCTTGCCGCGCTCGACGACAAGACGACCCGCGAAAGATTGGCTCTCACGGGGCAGCCGCCCGCGCCACTTGGCGTCGAAGCGTTCACCGCCGCGATCAAGGAGCAATACGCGCAAGTCGCCCATGTCGCGTCTGTGCTGGGCATCGCGCGAAAGAAATAGGTACCGTGCAAGAATCTGAATCGGCTCCGCCGGCGATCAAGTGACGGCGAAGCCGTCATCCCGGACGGGCGAAGCCCGATCCGGGATCGAGCGCCGGGCGCTCAGCTCACTTTTTCTTCCTTGCGCACCGGCCGTCCTTCGAGCCCGGCTTCGCGCGCGTCGCCGAGCGGTCCATCCGGACGCATGGTGAAAACCTTTTCCACATACGTGTAGTCGAAATAGCCAAGGCGGGCGAGCGGCCGGATTTTGACGACATCGAGCTTTCCTTCGGGCGTGAGCGCGTCGTCGCGAATGTGCACACCGATGACGCGTCCGATGACCAGATGGTGGACCTGGTCGGGCACGCGCGCCGGCAGCGCCAGCGCGCAATGGAATTTGCACTCCAGATGCACCGGCGATGCCTTCACCCGCGGCGGCTTGACCAGACGGGACGGAATCATCTCGAGCCCGGCGAGCTTGGCCTCGTCGACCTCCGGCGGGACGAAACGCGAGGTGATATTGACGGCTTCGCGCAAGTCGTAGGTCGCCATGTTGACCACGAACTCGCCGGTATCGGCGGCATTCTTGGCGCTGTCCTTGCGGCGGCCGGTCTGCGGGAAAGACGCCGCCGAGAACATGACGTAAGGCGGATCGTAAGCGAGATTGTTGAACTGACTGTAGGGCGCGAGATTGACGATGCCGTCGGCGCTGACAGTCGAAATCCAGCCGATCGGACGCGGCACGACGATCGATTTGTACGGATTGAACGGCAAACCGTGATCGTCTTTGTCGGGTTCATAGAACATTTGGCTGTCCTCTATGTCTGGCGGATTATCCGGCAATCAAACGCGCGCCGAGATCGCGACCGCTTCCAGATGGTCGTTGAGAATCTTCGGCAGCGCCGAAGGCGGCTCGCGGCCGAAACCGCAATAGGCGCCGAGGCCGAACTCCGGCAAATATTTGCGCGCCGCCGCGATGCGCTCCTTGAAACGCGTCATGTTGTGAATCGCGCCGAGATAGACTCGAGCGCCTTGCGGATCGAGGAGGCGCAGCGGCGCAAAGAATGCGTCGTCGCTGCGGTCGAGCACCGGAATGTGAATCCAGTCCACCGGCCGCCCGGACGCCGCCACGAAGGCATTGGCGAGCTTCACGGTCTGACTGAGGTCATCCGGACTGAAGCGTGGCCAGCCGCCAAGGGTGCCGAAGCAGAAGTGATAGCCGAGCGCGACGCCGCGAGGAATCGAGGGCGCGAGATTGCGCACCTCGGTCAGATTGCGCTCGATAGCGCCCTGCAGCGGAAAGCCCGGAATGGCGCCGTAGGCATCCTGAACCTCGGTTGAGCAATCCCACTGGATCGCGAGTTCGTGCGCGGGGATCTTGCTGACTATCATCGCGATCTCGGCGCGGGTCGCCGCCTCATAGCCCGGCCTGATCCGTTCGAGATCGTCCCGGTTGGGAAAAATGCGCGGCGGCAGCACGCTGTTGACCATCGGGATCGACACCTGAAATCGCAGGTGCGGAGCCAACACGCCTTTTTCCTTCATGGTGCGAAAAACGAAGTAGGAGTTCACAGCGTCGCGCGCGTAGCCCAGCCGCCAGCCCGGATCGCCGAAGCGAACCTGGCGCACGCCGTCCTTGACCTTGAACCACCACGCGTCGGCGGCGTTGCGCGGGTGCTGGCGTTCGACGCCGTTCTCGTCCGGCGCCGGCCGCTGCACCACCTCGAGCTCCGGATGCGCGGCCAGCACCTGATAATGCACCCGGCTGATCCAATGCCGCCGCGGTCCGACTTCGCCGTCCGGCATGGCCAAGAGGTATTTGCCGAGCGGCGCGCCGAACGACTCGAACACCTCCTGTGGCGTGTCGAACGGAATACTTCCAACCAGCAGGAGTTCGCCCCCACTCACCGTTTTCCTCCATCGCTTGTCAGCATCGGGTGCCAGTATACAGTGGCGGCACGATCAGGAAACAAAGGCAAGCCCGATGAACAGATTCATTCGCATCGCGCTCTGTTGCGCCGTCGTTGCATTCGCGGGCCCGGCCGGAGCGCAAAACTGGCCGAACCGCCCCGTCAAGCTGATCGTGCCGACCGGCGCCGGCGCCGCCACGGACGTGATGGCGCGGTTTGTCGCCGACGGCGTGTCACGCACGCTCGGCCAGCCGATGTTTGTCGAGAACATCCCGGGCGCGTCGGGCATCCTGGCGCACGAGGCCGCGGCGCGCGCCGCGCCCGACGGCTATACGATGCTGTTCACCAACTCCTCGGGCATGGCGATCAATCTGATTTCCTTCAAGCAGCTTCCTTACGATCCGACGCGCGACTTCGCGGCGGTGTCGCTGGTGTGCAATATCGCGCCGCAAATGCTCTCGGTGAATGCCGACCTGCCGGTCAAGACCGTGAGCGAATTGATCGCCTACGCCAAGGCCAATCCCGGCAAGCTTTCCATCGCGTTCGACACCACTGCGGGCGCGGCCGCATTCGGCGCCAAGCTGCTCAACAAGCGCGCCGGCCTCGGCCTGATCGAGGTGCCCTACCGGTCCGCCGCGCAGATGGCCCAGGATGTCGCCAGCGGCGTCAATCAAGTGATGATGACTTCGATCGTTGCCGCCAACGCCGTGGTGCAGGCCGGCAAGGTACGGCGCCTCGCCATTACGTCGGAGCAGCGCTTTCCAGGATTGCCGGATTTGCCGTCCCTGCACGAAACCGTGCCCGGCGTGGTGATCGACGGCTTCTTCGCCATCGTGGCGCCGGCGGCCACACCTGCCGACGTGATCGCGCGGCTCAACCGCAATATCGATCAATATCTCGGCGGCGCGGAAATTCACGCACGCCTGCTCGCGCTCGGACTCGACACCGCCGGCGGCGGCACGCCGGAAAGCACTGCACAAACCATCCGTAAGGAGCAGGAACGATGGCGAGCGGTCGGCAAGGAGCTGAACGTCGAGGCGCAGTGAAACTTTTTCGCTGAGCTTCGCTGGCCTGAGAATCAGTTCTCCAACTCTGAACGAAATTGGCGCCTTCGGGGCGAAATCTTGGCTGCCAAAATATGGCAGTGATTAGCGGGATCACCGGGTACAGAATCCGGCAAGCGCCATTATTCCGACCCACCGGAACCGGGAAAATGGCGCTCGTTGCGTTGCAGTTGCGTGAGTTGCGTGCGTACCGAGCGGCGCGGCCCGTCAATCAGGTTCCCGCCTTTGGTGGGTCGCGCCGTCTCTGCCCGCTTACAGCATCCTGTACGCTGATCCCATCATTTTCCCGCCGTTTCCCCCGTTATAATTGGAAAAATATGGTGAGCAGGGCGCTGTGGCCTTAACGAAACCCACCACCCCGCATTGCAGCGAGCGACGCGAACCGGAAATATTCGCGCTGCCTCAGAATTGAGCGTTGGTGGGTATTTTATCTTGAGCCCTTGTTCAGGCGCTTAGCCTCTTCAGGAGGTGACTTTCGCCCGGCCCCGACCTCGCACCGGGGCTTTTTCAACCCCAACACAGCTATTCGCTCTGTGATGATCGGGAACTTCGTGCATAACCGGTCGCCCTTGTCATGAAATACTGTGAATAGTGGGGTGAATATACGGGCCGCGGTGGCAAATGGCGGAAAGACCAATGCTTACGACCGATCGTGAAGTGCTGTCACATTTTTCCGGCGAAGCGGCGGATCGCGGAACGGCGCTCCTCGCTTACGGACTTTTTGCCGAGGAAAAGGCGAGGTGGGCAGAACAGTTCGCGGCGCAAAACAGAACAATGCCTACCAATAATCAGGAACGAAACTGGATTAGAGGTTTAACCGCGGAGTATTTTGCAGGAAAATTTGGCGACGCCAGGACCCTGTTTGAAGCCTATGCATACAACCGCAAGGATTCCATCACCCCGGAACGGGCCGCTACCGCAAAGATGATTTCGGAGCTTTCCGAACTCAAATCAAGGATTTATTCCGAGATGAGAGACGTCGGCGCCACGATCGCTTTCGATATAAAGACCGGCGGTACTTTCTGGAAACAACTTCGCCCAGCGCTCGCATCAGCGATCCTTTCACCCGTAATACTTGCCCTCTTCATTGGCTTCGCGGTTACGTATTACCAGCATATTCCATATTGGGACGATCTCAAAAATAGATTGCAGGGCAGCGTTGCGACCGCCGGCGAATACACCGTCTCAAAATAGAGCTGTCATATCAACGTCATTGGTCATCTGCGAAGGTCGCGGATCGATGAAAGCCGGGAGTCGCAAATGGACGATATTCACCATCACCATGAGAAGGCGGCCCATCATCACGAACAGGCCGCCAAACATCATCGGGAAGCTGCCAAGCACCATCAGACCGGCAGCCATGAAAAAGCGGCTCATCATTCCAAGGTTGCACATGGTCACGCGCTCCATGCGACCGAACATCATGAACACGCCTCCAAGAAGCATGCTGATAAACACAGCTAGAGCCGGCGGAGATTTTGCGCGGCTGTATGACTGGATCGCACGTTAGCGCTCCGGCGGCGCGACCCGGATGCCGCTCCAGCCGGAGCGGTCGATGGCTTGCTGAATAATTCCTGATGCCTTGGCGTGCTCGGCGAATTCGCTGAGAAACGCGAGCCGCGCGGCCTGTCCTTTCGGGACGGCTATCCCCAATGAATTGAATCCGTAGCGGCCTTCCCAGATCCGCGAGCCCGGCAGACGGGCAACGTAGTGGCGCAAGACTTCATGCAGCGAGGCGAACAGGTCCGCCTCACCCCGCTGCAGAATTTGGAACGTGGGCTCCGGCATATCGGCATAGACAAACGTGGCATGCTTGATGATCTTGTTGAGTGCGATGGTCGAAGCATGATGGCGCACGGCGGCGATCCGCACTCCCGGCCGGTCTGCATCCGCAACGCTCCGATACGGAGAGCCGGCGGGCGCCAGCAACGTGTAGTCCGCCTCGACGATCGGCGGCGAGTAATCGATCTTGGTGGCGCGGTCTGCTTCGATGCCGATGATACCGGCATCGCAAGCGCCGGATGCGATGCTGGTCAGCGCATTCGCCGGGTTGGGATGCTCGACCGGCACGCCCTTTATCCCGAGCTTGGCTCCCAGGGCGTGAACGATGTCGACGCACCAGCCGCCGAGCTCACCGGTGACCGGGTCTTTGGTATATTGCGGCACGTACAGGGCGACGCGAACCTGGCCGGCCTGCACGAGGTCAGCGACGCGCAGATCGGCGGACGGCTGAGCGTCGGTCATGTTAGGTCGCCTGAAATCAACCAGCAGTAACGTCGCGAGTGTTTCCAGCCGCGTCCGGCATGTATTTGATCCCGGTCAGCGGAGTTCTCGCGATTGGAGCTACTTGCGCTTCGGATCAAGCGGCGTGCCGATGTAGAGATCGCCCAACCGGCAGCGCAGACCGAACTCGGGCATTTCAATCGGATCCTCGGCCTTGGACAGCGTTATCGGCTCCCAATTGCGGCTCCGCGCGTAGATGGTCACCAGAAATTCACGTGGTTCGATCACCACAACATAAAGATTGTCCGGCGCCTCGCGGTAGCGGCGCAATTTCAGGTCGATTTCGGCACGCGTATTGGTCGGCGACAACACCTCGCCCGCAAGCTGAAATCGTTCGGAATAATAGTCATGGCCGGCAACTCCGGGCACCGCCACGATGTCCGGCTCGGGCTGGAAATTTCTGACGTTCGGCGCGCGAACGCCAGCGCGTCGATAGGCAAACAGGTCGAGGCGTCGCTCAACGAAAGCGCCGTTGAGGATATTGCAAAGATTGGACGCAATGCGCTGATGCGCGTAGGTTGGCGGCGCCATCATCACGGCGACCCCCTCTATCAGGTCCCAGCGCTCGCCATCAGGCCGCGTTTCCAGGAAGGCCATGAACTCATCGACGTCCATGGTTCCCGATGCGGGCGGCAAAGGTGCGTGCACGGTCATCTGGCGCCACTCCATCCAGCATATTCAATTTATCATTGCGCTTCCCAGGATGCGAGAGGCAATCGCGCGGCCGGGCGCAATTCGGGTCTATCGGCAACCTATCAAGCGGCTATCACGGCTTCGTAGCCGCGGCGCGGCGAGGTTGCGCTTTATGTCGCATAGACTACCTTATCGATATCTCATCGTCCCATGACAGGCGGCACCCCCATGGATACCAAGACGGACACCAAGCAATATCCGGTGAGTCACACCGAGGCTGAGTGGCGCAAGATCCTCACGCCCGAACAGTACCGCATCATGCGCGAACACGGCACCGAACCGCCGGGAAGCTGCGCGCTCAATTTCGAGAAGCGCGCCGGAACCTTCTCCTGCGCGGGCTGCGGCCAGCCCTTGTTCATGTCGAAGCAGAAATTCGAAAGCGGCACCGGCTGGCCGAGCTTCAACGATCCGGTGCCGGGATCGACCGAGATGTCGACCGACCGCAGCTATTTCATGACCCGCACCGAGGTGCACTGCAGCCGCTGCGGCAGCCATTTGGGCCACGTGTTCGAAGACGGCCCGCCGCCCACGCACCTGCGCTACTGCATCAACGGCGAGGCGATGAACTTCAAGCCGGAGTAACGCCAAGCTGTCGCATTGGTTGCTTAAGCAAGGCGAATGGCACCTCCGCTTCTTCAACTCAAAGACATTGTGCTGACGTTCGGCGGCACGCCGCTTTTCTCGGGCGCGGAACTATCCGTGTGCTCCGGTGAGCGCGTGTCGCTGATCGGACGCAACGGCTCCGGCAAATCGACGCTTTTGCGAATCGCCGCCGGGCTGATCGAACCGGACCGGGGCTCGCTTTTCGTGCAGCCCGGAGCGCTGGTGCGCTACTTGCCGCAGGAGCCGGATTTCTCAGGCTTTCCGTCTTCGCTCGCCTACGTGGAGGCCGGGCTGCGGCCAAGCGACGATCATCATACCGGTGACCACCACGCCGCCCTTCGTCTGCTGGAGCAACTCGGGCTCACCGGGCAGGAAAATCCGGCGCATCTGTCGGGCGGCGAGGCGCGCCGGGCCGGCCTCGCCCGTGTGCTGGCTGCCGACCCCGATGTCCTCCTCCTCGATGAGCCGACCAATCATCTCGATCTGACTACGATCGAATGGCTGGAGCGCGATCTCGATGCCCGGCGCACCGCGCTGGTGATTGTCAGCCACGACCGCCGCTTTCTTTCGACGCTGTCGCGCAGCATGGTCTGGCTCGACCGTGGCCGGACGCGGCGTCTCGAGAGTGGATTTTCCCACTTCGAAGAATGGCGCGACAACGTATTGGCGGAGGAAGAACACGAGCAGCACAAGCTCGGTCGTAAAATCGCGGCCGAGGAGCATTGGCTGCGTTTCGGCGTCACCGGCAGGCGCAAGCGCAACGTGCGCCGCGTCGGCCTGCTGCAGGCACTGAGAGACCGGCGGCGCACATATCGCGCCGGCGCCGGCAATGCAGCCATTGTTGCCGGTTCGGCGGCGCCATCCGGTGCGCAGGTCATCGAGGCGGTCGGCATCGGCAAAACCTATGCGGGCCGTCCGATCGTGCGCGATTTCTCGATTCGCATCCAGCGCGGCGACCGCATCGGGATCGTTGGGCCGAATGGCAGCGGCAAGACCACGCTGATCAACCTCTTAACCAACGTGTTGCCTCCGGATACCGGCTCGGTCCGGCTTGGATCGGCGCTTGCCGTCGCGACGCTCAATCAACATCGCGACAGTCTCGATCCGAATGTTACCGTCGCCGAAGCCCTGACGGGAGGCGCTGGCGACACCGTGATGGTGAACGGCCACGGCAAGCACGTCATGAGCTACATGAAGGACTTTCTGTTTACAAGCGAACAAGCCCGCACGCCGCTCGGTAAGCTGTCTGGCGGTGAACGCGGCCGCCTGATGCTGGCGCAGGCGCTCGCCAAGCCGTCGAACCTTCTGGTCCTCGATGAACCGACCAACGACCTTGATATGGAAACATTGGATGTACTCGAGGACATGCTGGCGGAATATCCCGGGACGGTGCTGCTCATCAGCCACGATCGCGATTTTCTCGACCGCCTCGTGAACGGCGTGATTGTGCCGGAGGACAATGGAAGCTGGATCGAATACGCCGGCGGCTATACCGACATACTGGCGCAGCGGGGAGCGGATTTGACGCGGGAGAAGCCTATGGACGCGTCACCGAAAGCAGTCAGGAGAGCCGCTTCGGTTGTTTCAGAACCGCGGCCCGCGAAACGGCGCTTGATGTTCAAGGACAAGCACGCGCTGGAAACACTGCCGAAGACCATTGCGGCGCTGCAAGACGAAATGAAGGAGCTGCAGGCGAAGCTCGACGATCCGCAATTCTATGCGCGCGACCGAGCCGGCTTCGAAAAGGTCACTGCCACACTCGGCGAGCTGCAGATGAAGATTGCCGCGGCCGAGGAGCAATGGCTGGAGCTCGAAATCCTGCGCGAGGACATCGCCGGCGGCTAACGGAATGGCTTCACTTCGCGGGCTTGCGCCGGTGAATATCTTTCACGTCGCTAAAAGAAATGCCGGGATTGTGCTCGCCGGTATATTCGAGGTCGAAGGCGTTGCGTGCCAGGAACACCGCATCGCCATCGAAATCCTCGGCGATGCCCGAGTGGTAGTTCACCACGAATTGGTCGAGCAGCTTGCGGTCGGCCGCCGCGATCCAGCGCGCAAACGCAAATTGAGGCGTGTCCCAGCCAACTTCGAGGCCATATTCGGCGGCGAGCCTTGCCTTGAGCACGTCGAGTTGCAAGGGGCCGACAACGCCCACCAGCGCCGGGGAACCGTCGGCCGGAAGGAACACCTGGGCGACGCCTTCCTCGGCGAGCTGATGCAGCGCCTGCTTGAGTTTTTTTGCCCGCATGGCGTCTGGCAGGCGAATCCGTCGCAAAATCTCCGGCGCGAAATTGGGCACGCCCTCGAAATTGAGCTCTTCGCCTTCGGTCAGGGTATCGCCGATGCGTAGCGTACCGTGATTGGGAATGCCGACCACATCGCCGGCGTAGGCTTCCTCGGCGAGCGCCCGATCCTGGGCAAAGAAAAACTGCGGCGCGTGCAGGCTGATGGTTTTGCCCGATCGTACTTGACGGACCTTCATGCCGCGCGTGAGCTTGCCGGAGCAAAGCCGCACAAAAGCAATACGGTCGCGATGGTTTGGGTCCATATTGGCTTGAATCTTGAAAACGAACGCAGACATGCCGGATTCGGTCGCCGCCACCACCCGCTTGTCGGCCGCCTGCGCCCGCGGCGGCGGGGCCAGAGCGGCGAGCGCATTGAGCAGATCGCCGACGCCGAAATTCTTCAGCGCGCTGCCGAAGAAAACCGGCGTCATGTGGCCTTCGGCAAAAGCCCGCTGGTCGAGCCGCTTGCACGCATGGCGTACGAGATCCAGTTCATCGCCGAGCGAAGCCGCGTCGAGACGAGGATTGAGCGCGGCGAGCTCGCCGATCGTCATTTCGCGCAATCGGCCGGCCGCGCCCGCATCGCCGTCAAGGAGCCGGACTCCGCCGGATGCAACGTCGACGGTGCCAACGAAATCGCGGCCGCGCCCGACCGGCCAGGTGATCGGCGCACTATCGAGCGCCAGCGTTTTCTCGATCTCGTCGATGAGCTCGAACGGATCGCGGCTTTCGCGATCCATTTTGTTGATGAAAGTAATGATCGGAATATCGCGAAGCCGGCAGACCTCGAACAGCTTGCGGGTACGCGGCTCGATGCCCTTGGCTGCGTCGATCACCATCACGGCCGAATCGACCGCGGTGAGCGTGCGGTAGGTGTCTTCGGAGAAATCCTCGTGGCCCGGCGTATCGAGCAGATTGAACACGCGGCCGTCATATTCGAAGGTCATCACCGAGGTCACGACCGAGATACCGCGTTCGCGTTCGATCGCCATCCAGTCGGAACGGGTCGAACGCCGATCGCGCTTAGCCTTGACCTGCCCGGCAAGCTGGATGGCCCCGCCGAACAGCAGGAGCTTCTCGGTTAACGTGGTCTTACCGGCGTCCGGGTGCGAAATGATCGCAAAGGTGCGTCGCCGCTCGACCTCAGCCGCGAAGGCCGGCTGAGCCTGGCTGTCAGCCGGAGTGCCAGCCGATGTGCCTTGGGGGGCGCGAACGGGCATGTGCATGGTGGGGTGCATGTGGCAGTTCCAGCCTTTGCGATCAAGGCTGAATAAGAGGCCTATCGGGTTGGCGACGGCGAGCGCGCCAAGACCTCCGCCGCCTCCGGCGCGTTGCGCACCATGGCCGACAACAAAACATTGCCGGCCTTGGCGTCCGCGACGCCGACCTGCAGCGTGTAAACGCCATCCTGGACCAATTCGGCTTCGACGCCCGCGACGAGTTCGGGCTGTTCGTTGAGCGACAGGCCGATGCCGTGGCCCACACTCGCGCTCAAAGCCGGGTGGAGCGGCAACAGCGCCAGCGTGTCGATTGCCTTGGCGTAGAGGTCTCCGGCCCGCACGCCCGGTCGCATCGTAGCGATGAGCGCATCGAGCGCCGCTTCGGCTTGGCGCCGGGCCGGCGCGGGATTTTCATCCACCGTGACGAACATGTCGGCCCAGTAGCCCATCACCTTTACGGCCAGATAACCGACGAGCGGCCCGGACTTTCTCTCGAACAGACCTTGATAAGGAACCAGCGTGCGGCCGCCGTCGAGGCTCACCAGTGTGCGCACGTCCTGGGCGGCGAGCGATCGCGCGAGCCGTTCGGCGTCGAGCGCCGCTGTCTCCGGCTCTCTGCTGCTCCGCCAACTGTCGGCAAACGCCGTCGCGGCGCTTTGCAGAAGCTTGCATGACGCCCGCATCATGGTCAGCTCGCGCGGACGCTTGCGCTGCGGCGGCATCGTCAAATCATCGTCGGCACGCCGCAACACGAAGCGCTCGCCGAGGCTGCGCTGCACCGACTGATGCAACACCGGCGCTATGATGTCGAAACCGATCGTGCCGAGTTCAACGGCCCGTTCGGTTTTGTGCGGCTCGAACCAGGGATCGAAGCTCTTTTCCCATTCAGGACCCATGCCGGAGCGAACGTCGGCGATCCACGTCAGCGTACGCATCGCCGGCAGATCGCGCGTGCTCATGGCACACAGAAGACGCGCGTCGCCCCGGCGCGGCAGCAGCGCCATACCCCAGCGCACACGCGGAATGAAATTGCTGAGATAGGCGAGCGCCGCATGCTCGCGCACATCGCCGTAGACCAGCACGGCCGGCCAGGCGTTGCGATCCATTACGGCGTGCAGCGCTTCGAGCCGCAACGTGAACTCGTCATACGGCAGCCGGTCCTGCGCCCAGGTGTAGGAGCCGATCGTCACGCACGGTTGCATGGTCTGCATTTTTTTGCGCCTCAGACCGGAATCACATCGAGTTGCGCCGGCCGCGCCGATAGCGCGCGTGCGCCGCCGTCAGTCACCACCACGGGCTCGCCACACATCAGATAGCCGCTCTCCGGCAGGTACTGGTTGGGATGCATGACAAATACCATGCCGCTCTCGAGCACGCGCTCATTGCGCTCGACGATGTCGCCGGGACGGTCGGAGGTAATACCGAGGCCGTGGCCACGCACGCGCATATAGGGCGGGCGGCAGTAATCGCCGTAACCGGCTCTTTGGATGACGCCATTGATGGCGCGCGTGAGATCGGCGACCGTGGCGCCGGCGCGTCCCGCCTCAAGGCCCGCGCCCATCGCGTCTTGCAAGATGGCGAATTTTTCGCGCACCACCGGCCGCGGCTCGCCGATCACCGTCGTGCGGCAAATCTGTGCGAACTGTCCGCGATAACAAGGCGTGATCTCCGAGAGAATAATGTCGCCGACGTCGAGCACGCGTTCGCCGGCGGCGCGAACCGCGAGATTGTGCTGTGAGGCGCTCATGAGAAGGAAATTGTCCTCGGCGCCGAGTTTTTTGGTGAAGCAATAAAGCTCGGCCGCGAGCTCGTATTCGCGCAGGCCTGGACGCGCAAATTCGAGAACCCGCTCGTAGCCGCGTTCGGCGATCCAGGTCGCGTGCTCTGCCGCCTTGAGCTCCTCGGCGGTGCGCACGCGCGCAAGGTCGCGCGCCAATTCGTCGGCCGGCGCCGGCAATGCGCCCAACCCCGCGCCGATACGCGCGGCGAGACCTTGGCCCAGCAAGGACAGGCCGGCCGAAATGGTCCGCGCCACATCCAGACGATATTTGGCCGCGGCGTCTTTCAGCGCAGCAGCGAGATCGTCGGTTCCGACCGTCTGGTCGGTCGACGAAATCGATGCGGCACGCCCGCCATCCCATGCCGGGGTCACGATCAACGTTGACCGTCCATCGCGATCGAGCACGACGGCGCTTTCGCCGATCGGACGAACGCCGGAGAGCACATAGACGGCATTCGATTCCAGGAAATTATTGAGCCCGTTGCTTGCGGCAATCAGGCCATCGAGCCCGGCCGCCTGCAAATATTTGGCGGCCTCGATCAAGCGGACATTTTTGCTGACGGCGACCTGCACATTCATTCCATGGTCCTCGCCTAATGTGCCGCCGCGGAAAAATCCTGGGGCACCGCTGAGCGCACCACGCGCGCCTTGCGCGTGGTCGGCGGCGTGTTGCGGCTGCGCACGACGAAACGCGGCACGCCGGCCGTGATGACGCCGCCGATGGCCACGATGTCGCCGTTCTTGATCGCCGCGAGCGCGGTATCCTGGGTGCCCCCGTCGGGCGCGTCGATCAGCACGATGTCGGCAGCGCTGCCGGCGGCGAGGAATCCAGAATCGAGGTCGTAGACGCGGGCGTTGTTGCCGGTCGCCGCACAGACGAAGCATTCCGCAGGCATTTCGGTGAGGCTCGCGCAGTGGGCGATCGTGTAAAGCATGCCGAGCGGCATGACGCCGGTACCGGTCGGCGTGTCGGTGGCGATGATGAAGCGATCGAATGCGCCGTGCTGCTCGGCCAGCCGAGCACATAGAAGCGTGGTCCGCAAATTGCCGGCGGTGCAGACCTGAAGCGCCATCTCACTCTCTTTGATCACGCGCTCGAAGTCGCGGTCCGGCATGGCGGTCGGCCCGCCATTGATGTGAAAAGACACGTGCGGCTGCATGGCGAGCAGATGATCGCCCGTGATCGCGCCGGAGCCCGGGATCGACGCGCCACCGGTGTGGCAGGTGGTGATCAGGCCGGCAGCCTTGGCGTCACGCACCAACGGAATGTAGTCGTATGGTGTTTTCACCGCGCCGAACCCGGCCTTGGCCAGTCTCACGCCGTTGACCGCCAGCTCGACGAAGTCGGCGGCTTTCAGCCCCGGCTCCAGGATCACCGAACCTGCAAGCACGCGCATGCCCCCCGGGCGGTAAGTGGCGAAGCAACGCTGCGCCGCGAGCGCCAGCGCCTTCACGCCTTCGGGATCGCTCGGCCGCCCCGGTACGTGCACCTCGGATGCGGAAATCGCCGTGGTGGTACCGCCGTGCAGGTAGCTTTCCAGATAGCCCACGGTGCGCTGGCGCGGCGTGTAATCGCCGAAGGTGATGTGCACATGCGAGTCGATGAGGCCCGGTATCGCCGTCATGCCGCCCGCATCGATCACCACGTCGGCGCTCTCGACCGCGGCCACGTCGGCCGTGCCGACCAGCACAATGCGGTCGCCCTCGCAGATGATCGTGTCGCCGATGGCGAACGGCGCGCGCCAGTCGCCGGAGACGATTGTTCCCAGATTGACGATCGCGACCTTCACGGTGCCCCACCTGCGATGCTGTGCTTGCGAACAAACCTAGCCTGGATTTAACGGCGGCGAAATCCGCCCGGCGTTGATCTTCCGCTAACGATCCTTGCGGCCGCAACCCCGATCGTTAATTGAACCGTAACAGGACTTGGCGCGACTAAGGGTCGTATTGTGCCGTAGGGGGCCGACCTATGACTGACGCATCTCTGCCCATGAACCGTTTTGCCGAGGGCGATTTTCGCGTCGGCAAAGTCCTCAATCGCACGTTCTCGGTGCTTTCGCGGAACCTGCTCCCGTTCTGCGTGGTGACCGCCATCGCCTACCTGCCGAACATCCTGCTGTTTCGGCCCACGGCCAGCGCCGCACAATCCGGCCGCACCATTGCCGTGATGTTTGCCGGCGTGATCGTTGCCATGGTGCTCGGCGCTCTCGCCGAGGCCGTCGTGCTGTTCGGGGCGTTCGAGGATATGCGCGGCCGCAAGGTCGACCTGATTGAATCGACCAAGGTCGGACTGAGCCGGATTCTCCCTGTCCTGGGCGTGGCATTTTTGGTCGGACTCCTGACCGGCTTGTCCGCCATCCTCCTCGTCTTCCCTGCTCTCATTGTGTTGACGATGCTGTTTGTCGCCATGCCGGCTTGCATCGTCGAACAACTTGGTCCCGTGCAAAGCCTCAAGCGCAGCGCGCAACTGACCAAGGGGAACCGCTGGAAAATCTTTGGGCTCTGGCTTCTGGTCATGGTGATCGCCGTGATCGTGAATCTCATACCGAAGGCATTCACGGCATTCGGCGGCCCTGCGGTGGGATTGATCCTGGAGTTCGCCTGGGGAGCGCTAACCGGCGCCTTCAACGCCGTGATGGTCGTGGTGACCTATCACGATCTGCGGGTAGCCAAGGAAGGCGTTGACACGGATCAGATCGCCTCCGTCTTCGACTGATATCCCGCGAGCTACGCAACCGGCGTGATCCACCTCGCGCGCCGGGTCACACCCTTGCGGCGGGCGGCGTGTACTTGTCCGGCCTCGTCTTCCCGTACAGCTGCTCGCGCTCGAGATAGGCGCGCTCGGCGGCGTAGAAGTCGTGCAGGAACACGATCACGTCGCGGCGCGGCACTGGATCCTTCCAGCCAATCTTGTGGCAGATCTTGTCGCACACCTCGTACAGCACCTGCATGCTGTCCGCCTGGTGCGGCCGCCGCAACAGTTCTTCCAGTACCTGCAGTTCGAACGCGCCATACGCCTGAAGCTGCGGCGGCGAGAAGGTGAATTGCGTCGCCCCTTCGACCAGATCGCTCAACAGCGCCCGGCGCGGCATGGAAATCACGATAGTGCCCGCGATCAGGTCGCCGCCGCGCATGCGGTCGCTGTTGATGACCGGTAGCGCAGCGAAGAACAACAGCCACACCGCGATAAAGAGCGAACTCCAGTCCATCACGCCGTTGGATTGGCCGCCAGCCAGCAGAACTCCCAACGGAATGAACATTTCAACTTCGCGCGTGAGATTTCGCGCGATCACCGAGGAGGCCAACAACGGTCCGCCGCTGCGGTCAATGACGCGCAGGCCCACGATGCGCTTGCCTGGAGTCCTACCCTGCCAAGCCAGCTCGAAATAGATGAAATACAGATTGCGGATCAGGAAGCCGAGAAATAGCGCGATCGATATGGCGATGAGGCTGCCGCCGGTCCGGCCGATCAGAAGAAGCACCGGGATATAGATCGCCAAGGTGAGCAACGTCCAGATCGCGAAATCGAGCATGAAGGCCGTCAGACGCTCGCCGTAATCAGCGATCTCGACGGTGACGGGCACGCCCTCGGGAGTGACAATCTGCCGTTTCCGGCGGCGCGTTTCCTCGAACAATCGCTCGGCGCGCTCGCGCGCCGGCGATCGAACGCCGGCAGAATGCGCCGGAGGAGTCTGCGCGGAAGCATCCCGCTCCGTCGTCATCTTCGGGCCCGCCTTCCGCTGCGGCTAAAATAAATGATCCACAGCGCCGCCAATCCCCAGCCGATGGCGAAGCGCAGCGGTGTGCTCTGTATCAACTGACGGAAGCCGCCTTCGAGAATGCCGGCGACGAACAGCATAAGGACACCGCCTACGCCCATCTGTGCCGCCTGGCGCCCGTGCAGGGCCAGATTTTCAAGCCGCGAATAGCGGCCCGGAAACAGAATCTTGTCGGCGATCACCAAGCCTCCGGCCGAAAGTAGGATGAGCGCTCCCAATTCGGTGGTGCCGTGGATCGACAGCCAGCCGAGGCAATCCACCAAGAGGCCGCGGTCATAGTGCAGGGCCACAAACGCACCGAGGCTCAATCCCTGATAAACGGTGAGCATCAGGGTCGGGATGCCGGCCGCGAGCCCGAGCCCGAAGCTCATGAGCCCGATCATGGTGTTGTGGCTGAACAGCACGTTGGCGAACACGCCGAAGGCCTCGACTGCTCCCGGCCAGGGCGCGAACAGCTCCTTGTTGCGCAGGTCCGCGGCCGTCGACGAAGGCCCGCGCCCGCCCGCCAAACCCGCCGGCATGAACGACGAAAACCAGGCCTCATCCTGAACCGTCAGAATAAAGCCGGCCGCAATGCCGGCCAGCAGGGCCAACGCCGCAATGAGAATGTGCCAGCGCGCGGCGCGCACGGCCGCGGGCAGGTCGTAAACGAAGAACGTGCGCAGCCCCTCGATCGGGCTCACGCGCGGCCCGTACACCACCAGGTAGGCGCGCAGCGCGAGGTTCTCGAGATAGAGTAAAAGATTGCGGTCGAGCGCGATGGTGCGGGCAACCGACAGCGAAGACAATGCCGCGCGGTAGAGGATCGGCAGCTGCTGCAGCTCGTCCAGCGAGAGCGAACGCACCCCGCGGCGCTCGGCACGCCGCACCAGACCTTCAAGCTCGCGCCAGCCTTCCTCCCGGCCCTTGCGAAATTCGCTACTTTTGAGGACGAGCTCGAACCTGCCCGACCTCGGCGGAGCTCCGCGAGCGGCGACAGCGTCAGCTGCGACGGCCGTATCCGTCATATGAGCCCGCGTTGCTTGATCATGAGATAGCGGTTGATGAGCGCGACCGGCAGGCCCTTGCTCGGCACGTCGAGGCAGTGAATGCCGAGCCGCTCCAGCCGTTCGAACACAATGCTGCGCTCGCGCAGGAAGTCGTGCGCGATCACCGCCTCCGCTACATCGGCGAATCGTTCGGGCGCCGCCTCGACGGCGCGCTGCAGGATCGACCCGCGCTGGGTGACGAAAACCAAAACATGGCGATTGGCCAGGCGCTGCATGCTTTCGATCAGCAACTCGGCCGTGATGGTATCGACGAAATCGGTGAACAGAATGACCAGGGCGCGGCGCTTGAGCCGCGCGTTGAGTTCCGCAAGGCCGAGGGTGAAATTGGTCTCCTGATGGTGGTAATCGAGTTCGGCCGTCGCGCGCTGGAGCCGCGCGAAGCTCGAGACGCCGCGGACCGGCGCCATGTATTGGCGCAAGCGCGCGTCGAAGCCGTATGTCCCCACGAGATCGCCGCCTTGCAGCGAGACCCAGGCGAGCACCAACGCGGCATTGATTGCGTGATCGAGGCGGGTGATGCCGTCGACCGGATCGAGCATCAGATATCCTGTATCGAACGCCATGACGACCTGATGATTGCGCTCGGTGCGAAACTCCTTGCACACGAGCTTGCGGTGGCGCGCCGAATGCTTCCAATCGATGAAGCGGCTGTCATGGCCCGGCGAATATTCGCGCAGCGCCTCGAACTCGGCGCCCTCGCCTCTCTGGACCTGGGCCTTGATGCCGTAGATCGCCTCCTGCACGAAGAACTGAAGCGCCGTGCCATGCACGCCGCGCACATTGGGCACCACGTCGACGGTGCGATTCACCGGAATGCGGCGAATAAACTCGACGAGCGCTAGCGGGCCGCGCCAGCGCAACCAGATTTGGTCCACGGTCACGCGCCCACGCCGCAGAGGAGCAATGGGCAGGGCGACGCGCCCTACCCCACCGATCGGAATTTCGCCGGTCACGACTTCAGAAGGCTCGATCTCGCCGTTCTGTTCGGCGATCGCCTCAAAGCGGACCAGCCGCCGAAACCGGCCGGCGGTGATCGACAGCGTTGTGGCTCCGCGCTCGCCGATATAGAGCCGGCTGGGCGTGGCGATTTCGACTTTGAGCGCGCGCCAGCGACACGCCAGCGCCCAATCGCTCGCGCCGACCAGCAACGCGAGCAAGCCGTAGTCGAACGACAGCGCCCACAGGCTTGAATTGTAGCTGACGATGAGCAGCGCCAGCGGAATTCCGCCGGCGAACACAAGAACCGCGCGCAACGTTGGTCGGATCATCGCGGTGCCGGCGTCTGGTCGAGGACCTCGCGGAGGATCCGGTCGGCGGTGAGGCCTTCAATCTCGGCGCTGGGCGAAATCGTAAGCCGGTGACGCAGCACCGGCAGTGCGAGCATCTTCACGTCGTCAGGAATGACGAAGTCGCGGCCCTGCAGCACCGCATAGGCGCGCACGCCGGATGCCAGCATGTTGGCGGCGCGGGTCGAAGCGCCGACCTCGAGCGAGGAATGGGCGCGGGTCGCGCGGATGACGTCCACGATGTAATCGACCAGTGGATCGGAAAGGCGGATAAGAGTCACGGCCTCGCGCGCGGCTGCAAGCATCGCCGAATTGGCAACAGGCTTGATATCGAAGTCTTCCAGCCGCGGCATCGCGGAACGGTGCCCGTGCCGGCGTACGATCTCCAACTCCTCGTCGCGACTTGGATGATCGATGATCATCTTGAACAGAAACCGGTCGAGCTGCGCCTCGGGTAGCGGATAGGTACCCTGCTGTTCGATCGGATTTTGCGTCCCCACCACCATGAAGTCATCGCCGAGCGGATAATCCTTGCCGTCGATGGTGATGACCCGCTCGTTCATGGCCTGCAGCAGTGCCGCCTGGGTCTTCGGCGGCGTGCGATTGATCTCGTCGGCGAGCAGAAGCTGGGTGAAGATCGGTCCTTTGGTGAGCACAAAGCTGTTGGTCTGAAAGTTGAACAGATTGGTGCCCAGCACATCGCCGGGCATCAGGTCGGGCGTGAATTGAATGCGGCCGAATTGCAGGGCAAGCCCCGCCGCGAATGCACGCGTGATCAAGGTCTTCGCCGTTCCCGGCACGCCTTCAAGCAGGATGTGGCCGCCCACCAGAAGGCTCGTGAGCAAGAGATCGATCACCGCATCCTGACCGACCACCGCCTTGCGGACTTCGCCACGGATGCCGTCAGCGATCCCGCGGATTTCTTGCACGTCCATCAACGATCTCCCCCCGCCATCGATGAATATCTCGCGCCAGCCGCACCAAAGACGCCGGGCTGCGCCGGCGGCCGTCCGTCAGGCCTTCCGCCTGGGCGATCACCTCACCGCAATCGACATCGATGTCGCGCGCGGCTCCGACTCGTTGCAGCCATGCGACCAATGCCGGCGTCGAGAGCCCGCGCGGCGCGTGCAGCCGGCGGGCCACGTCGCGCACGGTTTCAAGGACGTAACGCCTGATCATCACCTCCTGATGACCCGAGAACTCAAGCAGCTTGGCGATGTTCTGCGGGAGCCCGAGCCGGCCGGCACTCACGGCCGGCGGCGCCGGCTGCGGCGCGCCAAAGCGTCTCAGCGTAGCCCACAGCAGCAACGCCATCGCAATCAGCGCCTGAAGCGTCACCAGCACAAACGGAAAGCGGAACAGCAACAGGATCGGACTTGCCGGCTCGCTAATGAAGCCATGCAGGGTCTCGTCGAACACCACGCTGCCCGAGGCACTGCGCAGCCCGTTGATGATCGCCACTGCCAGCGCCGCGTTGCCGGGTTCGGCAAAGCCGTGATTGGAGATGACGTCGGGATCGGATAGCACCCAGATTTTGCGGTTGCGGCTTACCAGTTGACCGAGCAGCATCCCGTCCTTGCTGGCGATGAGCGGCTGCAGGCGGTCTCCGTGTACGAGTTGAATCGGCGCCTGCAGAGTGGGCGCGATGTTGAGGCTATTGCTGGTCCAGGCGACCTGGTCGACCTGAAGCGCGTCGGCTTGCGGCGCTACGAGGTTCAGCACCCAGTCAACTTCCGCCATCGGCAGCAGCGCCGCCTCGCCAAGCCAGGCCGCCTTTTGCGCGCTCGGCGACCCCGTCCATTTCGGCAACACCAGCAGAATGGAGTCGGCCTTGAGCAGCGTACGAATGGTCGCTTCGGTGTTGGCGCCCGGCAGCGGTTCGGCGATCACCAGAACGCTTCCGGTCGTGACCTTGCTGAGCGAGTCGTAGCGGCTCTTCTTCACGGTAATGTCGAGCTGCTGCAGCACTTCGGCGATGCCCGCGTAGCCGATGGCTGAGCGTGAGAACGTACTGGGCCCAACCGTATTGGTCCCCTGATCCTCGCTCCCCATGAAATAGAGCGTGATGGCAAAGACCAGCATGGCGCCCACAATCCAGACGGCGAGCAGGCGCGGGGAAAAGATCGAATCGCTTTTCATGCCGGCGCGCTCCCGTGCAGGACACGCGCGATGGCGCCGAAGTTCGACCGGCAAGCAAGATAATCATCCTTTGCGGCGGGATGCTCTCCGAAATAGCTCCATTCGACGCGATTGACGACCTCGCGCAACGGGCCGCGGAGATCATCGGACAAATGTCTACTGCGCAGGATTTCCCGGCTCGTCATGGAGTCGGCGAACTGCTCGTCGAGACGGCGGCGGATTTCGGCAAGCGCTTGGAGGAGAAGCACATGCATGGCCTCGACAAAATGGCCTTGCGCGGCGAGATCGTCGCCGGCTCCGAGCGCCATCGAGGGCTCCGGCGGACCGCTTTCGGCAACGCCCGCCTCGTCGAGCTCCCACGCTCCGTCCCGTCTCATGCCGAGGAATGGCAACATGTCGCGGAATGCATAAAAGAGCACAGCGACGCCGACGACCACCGCAAACCAAACGGCTTCCGGCGGCAGGTTCAGTCGCCAACCGAACGGCTCCGGCTGCCGCAGCAATTCGGTCTGCAGATCGAGGCGGCGGATCGCCTGATCGGCGAGGGTTTGGAGTGCTGCGTCAGAGGGCGGTTGCGCTTGTGATTGCTGCGCTGCGAGCGGGTTCGTCCCGAAGCCTGCCGCGAGGGCGGCTAGCATGATCAAGGCAACCACCGTACGCCGGACGTCCGCTGCGCGGCCTGTTACCACGCGGCGCAGCATCTTCCTCAGCATCCGCTTTTCCGCCAACGGGCAGGCCTCCAGAATCTGTCGAATTCACGGGCCGCTCGGCCATTCCTAACGCGTCGAGATTGCCGCGAGCAACCGCTTCGCACCCAAACATAGACCATTGTGCGAATAATCCCTTAATCAAGCCGATTTGGTATAGTGTTGTTGTTGCCTCGCCGCTCAAGCGCGTGCAGCGCGAGGCAGCTTCCGGGAAACGCCATGAAACTTCCAAGCCGAATCAAACTCCCACGCCGAAAATTTCTGCAATTTGCAGCCGCCGCGTTGCCGCTCGCGCCGCGCTTGGCGCGCGCGCAATCCTATCCGGCGCATCCGCTGCGCCTGCTCGTCGGCTTCCCGGCCGGCGGCCAGGTCGACATCGTTGCGCGCGTGACGGCGCAATGGCTTGGGGACAAACTCGGCCAAACAATGGTCGTCGAGAACAAACCCGGCGCCGGCGGCAATCTCGGCGCCCAAGCGGTCATCGGCGCCCCGCCCGACGGCTATACGCTGTTCTTCGCCGCGTCTTCGAATGTGGTCAACACCACGCTATTCGCCAACCTGCCTTACGACTTCGCGCGTGATGTCACGGCGATCGCCACCGTCAACAACATTCCGCTCATCCTGGAAGCGCACCCGTCGTTCAAGCCGAAGACTGTCGCCGAGCTGATTGCTGCCGCCAAAGCCAGTCCGGGGTCGATCACCATGGGATCGCCGTCGGCGGGGACGCCGCCTTATCTGTGTGTCGATCTTTTGAACATGATGGCGGACATCAAAGTGGTGCATGTGCCTTACTTCGGCGAGAACCAGATGGTGACCGACCTGCTCGGCGGCCAGGTTCTGGTCGGCTTCGGCGGTATCTCCTCGGCCATCGGCCATATCAAGGCCGGCGAGCTGCGGGCGCTCGGCGTGACGACCGCTGCGCGCCTGGAGCAATTGCCCGATGTGCCAACGATCGGAGAAACGGTGCCGGGCTTCGCCGCCAGCGGCTGGAACGGCATTGTGGCGCCAAAGAACACGCCGCAGGAAATCGTCGACAAGGTCGCCGCCGCTGTCAGCGCCATTCAAGCCGATCCCAAATTCAAGGAGCGATTGAGGGACCTCGGCGTCAGCGTGTTCCCAATGCCACCCGCTGAGTTTACGAAATTCCTTGTCAGCGAAACCGAGAAGTGGGCCAAAGTGGTCAAGTTCGCCGGCCTCAAGCCGCGGTGATGCGGCGATCCGCTCGCGGCTTTCTCGTCATCGCCCCAAAGCGGACTTAGAGCATGATCCGGAAAAAGCCTGCCCTCGGACTTGATCCGAGGGTGGATTCCGGTTTTCCGAAAAGATCATGCTCCAGCGAAGAATCTAGATCTCCACGCGGAATCCCACCTCGATAACGGCGTCGTTAGGAATTTTGAAAAAGTCGGGCGCGCGGCTTGCGACCCGATTGAGAAATGAGAACATCGCAAACGACAGCGGTCCCATCGCCGAATTCCTCGCGCGGCGAACAATGGTCTCGTGGGCCAGATAATAATTCTTGTGCTCGAGATCGGCGTCAAAGCCGAGCATTTTGCAATTGAGTAACGTCAGCGGAATATCCGGCGTCTGCATGAAGCCGAGCCTGGTCTGAATGCGGTAGAAGCCGTGGCCCAGCCGCTCCACGGAATGGCGTTCGTCGAACGGCACACGCGGCCGATGCTCGAACACGAACGTCAACAACACCACGATCTCGTGCAGGACGCGATTGTGCTCGATGTGGCGCAGCAGCATCGGCGACGCACCATGCTCGACCTTGGTGAGCCAGACGCCCATTCCGGGCGCCCTGCCGATGACGGTTTTGTCCGCATAGGGGATGAACTGGTCGAGCGGCATCGACATCTCGCGGAGCTTTTCTCTGACCTCCGACGCGCCCTTGCGCCACGACAGTATCATGGCCGCGACCAAACCGCCGATGACGACCGGAAACCAGCCGCCGGCCACGATCTTCATCGAGTTGGAAACCAGGAATGTCGCGTCGATGGTGCCGAATGCCGCTATGATCGGAACGGCGACCGCCGGCGACCAGCCCCACCGCGTCACCGCCACACGGTAAAGCAGAATCGTTGTGGTCAGCATCGTGCCGGATACGGCGATGCCGTAGGCGGCCGCAAGATTGTCGGAGGTTCGAAACAGGATGACGGTGAAAAGCGTAGCCGCCATCAACAGCCAATTGGCCGCCGGCACGTAGATTTGACCCTCTTCGTCGCTGGATGTGGCGATGATCCGCGTCCGCGGGCACAGCCCCAACATCATTGCCTGCCGGGTCAACGAGAACACGCCGGAGATCAGCGACTGCGAAGCGATGATGGTGGCGAGCGCCGCAAGCCCCACCATGGGGATGAGCAGCACGCTTGGCGTCAGCTTGTAGAACGGACTGTCGGCCGCGTTGGGCTGGGCGAGAATGAGCGCGCCCTGGCCGAAATAGTTGAGGAGTAGCGCCGGCAGCACGAGCCCAAACCACGAGCGGCGGATTGCGGTCGGGCCGACGTGGCCCATGTCGGCATAGAGCGCCTCGCCGCCGGTCAGCGCCAAAAACACCGCGCCGATGACCGCGAACGAAATGAGCGGGTCCCGGATAATAAAGTGCGCGGCGGCCAGCGGATTGACCGCGGACAGGATGGCCGGCCGCATCCAGATGCCGGCCGCTCCAAGCACGCCGATGGTCACGAACCAGATCACCATGACGGGGCCGAACAGGCGGCCGATGCTTTCGGTGCCCCGCCGCTGAATCAAAAACAGTCCGATCAGGATCACCAGCGTCACCGGCACGATGAATTTATCGAACGACGGTGCTACCAGCTTGAGTCCTTCCATGGCCGACAGCACCGAAATAGCCGGCGTGATAACGCCGTCGCCGTACAACAAAGCGGCGCCGACGATCCCCAGCAGCACGAGAATCGGCAGCTTGGAGCCGTCGCGGATGCGGTCGCCGCCGACGAGCGAGAGCAGTGCGAGGATGCCGCCCTCGCCTTCGTTGTCGGCGCGCAGGACGAACACGACGTATTTCAGCGACACCATCAGCATCAGCGCCCAAAAGATCAGCGACACGATGCCGAAGACTTCGGGGGCGGTCGGAATCGGATGGCCGATGCCGGCAAGCGCAACCTGGAACGCATAAAGCGGGCTGGTGCCGATGTCGCCGTAGACGATGCCGAGTGCGGTGAGCGCCAGAAACCACAGATTGCCCGAGTGGTGTCCTTGGCCGCCCTGGCCGGTACGCGCGGGCGCTTCATGCTTTCGCGAGTTCGCGGCCGACGAGGCGGCGCGTGCGGCAGTGACGGCCGCGCCGATTGGCTTGGGTGAGGACCAATTCATCGTCGATCTCGTCGGCGGCGGCGCGGGCTGCCGGCCGCCATGATTCCATATTCAAGATTCAGGCCATCAGCCTGCATTCATTTTGCCCGCTGCGCCGGGGCGGAAGTTCGCGCCCACAGCTGCTTGCTGGCGATGGCGGCGCCGTCTGCGAGCGCGCGCAGCTTGGCCCAGACGATGCTGTCGGCGACCATCGGCTCGGCGCGCACCGCGGTGCCGAAGCCGCAATCGACGCCGGCGATCAGCCGTTCGCGGTCGATGACTTCGGCATACCGGCCGATGCGCTGCGCAACGAGGCGCGGATGCTCGACGAAATTCGTGGTCGAATCGATGACGCCCGGAATGAGAATTTTGTCGTCGGGAATCTTGATGTCCTTGAGGTCTTCCCATTCGTGGTCGTGGCGCGGATTAGCGGCTTCGATGCTGAAGCCCTGCACACGCGCCTTGAAGGCGATGTCGATGATCTTGGTCACCGGCAGGTCGTAGGTGTGAGGCCCTTCGTAATTTCCCCAGCAGATGTGCAGGCGCATACGGTCCGCCGGCAGCCCCTCGATGGCGCCATTCAGCGCGGCGATATTGCGCTCGGCGATTTTGTTGCGGAATTCATCGTCGGTCAGGTCGCGATACTGATTGTTGCGGCAGGAGCCAAGATCCGGGCAGTCAATCTGCAGCACGAAGCCGGCTTCGACGATGGCGCGGTATTCGACTTTCAGGACTTCGGCGAGCGCGTCAACGTAGGCTTCTTCGGTCGGGTAATGCAGATTGATGATGAAGCGCGTCATAATTCCCGGCGAAGGCGCGGTGATGAACGCTTCGGTTGGCTGAGCCTTCGCCACGGCTGCTTTGAGCCGCGCCAGATCACGGTCGAGCTCGGTGCGGTCCTTGTAGCGCAGGTCGCCGACACAGCCGGGAAACGGCACGTCGGAAAAGGTGCGGCGATTGGTGCCGAAATCCGGATGTGCCAGCAGATCGCGGCCGATCATGATGTCGCGTCCCTTCTCGGCGGCGCGCGGGTCGGGCTGGATGCCGGTGACGCGGTGGCGGATATACATCGTGTAGGACGGCTTCGACATTTCGCCGTCGCTGACCACGTCGATTCCGGCGGCGACCTGCTTGGCGACGACGTCGTCGGTCGCTTTGGTCACCTCGGCTTCCAGCGCTTGCGCGGTGACCGCCGTATCCTTCTCGCGGCGCAGGATCAGGTCGATCAGCGCTTTCGGCCGCGGCAGGCTGCCGGTGTGAGTGGTGAGAATGCGATCGGTCGAGGTCGTCATAGGGCACTCCACTTCATGCGGCACTCCACTGCGCTTGCTGGCGCGGCGTTGTCGGCGGCGGCGCGCGGGGATAGTGTTCGCGCCGCGCCATATGTGCAAGGGAGGAGAGTACGATAATGCGGATCGTCGATCTGAGCCGCGAGCTTTATCATCGCACGCCGGCCTACCCGGGTCAGCCGCCGATCATCCACGGCATCTGGAAGACCCACGAAGAAGCATTCGCCGAATCCGGCAACATCCAGGGCAACAGCGTGATGTTCTTCTCCATGCCGGACCACGGCGGCACCCACATCGACGCGCCGCGCCATTTCGGCAAGAGCGGCACCCCGATCGACAAGTACCCGCTGGAGAACTGCATCGTGCAGGGCATCTGCATCGATCTGCGCCACATCGCGCCCCGCGCCGAGATCACGCCCGCCGATCTGGAAGCGGCGGTGGAAAAGGCCGGCGTTCCCATTCCGAAGAAAGGCACGGTCCTGCTGTGCACCGGCCATCACGCGCGCACGTTCCCGAAGGCCACCTATGCGACCGACAATCCCGGCGTCAATGTCGCGGCAACCGAATGGCTCGCCCGGCAGGGCATCGTGCATTTCGGCATCGACTCGATGCGGCCGGGGCCGGAAGGCAAGGTCAATTCGCTGGTGCACAAGGCCTGCCTCGAGCTCGACATCACGCATCTGGAAAGCCTGTGCAATCTCGAATCTCTGCTCGCCCAGGGCGAATTCCAGTTCATCTGCCTGCCGCTCAAGTGGCGTGAAGGCACCGGCTCGCCAGTTCGCGCGGTGGCCGTGTTCAGCGATTGAAATTGCGTCAAACAAATTAGAAACGACGGAAGGTGTCATGCAACTCGGCCACAACCGCAAAATGACCGGCGCGCAATGCCTCGCCGATATGCTCAAAGGCTACGGCGTGACCCACGTCTTTCACGTCCCCGCCGTGCTGCGCACCACTTATGCGGAGATGGAGCGGCGCACCGACATCAAGCGGCTGCACGTGCATGGCGAGAAGGCGGCGGCCTATATGGCGGACGGTTATGCGCGCGCCTCAGGCAGGCCGGGCATCTGCATGGCGCAAGTGATCGGCGCGCTCAATCTCGCGGCTGGCCTGCGCGATGCGTGGCTGGCGCATTCGCCGGTGATCGCCATGACGGGCGGGCGCGAGCCGAAGACCAAATTCCGCAAGGTCTATCAGGAAATCGACGACGTGCCGGTGTTCGAGCCGGTGACCAAGTTCAACGCCACGGTGGACGACGTGGCGCGCTTTCCCGACATGGTGCGCCAGGCGTTTCGCGTGGCGACCAGCGGCACGCCCGGCCCCGTGCACCTGCAGTTCCGCGGCAATGAGGGGCAGATCGACGCCGAAGAGGCGGAGATGGAGCCGCTGGTCGAGACGCAATTCGCGCGCGTGCCGGCGTTCCGTCCGCAGCCGGACGAGGCGAGCGTGCGCGCCGCGCTCAAATGTCTTGAAGAGTCGGCGAGGCCGGTGATCGTCGCCGGCGGCGGCGTGCGCGCTTCCTGCGCGGCCGTCGAACTTGTTGCGCTCGCTGAAGCGCTGCAAATCCCGGTCGCCACCTCGCTCAACGGCAAGGATTCGATTCCCGGCAACCATCCGCTGTCGGTCGGCGTTGTCGGCACCTATTCGCGCGAGAGCGCGAACCGCATGGTCAATGCAGCCGACCTCGTCTGCTTCATCGGCTCCGAAACCGGCGGCATGACCACGCACTTCTGGGCAGTGCCGAAGATCGGCACGCCGACCGTCCAGATCGACATCGATCCGGAAGCGATCGGCCGCAATTATCCGTTCGAGGCGGCGGTCAATGGCGATGCCAAGGTGACGCTCGCGGCGATGCTGAAAATGGCCAACCGCACCACCGCTGAGCGGCGCAAGGCTTGGGTGGCGGAGGCGCAGAAAATCTGCGGCGAATGGCAGAGCAAATATAAATCGGCGCTCGAATCCGACGCGGTGCCGATCCGCCCCGAACGGCTGTGCCACGAACTCTCGCAGCACGTGCCTGACGACGCCATCGTGGTGGTCGACACCGGCCACGCCGGCATGTGGATGGGCGGCATGTTCGATCTGACAAGCCCACGCCAGAACTATATACGCAGCGCTGGGCATCTGGGCTGGGCGTTCCCGGCGGGGCTCGGCGCCAAATGCGCCCGTCCGGACCGGCCCGTGGTGACGTTCACCGGCGATGCCGGCTTCTGGTACCACATTGCCGAAGTGGAGACCGCGGCGCGCTGGAACATCGCGGCCGTGACCGTCGTCAACAACAACGGCGGCGGCAATCAGTCGAAGCGCGGCTTCGATCGCGTCTATGGCGGCAAACAGACCGACAAGGCGCGCGAATTGTGGACGTTCAGCAAGATGAATTTCGCCCGCCTCGCCGAGGACATGGGCGCGCTCGGCATTCGTGTCGAGCAGGCTTCGGCGTTTCCCGCGGCGCTGGCGCAGGCGCTCGCCTCCGGCCGCCCCACGGTGATCGACGTGGTCACCGACATCGAGGCGCTGGCGCCGACGGCTGTTACCTAGGCTTGTGGCCGCGAAACGAGACGCCGTCTATGTTCGTCCCTCATTCCGAAAGCCGGCATCCGCATGTGGATCGGCACCAAGGAGAACAGCATTCATGCTGCGCGCGAGACGTCATTTGGCCCGAGCTCTGTCCTTCATCCTGCTTCTCACGCCGCTCGCGGCCAAGGCGCAGGACTGGCCCAGCAAGGAGCCGATCAAGATCATCGTGCCGTTTTCGGCCGGAAGCGCGACCGACATCGTCGCGCGCACCGTGTTCGCGCAGGTCGGAAGTCGGATCGGACAGACTTTCGTGGTCGAAAACCGCGGCGGCGCCGGCACGACGCTCGGCTCCGCCATCGTGGCGAAGGCCGAGCCGGACGGCTACACGCTGCTGGTCAATTCGACCTCGCACGTGGTCGTGGCGTCCACCTACGCGCACTTGCCGTACAGCGTCGCCGACGACTTCACCGGCATATCGGAGTTGGCCGATATCCCGTTCGTGATCGCAACCTCGACCAAATACAACACGCTCAACGACCTGATTGAAGCGGGCAAGAAGCCGGGCGGCAATGTGCTGTATGGCAGCGCGGGCATCGGCACCTCCGGACAACTGTTCATGGAGCGCCTGCGCCTGGCGGCGGGCTTTGCGGCGACGCACGTGCCGTTTCGCGGCACTCCCGAGGGCATGACCGAACTGATCGCCGGCCGTCTCGATGTGTATCCGGCGCCGGCGCTCAATGCGCTGCCTCTTGTTCAGGACAACAAAATTCACGCACTGGCGATCAGCGCCACCAAACGGCTGGCTTTGATGCCGACCGTCCCGACGCTGGCCGAGGCTGGCGTACCCAGCGCGCTGTATAATTTCTGGATCGGCGCATTCGCGCCCGCCAAGACGCCGAAGCCGATCGTCGACCGGCTCAACCACGAAGTTGTCGCCGTGTTGGAGCGCAAGGACATTGCCGATAAGATTCGCGCGCTCGGCGGCGAACCTGCGCCGATGACGCCGGCCGAATTCGATGCATTTGTGCGCAAGGAGATCGCGATCAACGCTGAGATCGTGAAGGCGTCCGGCTATAAGCCGGAGTAGACACTATTGTTGTCATGCTCCGCGAAGGCGGAGCATCCAGTAATCACGAACGCCAGTGCGCGGTCCTGAATTACGACGATTACTGGATCATCCGCTTTCGCGGATGATGACAACTCTCGACCGTTCCCTCACCTCTCCGCGAGAATCGTCGCCGCCACCTTCTCGCCGACCATGATGGTCGGAATGTTGGTGTTGGCGCACGGTACCGACGGCATGATGGAGGCATCTGCGACGCGCAGGCCCTCGACGCCATAAACGCACGCCGACGGGTCGGTGACGGCGCCCGGGTCGTCGTGGGCGCCCATCCGGCAAGTACATGACGCATGCCAATGCCCGAGCACGGCGCCGCGAATCCATTCACGGCAGGCGCCGTCGTCACTGGCAAGCTCGCCGATGCTGGGCGCATCGGCGATCAGCTTGTCGATCATGAAGCGCCGTATGAGCGGCGAAGTTTCCATCGCCATGGCGCCGAGCCAGGTTTGCAAAACATTGATCGGCCTATGCACCGCGAGCCGCCGCGCCCAGTCACTGAGGCTGATCGGGAAGACCTGCTCCACTGTCGCCTGCACCGCCGAGTCCGCTTGCAGGCGGCACAGCAAGCGCACGCCCGCCACGAGCCGCTCGAGATCGCGCGGATCCGAACACATGTTGAAGTCGATATCGAGCCGGCCCGATCGCTCCGCCGACGTGAGCTTCACTTCCCCGGTCGAATACGACCGGTTCACCCACAGCATGATGAGCCCGAGCCGTTCGCCGATCGCGTGCCAGCCCGCCTTGTTGGACGGGATCAGATACATGTCGCCCGGCGGGCAGCCGTCGAAGCCGGAGGAAAAGCGCAAGCCGGCGAACATCTGCCGCCGCAGTGTTTTTGGCAGCCGCGCGCCGCGCTTCAGGTAGGCGCCGAAATTGACGCCGGGATGCTCCATCAAATGTTTGCCGACGCCCGGCCGATCGGCCACGACCGCAATGCCCAGCGCCTTAAGGTCTCGCGCCGGCCCGACGCCGGATCGCAACAGCAGCGCCGGTGAGTGCAGCGCGCCGGATGAGACGATCACCTCACGTGCACGCAGCTCGATCGGCTGCCCGGCGCGGCGGGCGCGCACGCCGATGGCGCGCGTGCCCTCGAACAGGATGTTCTCGACGTCGGTCTCGCCCATGATCGCAAGATTGGGCCGCCGCCGCACCTCCTCGGTCAAATAGCACCAGGCGGCTCCCATTCTTTTAGTGTCGGTGTGGCAATAGGCGACCGAGGCGTAGCCGTCGGCGAAGTCGGCGTTCTGGTCCTTGCGGTCGCGCCAGCCGTGCTTCTCGACGGCGTCGATGACGCCGCGCGCGAAACCCGGCCAGCGATCGGCGCTGTAGCGCTGCAGCCGGATGGGTCCGTCCTTGCCGTGCAGCGGTCCGTCGAAATCGGTGTCGGTTTCGAGCTTCTTGAAGTAGGGCAGCACGCCCTGCCAGTCCCAGCCGCGCGCGCCGGACGCCGCCCAGTGCTCGTAGTCCGACGGCAGGCCACGCAGCGACGCCATGCCGTTGATCGACGACGTGCCGCCGATGACGCGGCCCTGGTTGTAGACACGGCGCGGCCGCGTGTCCGTCGCGTTGCCGGGACGCGGCGCAAAGCGCGCAGTCACATTCGGCCAGGTGAAATCCGGATTCGAATACGCGGTAGCGGCGAAGATATCGAGAATTTCCGCCGGCTCATGACCCGGCACATAGTCCTTGCCGGCCTCGATCAACAATACCCGGTTGCCCGGATGCTCGCTCAGCCGCGCCGCCACCACGCAGCCCGCAGACCCGGCGCCCACAACGATGAAGTCCCACGATTCTTCCATAGTAGTCGACGCCGCCATGCACCAATCCTTAGAGCCCGGCGCCGCCGCCTAGCGCAGCTTCCGAGCCAATGCGGTGATCATGTCCTCCAGATCGTCGAGCGCATTGAAGCGCGGCTGCGCGGCGATGTGCGGTGTCATGATCACGTTGGGAAATTTCAACAGCTCATCGTCGTCGCGGCCGGGGCTCTCGTAGAGCGGATCGAGGCCGAAGCCGCCGAGACGGCCGGATCTGAGCGCATCGAGCAGCGCCGCGCGATCCACCACGGCGGCGCGCGAGATGTTGACGAGCCGCGCGCCCTGCCGCATCCGCTCGAATTCGGGGCGGCCGATGAGGTTCTGCGTTGCCGGCGTGCTCGGCACCAACGGCACCACCCAGTCGCTCTCCGCGAGCAGATCCGCCATCGGCCGGAAAGTCGCCTGGTATGGACGCTCCATCTCCTCCGGCGCGCGTTGCCGTTGCGTATAAAGAATGCGCATGCCGAAAGCCGCGGCGCGCAGCGCAAATTCGCGGCCGATCTCGCCCAGCCCAATGATGCCGACGGTCGTGCCGTAGAGAGTTTTCAGGCCGGGGACGCGGCCCCAATTGGAGTTCGGCGTGTAACGGCGATCGTAAGGCTGATAGTGATAGCCAAGCTCGGCGAGCGCCTCGACGCTGATGCGCCCAGCCAGTTCGTTGACCCGGCGCGACAGCATCAGCATCAGGGTGAGCGCGAGCTCGGCGCACGCGATGTTGGCGCGGCGCCGGATGCTGAGCACCGCGACACCGCGTGCGACGCAGGCCGCCTGGTCTATGCGGCGAAGATCGACGCCGTATTTCTGCACCGCCTTCAACTTCGGCGCCGCCGCAATATCGTCGGCACCGACAGACAGCGACTCCACGATCAGCCCATTCGCATCGGCGAGATTCCGGCGCAACTCCTCCTGAGTTTCGACCAGCCGCACCTCGGCGGGATAAAGGTCGCAGGCTTTCTGCCGCACCTTAGCGCACCAGCCGGCGAAATCGGGCTCGTCGTGAGCGAAGAAATCCGCGAAGGCAGCAAAGCGCTCGCGGCTTGCGTTCGGATCGAGCACGAGCTGCACGATGCGCAGAAACGGATCGTCCTCGACGATGACAAGATTTGGCATTGGCTAACTCCGCTCCTTCCCGCGGAAGCGGGAATCCAGGAGTCGGACGCAAGAATCTAGGTCCCCGCTTTCGCGGGGACGAGCGGAATCAATCATCTCATCACCTGTGGTGCGGCTCGGGATCGATCTTGAGCGCAGTGAACACGCGCGTATGCATGTTGTAGAGCCCGATCAGCACGGACAGTTCGACGATCTGCCGCTCGTTGAAATGGGGTCGGAGCGCCTCGAATACGTCATCCGGCACCGCAATGTCCCGGGTCATGGCGTCCGTGTAAGCGAGCGCGGCGCGTTCGCGCGGGCTGAAGGATTTGGCCGCGCGCCAATCCGCAAGCGCGTCGCATTCCTGGTCGCTCAGGCCTTCGGGCGCAGACAGCTGCGGCACGTGCTGCTTGAACACATAGGTGGTGCGGTTGAGGTGAGCGACCCGCACGATGACGATCTCGCGCAGGCGGCCGTCGAGCTCGGTCTTGTAGCGGGCCGTGCTGACGAAATCGAGCCAGATCGCGGCGAGCGGGGGCGAATGTAGCAGCAGCTTGTAGACATTGATCAGCGCGCCGCGCCTCCCGGCACGGATCTTGGCAATGAGGTCGGCGAGCTCGGGGTGGTCTTTTTCCTCGAAATAGGAGATGCGGGCCATTTCAGCTCTGTCGGTGCGAGGTGGGAGCCGGAGGGCGGCGGGGGAGCGACTATACATCAGCTTCCAGCGGTCACGCGCCTGCCGGGCGCAAGGCGGCGCTGCGCCCAGCAAGGAACGCCGGACCGTTTGAACCCACGGCCGCGTTCCCCCTACCAACATGGGACGGCCCCAACGGGCGCTGTCGGGAACACATCAAGGGAGTTGATCATGCGCAAGGTGTTGGCCCTGCTTGCCGCTTCGGCGATGCTGGCAGGAGCGTTTTCCACCAACGCGCTGGCCTGGGATGATTGCGGTCACGGCTTGCACCGCAATTATTACGGAGTCTGCGTGTCGAACTATGGCCGTACGTCGGGCTGCCCGTGGGGTTACCACCTCGGGTGGAACGTTCACGCTTGTGTCCCAAACTGAGCCACGTTCGGCGTGAGTCGAAGTCGCGTATGCAAGTTGCGTACACGTGCTGCGTAGACATGTTGGGTAGACATGGCCGGGCGGATCCCGGCCATGTACGCTTAGGAATATCGCGCAAGCCTGACGCTCGATCGGCGTCACGCCGTTTCGGGCGTTGTCGGCGCGGCGGCCTCCGGATTATGCTGTCCGTGAGACGCACTCGCACAATGCCGAGTGGCCCGATGATTTTGCTGTCGAACGGCGGAACCAACATCCAGCGTGCCAAAGCCGCATCCGACACGATTGTGGTCGGCACGGTCGATGGCATTGCGCTCCTGCAAAAGACCGAGCGCGGCTGGACGCAAAAGCATCGGGCGCTGCAGGGCGTGTTCGTGTCCGGCGTCACCGCACTCGAAGATGGCACGCTGTTCGCCTCGACGCGCGGCGTCGGCATCGCCCGCAGCGACGACGGCGGCATGAAGTGGGCCTGGGTCAACGACGGCCTTGCCCATTACGAATTCTGGTCGACGCGCGCCGGCCGGCTGCAAGGACGCGAGGCGGTGTTTGTCGGCGCGCTGCCGGCGCATCTCTATTGCAGCGAAGACAAGGGAAAAACCTGGCGCGAGCTGCCGGCTTTTCGCAACGCCAAGTCGGTTCCGCACTGGACTTTTCCGCCGCCGCCGCGCATCGGACACATCAAGGACATCGTGCTCGACGGCAACCGGCTGTGGGCTGGGGTCGAGATCGGCTCGCTGCAATACTCCGACGATTTCGGCAAGACATTCACCGAGCTGCCGGTCGATCCCGATCCGCGCGAGTGCGACATCCACCGCATTCTCGTGCATCCGGCGCGGCCGAATCGCATCATCATCGCCAACGGCATTGTCGGCATGATGGCGAGCGAAGACGGGGGCAAAAGCTTCCATCGGATCAAAATGCCGCCGGACGCCAACTATCCGGACGCCGTCGTGCTCCACCCCGACCAGCCCGATTTGTTGTTCATGTCGGCGGGCGCGGGCTGGCCGGTGCACTGGTACGAGCTCGGCCGAGCGCGCGGAAAGATATTTCGCAGCCGCGACGCGGGAAAGACCTGGGAGCGGCTGCTGGGCGGCCTGCCGAACGGTCAGCGCGCGCTGTTCTCCGCCCTCACCATCGAGGTCCACCAGAACGGCTACTCGCTGCATGCGGCCGATACCGACGGGCAGGTGTTCGAGAGCCTCGATGGCGGCGAGAGCTGGACCGTTATCGCCGACGTGCCGCCGGTATCAAAGGCCGATTTCTACAAGGGCCTAGTGCGTGACCGCGTGAAACTCGCCAACGTGGACGACATCGTCGCCAGCCCGACCGCGGCGCAACGCTGGCAGGAAGCCGCCAAGGCGCTGTGAATTGGCGCCGATCTGCACTGACCGTTTTGAGCGCGGACTACGCGCTTGAGACTTTATTCCGCAGCAATAAATCGGTCTCGCGCAATCCTGCAGGCGAACCGATCTCATAAAACCGTGTGGCGATTTCGTATCCGCCGAGATCGCCGTTCTGGGCGAGCTTGCCGTAGACCTCCGCGAGATCGAATGCCGTGTGTGCGGGGCGTGCGGCGATGACATCGGCTTTTGTCATGCTCAGACCCCAATCGATGTAATGCATCTGCGGCAGGCGGTTTTTCTTGTCGTAGACACGGATCTGGCCGTTCTCGAACCAGATGTTGCTTCTGTCCCATCGATCGGAATTTCGATAGACGGTCATCAGCGCCGACTTACCGCTGGCGCGGAATGCATCGACGACCGGCGCGAAGCGGGTATCGAGCCAGCTATCGCCGTACATCACCAAAAATTCCGCTCCCAGCTGACCGAGCGCAAGCCGCAGCGCACCGCCGGTTCCGAGCAAACTCGAACCATCGTAGCAATAGGCGACCGAAACGCCGAATTGCCCACCGTCTCCGACGAACGTCTCGATTTGCTCGCCCAAGTGACCGAGACAGAGAACGACGCGATTGATGCGCTCCCGCTGCAGCAAACGGAGCTGATGCGCGATGAAGGGCTGGCCCCCGACCTCTATCATCGATTTCGGGACCTGTTCGGTCAGTGGCTTCAACCTGGTCGCAAGTCCGCCCGCCAAGATCGCAAGAGGAGGCATCTCGGTCATTGGACGAGCGTCTTGGTGCCTTCGAAATCAAACCGGACCCGGACCTCTTCGAGTCCCACTTCTCGCATCGCATGCCGCAAGCGTTTTTTATCTTCGGCATACAACAGGAGAAAACCGCCGCCACCGGCGCCCACCAGCTTCCCGCCCAGCGCACCGTTGCGCAAAGCGATTTCATACCACTTGTCGATTTCAGAAGTGGAAATGGCGTTAGAGCGTTTCTTCTTGTGCTGCCAGTGCTCGTCCATGAGCTTGCCGAACGTATGCAGATCGCCAATCTCCAATGCGCTGAGCGATCTCTGCCCAAGATCCTTTACATAATGCAGGTTGTCGGCCATCTCCGGATCCATAGCTTTCGACTTGTCGTCCTGGCCCTTCAAGATCGCGGAGGCCGAGCGCGACATGCCGGTGAAAAACATCGTCAGGCCCTCTTCCAGATTGGTGAGCGTCTCTGCACTGATCGGCGCGGGCCAAACATCAACCTTGTCGTCTTTGTGAAAGCGGAAGCAGGTGACGCCGCCATAGGCCGCGATGAATTGATCCTGCTTGCCGATCGGCTCGCCCAGGCGATCGATCTCGATCTGACAAGCCTGCTCCGCCAGCTCCCGCGTGCTGACAATGTTTCTTTGATGGGCGTGAAGCGCCTGCAACAGCGCCGTCGTGAAACTTCCCGACGATCCGAGCCCGGTGCCGGCCGGAATATCGGCCAGGCTGGTAATCTCAGCCTTGTCCTCAACGCCGGTCAGCACCAGCGCCTCGCGCACGATTGGATGCCGAATTTCTTCACGCCGCCGCACGTTCTCCAGCTCGGAGTATTTCACAATGAATCCGCTCTGAAACATCTTGTGCACGGTGATGTAAACGTAGCGATCGATCGCAGCCGCGATAAGAAAACCCCCGTGAGCCCGATAGTAGGAGGGTAAGTCTGTTCCCCCGCCGCCGAGTGTGATTCGTAACGGACTGCGGACGATGATCACGCCGTAAATCTCCCTACGGACTCGCTTGGCAAACTTTTGCTATCGCTTGCCGGCGCCGGAAATTCGGCTCTTCATTATCCCCATTGTTATCACGAGTCGAATTTCTCCTGCCGCGACGGCGCGATACAAGCGCTGCCGATTGCGGCAGAGCGCTTAGGCGCCCAACAGGTCTTAGCGAAGGCAGTGGGACCGGGGATGATCGCACCCGGCGAGGAAGCGCTTCCTAGGAGCCGGCGGGCATCATTCTTCCGCAGTCGCGATGCCGAGAAGCGGCGCAATAAAATCCAGCCACAGCGAGTAAGCCGCCCATGAGGCCAGCATGGCGCCGCCGACGCCAAAATAGATGCGAGGGATGCTATCGGGCAAAAGCAGTTCGGCCGTGACGACGTACAAGCCGCCGCCAAGCGCCACAGCCAAAGCCAAGAAAACCAGAAGCTTCCGCATACCAAAGCGTAACATGCAGAAAACTCTTAGAAACTGTGACCTTGATTCGAAATACTCTGTCCACAGTTTCTCCACAGTTTCATCAGTGCGCCGCAGCAGCTTACCGGGCGGAAATTACTGTTTGCCCGACTCCTCCGCTTAACGTAACTTCCGGCCGCCAGTAGGGAATAATTGGGCAGTTCGGAGCGTGAGCAGCAAGTGCTGGATCGGCAAATCACAGGGACGGCCGCACTGCCAGAATCAATGCCATCTGAGCGCGTGGGCGAGGAAATCTCAAAAGAAGCGCCGCTGATTTCGGTCGTCGTTCCCGTTTACAACGAGAGCAAAAACATCGGCCCGTTCCTCAAGCGCACCGTTCCGGTACTGGAACGGCTGGGGACTTACGAGATTATCTTTGCGCTCGATCCATCAACGGACGGAACCGAGCAGATCATCAGTGCGGAGATCACGCGCAACCCCCGGATCGGTCTCATCGTGCTCAGCCGGCGCTTCGGTCAGCCGCCAGCCACCATGGCGGGTATCCTCAACTGCCGCGGCCAATGGTGCGTCGTCATCGATGTCGACCTTCAGGACCCGCCTGAAGTGATCGAGGCGATGTGGCACAAGTCGAAAGAGGGCTTCGACGTCGTCACCGCCCGCCGCGCCAGCCGTAAGGGCGAGACCGTGATTAAACGCGTCGTCGCCCATCTTGGCTATCGCGTCATCAATAAACTGGCCGAGGTCCGGATACCGGCAGACACCGGCGATTTCCGCCTTATCAGCCGGCGGGTCATCGAGGAACTGCGCGGCTTGAACGAGACCCACGGCTTCCTGAAAGGGCTGGTGCCCCTTGTGGGTTTTCCGCAGGGGGAAGTTCTCTACGACCGCGATGCCCGCGCCGATGGAGCGAGCAAATACAATCGATTCATCGGTACCGTCCGCTACCAGATCAACGGAATATTCTGCTTCTCCACGGTGCCCCTGCGCATGATGATGTGGGCTGGTTTCGGCATTGCCCTTCTGAGCGCACTCGGCATCCTCGTGATGCTTGTTCTCAAATTCATTCACGGCAACCAATATCCGATGGGCATCCCGACCATCACAATTCTCATCCTCTTCATTGGCGGCGTGCAGCTTACGGCGGTCGGCGTGCTCGGCGAGTACATTGCCCGCATCTACGACGAGGTACGGCGGCGCCCCATGTACATCGTCCAGCGCGCCGTCAACGTACCGCTGCGCGATCCGCGCGGGCCGCATTCCGGCCAACAGCCGGCGCCGAACGACTAAACTGAAGGGACGCGTCCGATGTGGCGGCTATGAGCACGACCGGGGGCGTATCGTCGCACACAGTCTGGCCGGCAAACTGTCTCGCTCGCCTCCTTGATTTCGCCGTCGGCACCCATCGGCGGGCGGCCTGCCTGTTGATCCTCGTTTCGCTCGTCGCCTTCCTGCCGGGATTTTTTCAGATCCCGCCGGTCGATCGCGACGAGCCTCGTTACGCCCAAGCCACCAAGCAGATGCTCGATACCGGCGATTACGTCGACATCCGCTTCCAGGACCAGCAGGCCAACGACAAGCCGGTCGGCATCTATTGGCTGCAGGCCGCCGCGGTGAAAACCGGCGAAGCGCTCGGCGTCCCCAATGCGCGCACGGCCATATGGCTTTACCGGATGCCGTCGCTGCTCGGCGCGATCGGCGCCGTATTGGGAACCTACTCGTGTGCGCTCGCCTTCGTCGGCCGGCGCGCGGCGATGCTCGCCGCCCTGATGATGGTGTCATCGGTCATCCTTGGCGTCGAAGCGCGGCTCGCCAAAACCGACGCGATGTTGCTCTTTACGGTGGTGTTCGCCATGGGCGCGCTGGCGCGCGTCTATCTGCCGGCGCGCGAAGCGAACGCCGCGCGGCCAAGCCTCGGCTTGCTGGCGGTTTTTTGGACCGCCGTCGCGGCCGGCGTTCTCATCAAGGGCCTTGTGATCCTGATGGTCGTTGGATTGACCACTGTGACGCTTTGGATCCTCGACCGCTCTTGGCGCTGGGTGTTGGCGCTTCGCCCAGTTCCTGGAATTGCCTGGGCGGCTCTTCTCGTGTTGCCGTGGCTGGTCGCCATCTCCATGCACGTCGGCAATGCCTTTCTTCTCGATTCGGTGGGTCACGATACGCTGGGCAAATTGGTGAATTCGCAGCAGGGCCACGGTGAGCCGCCCGGCTTCTACCTCGTGCTGTTCTTCGTGACTTTTTTTCCCGCGTCGGTCCTGACCGGAATGACCGTGTCCGCCGTCATATCCAGGCGGCGGGAGCCTGCCATTCGGTTTTTGCTGGCGTGGCTGGTGCCGTCATGGCTCGTGTTCGAGCTGGCCGTGACCAAACTGCCGCACTATGTGCTGCCGCTCTATCCGGCAATCGCGATCCTTTTCGCCATGGCCATCGAGCGAAACATGCTGTCGCACTGGATCTGGTTCGTGCGCAACGCCGTATGGTGGTTTCTCGTCCCGCTCGTTATCAGCATCCTTCTCGTCGCGGGCGCGATCGTTATCGGCCACGAGCCGGCCCTTGCGGCATGGCCATTCCTCGCTGCCGCCATTGTCTGTGGCTTGGCAGCCTGGAGATTGTACAAGGACGAGGGCGCCGCGCAGGCGCTCGTTTGCGCCACCGCGGCATCGGTGCTGATCGCGATTGGGGCCGGCGGCTTCATTATTCCGGCGCTCAGCCCGCTGTTCCCGAGCCCGGCGCTCGCGCGCGTCTTACGTGAGTCCGGTTGCGCGCAACCGATCGCCGCCGCCGCCGGATATGAGGAGCCGAGCCTTGTATTCCTCGCCGGGACCTCGACCCGGCTCACCGATGCGGCCAGTGCCGCGGATTTCCTGCAGCAAGGCAGCTGCCGGTTTGCTTTCATCGAAGAGCGCCAGGAACAAGCCTTTACGTCGCGTGCCCAAGCGATCGGTCTGCACTTCGACCGCCGGGCGAGCGTCGAGGCCTTCAATCTCGGCCGCGTCCAGCAGGTCGATATCGCCGTCTTCCAATCGAAAGACGAACCGTGACGACGAGACGCGCGCGGCGGGCTTTCATTTCAGCGGCGGCAAATCGGCGAAATATTCCGGATGCTCTTGCTCGACCTCGGCCATGAATTTCGGCCGGAACAGACTCGGTACATCGAGCCGGGCGGCGCCTTTGAGCGTGTTCATCAATACTTCATCTTCCGCATTGTTGAAGGCGCGCATCACGGCCGGAGACAGGCGCGGATCGAAGCTGATGTGCCTCACGCCTTTCTTGCCGATCGCCACGTCGGTGCCTGGCACCCACTTGGCAAAAATCTCCACCGCCTCGTCACGATGATTACGCGTGTAATGGGAAGACGCCGCGAGACCGGCCGCAATGCTTTTCACCACGGCGGGCTTGCTCTCGACCGTCGGGCCGTGCGCCGTCGCGACCATCACGTACGACAAATGATGCCCGCCACGGATCACCAGATATGAATCCGGCACTTCGGTCAGCACCTGCGTGACATAGGGCTCCCACGACACCACGGCGTCGACCTTGCCTTCCTTCAACGCCGGCGCCAGACCGAACTGTGACCAGATGTTCTCGATGGTCAGATCTTCGTATTTCATTTTGGCGCGGCGCAGCACCATCTTGAAATATTCGTCGGAGGTCTGGCCGCGTGCGAGCCCGATCTTCTTGCCTTTGAGGTCGGCAAGCTTTCCGGCCTCGATACCGCGGCCTTTCTTGGTGACGATGGCGAGCGGCTCGTCGGCGTTGTCGCGGGTCGCGTCATTCATGATGAGGCCGATCACTTGGAACGGCTCGCCTGCATGCACCGCCTTCAGATAGGTGGTGGTGCTCATGTCGCCGATCTGCGCGCGGCCGTCATGCATGGCGTTGACCATGTCGGTGCCGGTGTCGACCACCAGCATCTTGGCGTCCACCCCGTGCCACGCGAAGAAACCCTTCTCGGCTCCTACGAACATCGGCAGATGACCGAAATTGTTGCCGATCACCACATCGAGTTTGGGCAGCGCGGTATTCATGGCATTTCCTCCCCGATTTTTTTGCGCGGTCAGCGACGCGCGTAGCGCCATTGAAGGCTGAAGGCGGCCGAATTGCAACTTTCAATAATTGAGCGCTTGCGAATTCGAAGATCGCAGTTACTTCGATTGCGCCGCGCCCGTTCACTGGCGAATGGATTCCAGAAACATCATCGCGGCTCATAGGCGGACGATGAAATCGCCAGCAAAGCGTTAAGGTCCTCCACCGATTGCAGGCGATACACGGGCTTTTTAGCCTTCGAAAGGACCTGCGCCAGGCCCGCCGGATCGTACAACCAGCGAACCGAGCGTCCATTGCGATAAATGGAAACTTTGTAGAACGGCCGCAGCTTGCGTTCGGTCTCCACGGTCCGGTCCGACCACAGCCTGTCAAATAACTCGAGTTCGCGCGCCGAGGTAATGGTCCGCACCTCGCGAAACTCAGCGTCGAGAACGGCAACCGTTGTTGTCCCTGCGGCTGTGGCGGATGTCATTTGGAGGACCAAAGAAAAAATCAGATTTCAACGGCGGAAGCCGCCGACAGGCAGTGAATTGGACAGCTGTGCCAGCCCCCGACCGGCCCACTTGAGCCATTGCCGCTGGCCGCGCCACTGACCATCGTATGGCCGCCAGGTGCAAAACGAAATGTTCAATCGATTGGTCGCGCAAACCGGAGAATGGGTTCAATCCGTCCGGCTTTCACTGACGGACGCGGCGCATCGGCTTGGGGATAACCGCGCAGCGCCGGTATGTCGCGCATGTGTCACCGATGCTTCAGCGCCCTTCATTTGAATTCGTCAAGTGCTCCGCAGTGCACCGCACTCTTCACTTGTCAACGACGGGCCGAAGGCGCATTCTTGTTGTAGGATCATTCGCGTGACGAATGTCCGATCGAGCAATTTCCTTCACCGTCAACGGGGGCCAGACATGAACGGAACGAGGAATCGGGTCTTCACAAAACACTTGTTCGCGGGACTGAGTGTCACCTTGTGCGCGGCGTCGTATCTGGCATTCGATTCGCTGAATTCCGTCAGTGTGGCACAGCCGCGGCCCTCCGACCGCTGTGAAAGAACCAGAGTGGTTGATCAGTGGCTCGATCAGCATCGAGAGGCTCGACTAGCGCGAGATGATCTCAATGACTTGATCGATGCCGTCAATCGCAAATACCAAGATACGGATTTCGGCTACGATCCTAAATCCAACAAGGACAGAAAACAGGAATTCAAGAACGCTTTGGAGGAAGCCCGGCAAAATTTTGGGCGAATCATTCGAAGCGTGGCTTACAACAGCACACCAGCCTGCCGTATATGCCAGTTGGACGAAGTCTATCAGGACGCCCTACATAGTGGCGAGGGCGATACCGTCACGGTGCAGGAGTTGGAGCATTTTAGATTTTTGGGGTTATTCTCGAAGCTGGCACCAGATTTTCAGGAACTGGAGCGCAAAAAAGAGCAAAGGCGGGACCTTGAGGGGCGCGACCGCGACAGCCGTGAGGTGCGGCAGGAAATGGACGACGTAGACCGCACAATTGACGCTTTGAGCAGGAGTGTGGACCGAGACAAAGAGGAGTTGGACAAATTTCGGCATAGTCCCGAGTGGGACCGCGATTCGCCAAAAATGACGATTGAGAGAACAAAGTATGTTTGCGGGGGCGAAGGTCCAGGAGACCGCGACACGCGAGGAGAACAACCGCCTCCGGGCCGTCCGCGGTGACGCGCCACAGTCAACCTCGCTTCACAGCTCCACTAAGGCAACATGAAGGTGTCGGGCGGCGTGACCCTGCAACCGAGCACGCTCCTAAAGATCGGGAGCGGTTGTAAAGACTGGTGAGAGACCGCGACACGCCGGAGGAGATTTATGGCGGTCGCGGATTGGGGCGTCGAGGGTCGGTGACGTACGACTACAAGCGCAACGGCACCACGACCCCATTCGCGGCTTTCAACATGCTCGACGGCACAGTCATCGGCCAATGTATGCGCCGCCGCGGCGCACCATGCCGTAAGGCCGCCGGAACCTTCTTTCCGGCTCTCTCCGCTCGATTTCCGGCGGTTTAGGGGGAGGTGGCGGCCTGAGGTCGTGCAGCGCCTCCTGCAGCAAGTCGACGAAGCGCGCCAGCTGTCGTTGCTCCTCTTCTGCAGCCGTATGCTTCTCCTGCTCGGCAGCATCGCGCCGGCCCCTGGCACTGTCCATATCGTCATCGGCATCGCGGACCTTACTGGTAGCGTCGTGTTCGCGACGTTCGGCGTCCGCAATGCTACGCACTACGTCCTCTATTCTTTTGTTCAGTTCGACGAGCATTTGCGCGGGACTTGGCGCAAGTTCAACTCCTTCCTGGCTGTCAGGTGGCGGATGGCCGCTATCTTGCGCCCTCATGTCGTCGGGACGCCTCTCTTCGATCGGTCTTTCTTCGGGACGTCTTTCGTCGGGCCGTCTTTCTTCAGGGCGGCGATCCGGACCCTGTGCAACATGTTCGGTCTGTGCAGCATGAGCCGCTAACGCAGCCTGCGCCGCTAACGCCGCCTGCACGGCTAACGCGGCCTGCACGGTTGCCGCAGCATCCAAGTTTGCCGCAGCCTGTTTGATCGGCGCGGCCTGTACGGTTCGCGGAGCTTGAGCGATTGGCGCGGCCTGCACGGTTCGCGGGGCCTGCCCCGCTGGCGCGGCCTGTTTGGTTGGAGCGGTCTGTACGGTTCTTGGCACCTGCACGGTTGGCACAGCCCGTTTGGTTGGTGCGGTCGGTACAATTCGTGAAGCCTGCACGCTTCTTGCGGCTTGTATGGCTCTTGCCGCCGGCACGGTGTGTGCAGCCTGTGCGCTGCCCGCAGGCCGTAGGGTCCGCACAACCGGTGCGCCATGCGCCTGGTCACGGCATCCAGGTGTACCGTTGGTGACGCAAGCGGCTTGTGCGGGATCTTGGTTTGATGTGACAAGGGTGATGCTCGCCGTGAGCACTGCGCCAAACACCATGACGGACAACTTTCCGCGCATGACTGCTCGCCCCTTGGGGAACGAAGCTCCCCTCTATTCCGCCCGCCACTGAGACGTTCAGCCCCGCCCAGTGCGTTTGTACTTTAAGCCGTTCATCCTCAACGCTTGGGTACGCGAAACGCGAACGGCGATGGAGAAGCGGAAATAAACTGCGAAACGTCGCGGTCGCTCGGCCCCCACTCGAGTCGCTGGCACGCAGCACTAATACGATGATGCAGCACTAATACTACGAGGATGCAGCACTAATACAATGAATTACAACGCGAACTGCAATGATCCGGCAAAATTGCGATTCGCGAAAGGAGGTATCGGGCGCGCTGAGGGTACGGCGTAAGATATCCACGCTGTCCACAGCCTAAATACGGCGCTTGCCGCACGAGGGCACAGACATCTGTCCCATTGCCGCGCCGATGCGTGCTTTGGCCGCGACGGAACCGTTATGGCCTGGTCCGGCGTTCGAGCGTCATCCGCCGCGGGCCCGCGCCTTATCGGCGAATGCGCAAGCCATGCGACATCGTTCGCCACAGCGATGGCACTTGGCTGCACGAAGATTGCACAGACTCAATTATCAGATCGGATTTCACGATCCCGCAGGAAGTCGGCGATCATCGCCGTTGGCATGTCACGGTGTAAGAAACTTCGTCAGGCCACAGCGAAATGTAATTGCGCACCTCACCTCTGTGGGAACTGCATTCGTTCGCCGAAGCAAACGTGTATTCGGGAACTCTGACTGTCTGGATATGGCCGTCCTTCCAGAGAAAGTGGAGCACAATGATCCATTGCATTATCGTTCACCCCCAGGTTTGTTAGAATGTTTGTTTGAAGCATTATTTCGGCTGGAGGCCTCGCACCTGCGCGTCGAAAAAAGCTCGCGCCCGCGTCAGGGCGTCGGCCTTGGCGGCGACGTTGGCATTGAGATTCTGGCGGCGCGGGCCGGGATCGTCGAAGCCATGGGTGGCGCCGGGGTAAAACATGATGTCGATATCGCCGCCATGGGCGCGGCTCTTTTCGACAAACGAGGCGCAGCGCCGCGGTGACACTTCTTCGTCGGCGTCGCCTTGCAGCACCTTCACGGGCGCATAGGGCAGATAACCGTCGTCGAAAATCCCCTTGAGCCCGCATGCGGGATAAAGCGCAAGAGCCGCGCGAAATCCCAACCTCGGCCCGCGCATCACCGCTCCCGGCGTATCCGCCGCGACCTGCGCCATGGCGGCAAGCGCGGCGCTGGCGCCGTTCGACCATCCCTGCAGGCCGATACGGTCGGGGATGACGCCGCCGCGTGTGCGCAGAAACTTGATAGCCCCGTAGGCGTCGAGCGGCCGCACCGTCACTTCGTTGACCGCCTCTGGACGCTCATCATAGCTGTGCTGCGGAAAGCCGTGCGGATAACCACGGGGCCCGAAACCGTCGACCAGAATCGCCACGTAGCCGTGCTCGGCCCACAGCTCGCCCCACATCTGGTGCCGTTGCGAAATCGTCGAGGCATCGTATTTGCCGTTGGCGAGGCTCGAATAGGCGCCGGCGCGGCCATGCATCATGACCACTGCCGGCGCTGGCGCGGCCGGATGGTCCGCGTCGGCACGCGGCGCATAGACGTAGCCGACCAGCGTAGTGCGGTCGTCGAGACTGCGGAACGTGACGCGGTCTGGCAACACGCTCTGAGCCGTGGCACTTTGGGCTATGGCGGCCGGACACCATGCCAACAGCAACGCGACCGCTGCGACGCGCATTTCGAGTCCTCGCAATAGCAACCGCAATCCTAGCCGCACTCGACATGCGCGGTGCCGGCTGATCCGAGTTATTCCACAGATGTCTGCAGGGCAGGACCGCTGTCAGCGCGGCGGAACTCGCGCCAGGAATGCGCGCCGTCTCGAAGCTTCACCGCTCAATTACGTTTTGCGTTCGCACGTAACGCTGAACGACGCTTCGCCAGGCCACAAAGAGATATAGTTGCGCACTTGGTCCTTGTGCGACTCACAGTCTTCTACTGAAGAAAATGGATAGTCGGACGCTTTCACGATTTGCGTATGGCCGTCATTCCAGAGAAAATGGAGAACCAAAATCCATTCCATTGCCGTTCCGTCCTCTGTCTATTTTCCGCTGGTGGGAACCCGCGCATGGAACCCGCCTCACGGGACTAAAGGCCGCTTTTCATACCAGCACCTGCCCACATTTTCCATTGTCAGCTCAGGCGCAATGCCGTGGCCCCGATTTATGCTTCATTAATATCGGTGGCAACCTGAGAGCAAACATCGTGCCAACCCAACTTAGCACATCGCAAATGCGGCAGTTCCGAAATCCACAACATCGCCACCGCTTTCCACATGGAATCGCGAACAGCCTTCGGCGCCGCCGGCGCGGTATCTTTCACAGCAATCTAAAGGACTGTGACGAGCGGCAAAGCTGTGGCTGCGCGCGACCTCAGTCGCCGTCGAAGATGTTGTTGACGATTTTGTCGCTGGCTTCTTGTCTTGAACGCGCTGTCACCTTGCGCACTGTTCCCGTCGCCGTCTGTCGCACGGTCCACGTAGCCGTAGAAAACACCGGCACCAAGTCGGGATTCCCGACCAGCATCTGCAAGACCGCGAAAACCGTATGCCATGGTGCTTTGACACGGCACGAAACTACTTCCCACCCATCCGCTATTTCTCGCATCACAATCCTGCAAACGGCATCGACTTCTGAGGACCACCTCGTCAAAACTAGAAGCCCGCGACCGTTTCCAGCGATTGACCCGCCAGCGAACGGCGCACGGCGTCCAGCTGTTGCGGGGAATGGCGGAGCTGCTCGATCTCTTTGGCGAATTCGGGCATGGCGCATAAGCGGTCGGCCCAGGCCTTAACGTGCGGATGCAGCCGTGCGAACGGATACCCGGCGAGCGTGAGGCGGTTTTGATAGATCAGCCAGGCGATGTCGAGCACGCTCAGGGCTCCGCCCAGAAGGTAAGGCTGCTTTGCCAACGTCCTGTCGAGTTCATCGAATTCGGCTCGAAATCTTTGCGCGGACGCGCGCGCTTGCGTATCGGTGAAGCCTTCCTTGGCGGCGCGTTTCCAGAACTCGATCTGGATCTGCTTTTCCGTATCTTTGACACCCTGCACGGTGCCGGCGCCGTTGGCGGCGTAGCTGGCGAGTGCTTCGGCCGATTTCGGCGGCCCTGGCGGCGCGAAGACGAAGCGGAAGCTGAGCGTCCGCAGGTCGAGATGCAGGTCGTCCTCGTGCTTGAGCAGCTTTACGACTTCGCTCTCGTAGCCGGATGGAATGAGCTTTGGCTGCGGAAATTTCTGCTCGAGATATTGGATGATGTCGTTGCTCTCGATATGCACGGCGCCGTCATGCACCAGGACCGGCACCAGCCCCCGCGGATTGATCCCGAGAAACCACGGCTGCATGTTCTCGTTGCCCGGCAGGTCGACCGGGTGCGAGTGCCACGGGATCTTCTTCAGATTGAGGAAGACGCGCAGCTTCTGTGAGCATGACGAGCCCATGAAGTGCAGCACGTGCACGCCCTTCCAACCGAGCACTTCGCGGGTCTTGATGTCGCTGTCGATGAGCTGAACCATGAGGGCGGCACTCCTGCTTACTTGGCTGTCTGGGGACTTTGGCCGCACATCATAGGGTCTGGAAGCAGGCGCCAGAAGAGGGACGGCGCGAATGCGCCTCTTCCCGAGCCGCACCGCTTTGTCAGCGGCGATGATCGGAACAGCGACGTCGCCATTGTGGATGCCGAATATCTGCCGTCAGCATCCTAGCGGCGTCCAGTCTATTCGGTGGCGCGGTGCCGGACGCAAAAATCAACCACCACCGCTAAGTCACTCGACGCGATTCCCCCAGCAACCGCCGCAGTTCATGGATCGCGATTCCGCAAGCAACCGCAGCACGGGGGCCCGGGCTCATGGATCCCACCCGCGCGCGGCGGCGGGTAGAATTCGCGCTCGCGCGGAGGCGGGTACTCAAACTCGCGCGGCGGCGGCGGGAACAGAGCCGGGAACGGGGGCGGGTACAGCAGCGGGCAAAAGTGCCGGTATACGGGACGAGGCCGGAACCACCGCTTTGCTCTCCAGTCCTCGACCGGCCTCGGAGGAGGCGGTGGTCTGAAATCGTGCAGAGAATCCGCTAGCAGAGCAACAAGGCGCCCTTGTTGACGGTCACGTTCCTCCTCGGCCGCGTGCTTTTCCCCCTCGGCCGCGATCCTGTCGGTCTTAAGCTTGTCGATCCCGTCGTCGGCATCGCGAATCCTTTTTTCGGCATCGGCCGCATGGCCCTGGGCGTCGGCGATCTTGTGGGCGATGTCCTCCATTCTCTTGATAAGATCGTCCACTGCGGCTGGCGGAAGCGGCAGCTTCCTGACCCGGTCCCATAGATCCGATGGGAGATCGTGTTCCTTTGCCCTTGAATCTTCGGCGCCTGGCTTCATGTCTGCCTGTGCGACAGGCCCAATGCCCTGCCCACGCCCATCGCATCCCGACGAGCTTCCGCTGGCACAGGCTGCATCTGCGGGATGCTGAGCCGCGAACAAAAGCAAGCTTGCTAATATTGTGCCCAACGCCAACACGGGGGATTGTTTGCGCATGACCCGCCCGCTGTTAGGGAATCGGAAATTCCCCGGATAATTCCGATGTTGACGCTTCAAACCGCCATAAGCACCTAATCAACCGAGACGACCAAAGCCCCGTAAGGGCCTTACTTTCTTTATGATTTGCCGATTCGGGTCAACGGGCGAAACACGTTATCCCCCGGACCCGGGGGATTACTGTTGAGAAACACCGCGCACCCTCAAATCGTCAAAAGATGGTCAGATAATTAAGCCGGCCTGTTTCGTTTGAGATATTCGTTTGAGATGCCAGAGGTTTGAGGCCGTTTTGCTCCGGTTGGCGGCCGGCAAAGCGCACAAGCCGCCCTTCGCAACAACCCTAAGAATGTCATCGCGAGGCGCCGGGAGTGGGCGCCGGCTTTTTCACGACATGCGCCACTAGGTCGTCGACCCGCGAAAGAAACCGCTTGAGCAGCGGCGAACTGTTCGACCGGCTGTAGCCGAGCACGAGGTCGATGGTCGGCACCACGCCCTGCAGCGGGCGCATAACGACCGACGGCGACAGCATCATTTGCACGTAGAGCGGCAGCAGCGTCACGCCGCCTGTCGAAGTCACGAGCGACAAGACCGAGGATAGATTCTCGGCGTCGTATTCGGGCTTGAGCGTGACACCGGACTTGGCTGCGTAACCTTCGATCGCTGCCTTCAACGCCGGCGCCACTCTCGTGGGCGTGATGTAAATCTCGCCAGCGAGATCGCGAGGATTGATTTCCTCGCGCGCGGCTAGCCGGTGGCCACTCGGCAGCACGACCACCAAAGGCTCCTTGACCAAAAACTTGAACGCCAGCCCCGGCGCCTGCGCCTCGCGGCGCAGAAAAGCGACGTCGACCTTGCCGCGCATCAAAGCGCCGGCGAGTTCGGGAGACGATTGACTCGCCAGCGTGATCTCAAGGTCGGGCTGTTCTTCGCGCAGGATGCGCAGCGTTTCCGGCAGCCACACCAGTTCCTGGCCCGCCAGGAAGCCGACGACGAAAGCCGTTTTCTCCGGCTGCGCCGCGCGGCGCGCGGCTTCACCGGCGGCTTCGACCTGAAGCAACGCGAGCCGGGCGTGATCGAGGAATATGCGGCCTGCGGGCGTCAACGCTATCCCGCGCGCACTGCGCTCCAGCAATGGGACGCCGACCTCCAGTTCCAGGTCGCGGATCTGGCGGCTCAGGGACGGCTGCGCCGTGTGCAGCCGCCGCTCGGCCGCATTGGTGATGCCGCCCTCCTCGGCGACGGCCACGAAATACCGCAAGTGACGCAGCTCCATCCGCGCTTTCCATACTTTTAAAGCATGGCTTGAACATACAAAGTCTTTGTCTAAAGGCAATCCCGCCATCATGCTCATACCCACCGGCGATGACGAACGTCGCCCCACCGATAGGAGAGCCTGATGACCAACCTAGCCAATAAGACCGCCCTGGTGACCGGCGCATCCCGCGGCATGGGCCGCGCCACGGCGCTCGCTCTTGCCGCCGCGGGCGCGCACGTCATCGTCCACTACGGACGCAATGCCGACGGAGCCAAAGCGGTGGTCGATCAAATCCGCGCCGCCGGTGGCCGCGCCGACGCGGTTTCCGCCGATCTGGCCGCGGCCGATGGCGCGCATCTCCTGGCGGCGCAAGTGCGCAACCTCGCCGGAAGCCGCCTCGACATTCTCGTGGCCAATGCCGGGATTTCGAACGCGACCACGTTCGAGACCGTAACCGTCAAGGACTTCGACAGCCTGTTCGCCGTCAACGTCCGCGCTCCATTTTTCCTCGTGCAGCAACTGCTGCCGATCATGGGCGACGGCGGCAGCATCGTGTTCTTGTCTTCGCTTGGCGCCCGCGCCGCCGTCGGCACGCTCGCCGCTTACGCGAGCACCAAGGGCGCCATCAACACGCTGGTCAAATATTTCGCCGCCGCTCTCGGGCCGCGCGGCATTCGCGTCAACGCCGTCGCTCCTGGCGTGATCGATACCGACATGTCGAATTTCACCAAGACCGAGGACGGCCGCAAAACCGTGATGGGCATGCAGTCCCTGAAGCGGATCGGCCAGCCCGGCGAAGTGGCTTCGGTCATTGCCTTCCTGGTCTCGGACGAAGCGCGCTGGATGACCGGCGACGTCGTTGCCGTCGACGGCGGCTCGAAGCTCTAAGCGGCCGCGTCCCACTCATCCTGAAATCGTGGAGCAAACAATGAGCACTTGCATCGCATGCGCGCGCCAGCAGCCGCGCGCCACGCTGTCGAACCCCGTCACCACATCCGCCGCGGTTATTGCTGCGATGACATTCTCGGCGAGCGGCGCCGCCCCAACCCCGCTCTATCATCTCTATCAGCAGAGCTTCGGTTTGACGCCGTTCATGGTGACGATCGTTTTCGCCGCCTATGTGCTGAGCCTGCTGATGGCTCTGCTCACCGTGGGCTCGCTCTCGGATTACGTCGGCCGCCGTCCGGCCATACTGGCGGCGCTGGTCATGAATGTCGCGGCCATGGCGATGTTCATGACCGCCGATTCTGTAAGCGCGCTGATAGCGGCGCGCACGCTGCAGGGTTTCGCGACCGGATTGGCGACCGCAACACTCGGCGCCGCGATCCTCGACATCGATCGCAACCGTGGCAACCTGTTGAACAGCATCACGGCGTTGGCGGGGCTCACAGCGGGAACTCTCGGAGCCGCCATCCTTGTTACTTACGCGCCGTATCCGCGCCAGCTCGTATTTCTTGTGCTGCTGCTTGCGTCGGTCATCGAGGCGCTCGTTCTTTGGTACATGCCGGAAACAGCACAGCCGAAGCCGGTGGTGTTCGCGGCGCTGCGCCCGCATGTCAGCATTCCGCCGCAAGCGCGCGGCACGCTGGCGCGGGTGACGCCGGTGACGATCGCCACTTGGGCCCTGGGCGGCTTCTATTTTTCGCTCATGCCGGCGCTGGTTCGTTTGGCTACGGGCATCAACTCCCCGGTCCTTGGTGGCCTTGTCGTCAGTGCCCTGACATTGAGCGGCGTGCTGAGCGTATTGTCGCTCCGCGCTGTGCCAGCCGATCGCATCCTCGGCGGCGCCATCGTTGCGCTCGCGTCCGGCGTCGCAACGACGCTCGCCGGCGTTCACGCACAACTCGCCTGGCTCATGCTGGCCGGCACGATCGTCTCCGGCGCGGGATTTGGCGCGGTCTTTACCAGCACCATGCGCATGGTGCTGCCGCTTGCCAAGCCGGATCAGCGCGCCGGCCTGCTCTCGGCCTTCTACGTCGAGGGTTACCTGTCGTTCAGCCTGCCCGCGACGCTGACCGGATTCTTTGCTCCCATCGTGGGCCTCACCGCAGCCGCCGATACCTACGGGGCCGCCGTCATCGCGATGGCGCTCGTGTCAATGTTCGCGCTCAGGCTTTCGCGCCAGCATGCTTAGCAATCGCCGCGCGCCTAAGCGCTCGATGACGAACTCGCCAGCGACCGCACGGCGGCAAAGAGCGCGCGCACCTGGCTTTCCGCAATATTGCGGGTGATGAACACCACGCGGCTTGTGCGGTTCTCATCCGGCCAGGCTTCGAGTTCAGCAGGCGGATGGGCGAGATGCTGCACGTACTGGATCACGACCGGCCCACGGCAGCCCGCGACGTTGAGCAGGCCCTTGACGCGCAGCAGGTCGGCACCGCGCAGCGCCGTCAATGTCTCCATCGCGCGTGAAAAAGTCGGCCACGCGATCGGCACGTCGGTTTCGATAACGAAACTCGTTATGCCGTCGGAGTGTTCGGCCTCGGCGACGAAGCCGCTTCGTTCCGTGGCCACCGGCGCGATCATGCGATCGGGATCGAGCGCGCCGCTCACCGCAATGTCGATCGCGGCGCGCGGGTTGAGCTGCTGCAGGCGCCGCGTCAGCCGCTCAACCGCGGCGGGCTCGGCGAGATCGGTCTTCGAGATCACCAGGCGATCGGCGAGGATCACCTGCTTGCGCGCCTCGGCGGCGCCGTCGAGGTTTGCCTCGCCGGTCACGGCGTCCACCACCGTGAGCACCACGTCGACGTGAAATTCGCCGCCCAGCGCGCGGTCGGTGGAGAACGTCTGCAGGATCGGCGCCGGATCGGCGAGCCCGCTGGTTTCAATGACGACGCGGCCGAACGGTGGTGCCGTCCCGCGTTCGCGGTCGAACACGAGCCGTCGCAAGGCCAGTTGCAGATCGCTCCGCGTAATGCAGCAGACGCAACCGTTACCGAGCAAGATGGTCTCGTCGGCGCTGGCGCGCACGAGCGCATCGTCGATGCCAACGGCGCCGAACTCGTTGACGATCACCGCGGTCCCCTTCCCTTCAGGCGACGCCAGGAAGCGGCGCAGCAGCGTGGTCTTGCCGGCGCCGAGAAATCCCGTGACCACCGTCACCGGAATGCGCGCGCCGCGCTCGCGCTTCTGCCGCCGCCCAAATGGGCCGGCCTGCCGCGAGGGGAAGAGGTCGAGCATGGTCGCGTTGGCCATTGTGTAGGGGCGGCCCTTGTGGCCGCCCTGGCATCGCGGGCGCCCACAAGG
>JBAUYV010000468.1:0-2864 GCA_049584975.1 Xanthobacteraceae bacterium | reverse complement strand
ACGCCCTTCCTTCGATATCCCCGCGGCGCCGTATTCTCATCCTGATTGTCGGGCGATTCTCATCCTGATTGTCGCGCCGCATCAAGGCCCACGTATGTGATAGATTTGTCCAAGACCCGTCTCCTATGCATGAGGCTCCGCGCCGGAACGCCCGGCGCAAACCCTCGACAAGCCTGCATACTGTGAGACGGGTCGCCCTATCTCAGGCGAACATGTAGTCTAGAGTGTGTTACCTTCTCTCATCGACAGTCCCCTTAGAACTTTGGTCATTATCCTCGCCGTCAATGTTGACTCGGATATGATCGTATAATGATCTCCTGGCACTGAAACAATCTCCAAACCCTTCGCGAACAGGTCCTTCCAGCCGAGACTCTCATCATAGGCGCTTTGGTCATGGCTTGCTCGAAGAAGAAAACCATGACTGTCTAGAACGCGAAAATCATAAGAATTAAAGCAGTTCTCGTATATTCTCCCTACCAGGTCGCAGGGCACCGACTCGTGTCGCTCATCAGTCATGAACGAGTAGCTCGAACTCGCAGGTCTAAGAAATAGAGTTTTTTTTATTTTTACAAACTCTAATGTATCCCGAAACAAGAGCCAGGTGCTCAGAAGACGGACGCCAATTGAACTTGATGGCCGCTCTGCGCGCGCCGTGCTAAGCGCCCGTTCCCAGCCTTTCCGTAACTTAGATCGAGCTACAGAAAGTAGTTGCGGAGGCTTTCCCTGTGGCGCACGCTTCCCCAGTGGCAGACGTTTTCCCGGGGGTGGTCGCCTTCCAAAGGCATCCAACAACATCACCATTTCCACCTTTCCACCCTGTCTCTGGAATTGATGAGCAGCCTCAAAAGCCATCACTCCCGCAAATGAGTATCCCGCCAGCACACAGGGGGAGGAACCAACATGGTTACTCAATACCGCCACAAAACGGGCAACCAGTTGCTCCATCGTTGGCAACTTAGCAAGGTTATTCTTAGCCGCTGCATTTCGCCACGACAAAGGCCATAAAATTTCAATTCCAAAAATTCGATACCCGACGCCCATTGCACGCGCCAACTCAATCTCGGCAGGCTGAGCGTAAATAAAATAAACGGGGAGTCCGCCGCTGCCGACTTGCAATTGAATCACCTCGGCCGAATTTTCGGCAATAGAGTCCGCTTTTGGAGAGGCACGAAGCTTCTGCTCCAACCGTGCACGCTTTTTAGGAGAAAGAGCTGCTAAGCGCGCTTTCAAAGCATTAGTATATTCGTCGTCGGCCATACTGTCTTACTCCGTTATTTTTTCCCACCCCATATATTGGTTCAGAGCGGGGTCCGTTGTCTGCACAGGATTCCGCGAAGGGGTAAGCATCCTCGCGCGCTGGGGGGTGACACAGGGAAGGCGTAGACCGTTGCTACCGAGCTGTATCGTGACCCGAGTTTTAGCAGCTCGCGTCGATGCTCCGCGCTCCCCAGCGCTCGATGCTCAGTTCTGGACCCCAAGCCGGGAGTGGGGTACGCCCTTTTTCTGCGAGTCATGCGCTGGACAATGGGATTGATCCGCAGAGGCCCCTGATATCCGCTCGTCACCTCACAATAATAAATTTCAACCTAGTCGTCTGAAAGATCTTCCATAGCCGTCAGAAGCTTGTCGGTTTCCTGAATACCAAGCACTTCTAGCTCCCTTTGCAGAACGCTAAGAGCAATTCCCTCGACCGTAGGCCATTTATATATAGTAGCTAACAATACGTCAATGTCGAGTGCGCGCTTAATTTGAAACCGCAGTTGTACTGCCAGCAGAGAATAGCCGCCGAGGTCGAAGAAATTATCGTGCACACCGACTCGGTCAAGCTTAAGCACTTCACGAAAGATGGATGCCAGTGTTACCTCTGTCGGGGTCCGAGGGGCGACATAGGAACTCTTAATCTGAGGCGGACGCCCCTCAGGCACCGGCAATGCTTTGCGGTCGAGTTTGCCATTCGGAGTAAGAGGAAATGCATCGACGAAGACAAAGGACGATGGAAGCATCTGGTTAGGAAGCCTCTCTTTCAGAAATTCACGCAGTTCGTCCGCCTGGGCTGCGGCGCTCGCGGGCGCCACATAGGCCACCAGTCGCCGATCACCCGGCACATCCTCCCGCACAACCACCACAACCTCTCTCGCCGCCTGATGCAGCTTCAACATGGACTCGATCTCGCCAGGCTCGATGCGGAAGCCGCGGATTTTCACCTGATCATCGGTTCGCTCGATGAACTCCAGACTGCCGTCTGGGAGTAAGCGGCCACGGTCGCCGGAACGGTAGAGGCGTTCTCCGGGGTTCCCACTGATGAAGTCCGTGATAAATTTCTTCGCTGTAAGGCCCGAATCGCCCAGGTAGCCGAGCGCCAGACCGGAACCACCGATGCAAATCTCGCCGGGTACGCCGACGGGCAGCAACTGCTGACGTTGATCCAGGACATAAACCTGCGTGTCTGGGAGAGAACGACCAATTGGCACCCGGCGATTGGTTGACTTGAAATCGCGCGGAATCGCGTAGGTGGTGGCAAAGGTAGTGGTTTCCGTAGGGCCATAGCCGTTGATGAGCTTGGTGCCGGGTAAAGCGGCCAGGGCACGAACTACATGCGGCACGGAAAGGGCTTCCCCGCCCGTGAGCAATTCGCTCAATGAATGAAGTATCTGCGGAGCGCGGTCGATTACCTGGTTAAAAAGCGCCGCCGTCAACCAGGCCGTGGTGACCTTGTGATCCGCGATGGTTCGACCGAGCTCGGTCAAATCGGGCACATCCTCGGGGTGGACAACAACCGCCCCACCATTGAGCAACGGCCCCCAGATTTCTAGGGTCGATGCATCAAAGGAGAGCGGCGCTAGTTGCAAGAAGCGCGTTTCGGT
>JBAUYV010000467.1:0-22369 GCA_049584975.1 Xanthobacteraceae bacterium | reverse complement strand
GCCCGGTCCTAGGGCTAGTAGGGGCACACGCTTTTCTATAACTAGACATGGCTACATGTCCATAGGGGATATATGCGCATTTCGGCGGAAAAGAACAAAGTGAGAACTAGGAGTTTCAACGGCCGAGGACCGCCCGTGACGAGAAGATCAGGCAGCGCGGATCTGCCGCTCCACAATGGCTATGTGCCGAAGTGGCTGGCCGACCGGATGACGCGGCTCGGCGCCGTGATCACCCAGGCCGTGATCCATCACTACGGCCGCGATGAATTTCTCCGCCGCTTGTCGCATCCGTTCTGGTTTCAATCGTTCGGGGCCGTAATGGGAATGGACTGGCATTCCTCCGGCATCACCACGAGCGTGCTCGGCGCGCTCAAGCGCGGCTTGGGCCCGTTGCAACGCGAGCTTGGCCTCCACGTTTGTGGTGGCCGCGGCAAGCACTCGCGCCGCACGCCAGACGAACTGGTGACCGTCGGCAATCGCGTCGGCTTCGATGGCGCCCGGCTCGCTCGCGCGAGCCGCCTCGTCGCCAAGGTCGATAGCGCCGCGGTCCAGGACGGCTTCGAACTTTATCTGCATGGCTTCATCGTCGCCGACGACGGGCGCTGGGTGGTGGTGCAGCAAGGCATGAACGGCGAGCGCCGGCAGGCGCGGCGCTATCATTGGCTCTCCGAAGGTTTGAAAAACTTCGTCGACGAACCGCATGCGGCCATCGAGGGCCGCGCGCAAGGCAACATCATCAATCTCACCGACCGGCGCGCCGAAGCCTCGCGCGAGAAACAACTTGAGCTTCTCGCCACGCTCGGGCCCGACGGCATCACTCGCGAACTTGGGGCGATCAAATCCCACGGCGCCGCGCTATCGCCGCAACCCACCTTGCCGTTTCTCGTCATGCCGGCCCATCACGACGTGCGGCCCGCGGACGTTCACCTGCGCCGCCTGCACGGCGCGCTCGCTGCCGCGGCCGAGCGCGGGCCGGCGGATTTCCCCGATCTGTTGCTGACACCCGGCGTCGGCGCCCGCACCGTGCAGGCGCTGGCGCTGGTCGCCGAGGTCGTGCACGGCGCGCCCTGTCGCTTTTCCGATCCCGCACGCTTCTCGCTCGCTCACGGCGGCAAGGATCGGCATCCGTTTCCGGTCCCCACCAAGGTCTATGACGAGACCATTCGGGTGCTGAAATCCGCAGTGCAGAAGGCCAAGCTCGGCCAGGACGAGCAATTGGCGGCGCTGCAAAGACTCGATCGCGAATCCCGGCGCCTGGAGCGCGTCGCCGAGGGCCCGCCGCTGCAGCAAATCATCGGCGAAGAATTTGCGCGGTCGCACACATACGGCGGGCGCAGCGTGTTTGGATGGGAGCGGCCATCAACTTCCGCCCCCGCGAAGCGGGGGAGGAGAATAAACTAAAACCCCGGCGCGCGTTCGACCTGATCGTACCAGTCGAAGCCCATGTCTTTGACGATTCGGTTGCTCATCACGATGATGCGGCATTCCTCGCCGGGCTTGGCGAAGTGCTGATGCATGGTGAAGGGCGGAATGTAGACGTAATCGCCGACCGTCCATTCGAATTTCCTCGGCTCCGGCGCCCATTCCCATTCGAATGCTTCCAGGCAATCCCATTTCAGGTCCCAATGCAGGTCGTAGCCTGAGCCCTCCACCACGAAGAACAATTCCTCCCACATGTGACGGTGCTTGCCGGAGCGTTCGCCGTCTTTGAGGAACTGCATGTAGGCTTCCATGCAGCATTCGCGCGTGTGCATCTTCTGATTGACCAGATGCTTGATCAGGCCGTCGGGCGAACGTTCCCACGGCATGTCTTTTCCCTTGATGACGTTGGGCAGCGTCGCGTACTCGGTGCGGAATTTCTCCGATTCCGCCATCGCCTCGGCGAGAAAGTTGCTGCTCTCGGAGCCGGACAGCGAGGCTTGCTTGTCTTCAAACAATGGCATGGCAGGCTCCCGGCTCAGATTTCCGTCGGCGGATGGAATTCTTTGACGCCCGGCGGCAGCTTGTCGGTCGGCCACTCCACCATTTTCTGGAACAGTAAGTGCATGAACAGGAACAACGGCTTTGCCTTGAACACCAGGAGGATGCAGGATTCCTTCTCGTCGTCGTTGAAGTGCTGATGGACGCTGGCGTTCTCGACCAGCATCACGTCGCCAGCTTCCCATTTCATGTAACGGCCGTCATGCACGTCGTGGCCGTGGCCCTTGAGCACGTAGAACACCGCGCTGTTGAGATGGCCGTGCTTCTGGCCGGCATTGAGCGGCGCGTAGCACTCGATGTGCGATTCGATCGACTGCACGATGTTGACCGATTGCGGGGAGATGATGTGCTTGCCGTACATCGCCGGCCCGCCCTTCCAGGGATGATCCTTGGAGGAATAGACCCGCGGCTCTTCGAGCAGCTTCTTGTAGAGGTGGCTGTAGGTGCCTTCGAGGGCGCGCACGAAGGTGCGCTTCCGTGACCAGCGCTCCCATTTGGCGTGCTTGATTGCGTCGGCGTCTTCGTCGGACGGCTTGTTGTGGCCGAGCCCGGGTACTTCGTGTTCCAGCATTCCGGTCATGTGCGATCCCTAAATGTGCGCGCCGCGCCCCGCCGCGCTGCCAATAAAACGTCCTTCGCTCGCGCTTGGTGCCTGTCGTTTAGGGGATTTCCGCCGTCCGTGCAACGACATGGCTGAGTTGCAATCGGCTGCCGAACAAAGCGTTGTGCGTGCGCCCCGGAGCGCACCGGCACAGGCAGTCATGGAGAACGCGCGCTGGCACGGGCCGACAGCCGCACAGCATGCACCGCGCCGCGAAAACAATTCCGTCTCGATGCTTCCCGAAGCTGTAGATGACATCGGCGGTCGTATCACCGGTCCGACAGCAGTCGATCCGAGTCATCCTTGAGCTTTATCCCCGACAGGCGTCGAGCGCGCATCGCCCGGAGCATGTGCGCAAGCTTCTGGCTGGCGGCCGCATAGTCGATGCCTTCGGGCCGGATATTGGAAATGCAATTGCGGTTCGCGTCGGTCGTTCCCGCGTGAGGCTGCCAAGTCAGATAGGCGCCCATGCTATCAGGTGCGGAAAGTCCCGGACGCTCGCCGATGAGAGCCGCCACGGAGGCGGCGCCGAGAGCCGCCGCAATGGCATCGCCAGTGGCGACGCGGCCGTAGCGAACGATCACCAACGGCGCGATGCGCCAGCCTTCGGCGCGCAATATCGCGATCGTATTCGCCAGCACCGGGTGCGCGTGCATCTGCACGGCTCGCGCCGACAGCCCGCCGGCGATCACGAAGACGATGTCATAGTCGGCGCGGTGCGCGGCGAGCGCCGACTCGCCATCCGATGCCAGGCGGCGGCCGAGGTCCGGGCGCATCAAATAAATCGAACGATCTTGCGCTGCGCTCGAAACCGAAAGAACCGGAGCGCCGAGGCCGGCCAGTTCCGCCGCGAGGCGGGCTTCATCGAGTCGTTCATTCACGGCATCGCGGGCCCGGGCATGCGCGAGCGCAAACCCGAGCAACGGCCCGGTTGCCAGCGATGCGCCGGCGCGCTGCAACCCGATACGCGCTGCCGTCAATTGGCGAAAGCTGGCCCACGCTCTGTCGTCGCCGGCCGGCCGCCGCTGAATATCAGGAACGATGAGGCGCCGATCGGTCATGACATCACGCCGGCAGAAGGGCCTGGAAGTGCCGCGGCAGGCCGCGCGGTCGAACGCGGCTTGCTGCATCGGTCAAGCCTTGCTGCGCCAGCCAAGCTTCGAATTCAGGCGCCGGCCGGCGGCCGAAAAGCTCGCGCATTACCAGCGCATCGTGGAACGACGTACTTTGATAGCCGAGCATGATGTCGTCGGCGCCCGGCACGCCCATCACAAAGTTGACGCCAGCCGCGACCAAGAGCGCAAGCAGCGCATCCATATCGTCTTGGTCGGCTTCAGCATGGTTGGTGTAACAAACGTCAACGCCCATCGGTACACCCATGAGCTTGGCACAGAAGTGGTCCTCCAACCCCGCGCGGGTGATCTGCTTACCGTTGAACAAATATTCCGGCCCGATGAAACCGACGACGCTGTTAACGAGCAGCGGCTTGAACGCGCGCGCCACCGCGTAGGCGCGCGCCTCCAGCGTTTGCTGATCGGCGCCGTGATGCGCGTTCGCCGAAAGGGCGCTGCCCTGTCCGGTCTCGAAATACATCACGTTGTCGCCGACCGTTCCACGCCGAAGCGATAACGCCGCATCGCGCGCCTCGCTGAGTAGCGCGAGATCGATGCCAAAACTCTTGTTGGCCGCCTCGGTGCCGGCGACGGATTGAAAGACGAGGTCGACCGGCGAACCGTTGCGCATCAAGTCGAGCGTCGTGGTCACGTGCGCGAGTACGCAGCTTTGCGTCGGGATGTCGAGTTTTTCGCGAATGTCATCGAGCATCGAGAGCAACGTGTGGGCGCGCTCGGGACTGTCGGTCGCGGGATTGATGCCGATCACCGCATCGCCCGAACCGAGTAGCAGGCCGTCAAGGATGCTCGCTGCGATGCCGCGGGCGTCATCGGTTGGATGATTGGGCTGTAGCCGTACGGAGAGGCGGCCGGGCAGACCGATCGTGTTGCGGAACGCCGTCACCACGGTGCTCTTCGCCGCCATCACGACCAGATCCTGCAGACGGCTGATCTTGCTCACTGCCGCTGCCATTTCCGGCGTGACGCCGGGGGCCAGCGCGGAAAGGACAGCACTCGTCGTTTCGTCCGCCAGCAGCCAGTCGCGAAATCCGCCGACGGTGAGATGGGCGATCGGCGCAAAGGCAGCGCGATCATGGCTGTCGACGATAAGCCTTGTGACCTCATCGCTCTCGTAGGCGACCACCGGCTCGTTGAGGAAAGTAGTCAGCGGCAAGTCAGCGAGCGCGAATTGTGCCGCGACTCGTTCCTCGCCGCTCTCCGCCACAATGCCTGCAAGCCGATCACCGCTGCGCGCCGGCGAGGCCTTGGCCAACAACGATTTCACATCGGGAAAAACGTAACGGCGAGTTCCAAGCGTGGCGCTGTACATTGGGCGATCTCGCGGTACGGCAGCGCGAGTTTACACGACACAGAGCCGTTCTGTAAGGAAAGCGAGCATCTAAAGATTTTGTCACAGGCCGGATTGCTAAAATCCAAGCGCGTCAAGCAATGGACGTTCTACGAGCGCGACGAAGAGCGCATTGGGAAGATCAAGCGGGCGATTATCGCCAAAATCTAGACTCCGCCGCGGGCCACGGTAGTGGTATGATACGATAAAATTGCCCAATCGGCCCAAGGGAGTTAGAAATGGCCAAGATCGTACTCGGCGCCGGCAGTTCCCATACGCCGATGCTGCTCGCGTCGGACGAAACGCTGCCGCGCTTTCAGGAAACCGATCTGAAAATCAAACACCGCGACAAGGAAGGCCGTCCGACCACCTACGCGGAGCTCTTGGAAAAGGCCGACCCGAAGATGGCCGCCATGGTGGCGCCCGCGGAGCTCGTGGCGCGGCAGAACAAGGTGCGCGCCGCCATGGCGCATCTGAGCAGGTCGCTCAACAGCGCCAACCTCGATACGCTCATCGTCATGAGCGACGACCAGGACGAAGCCTACCTGGAAGATGCCCGCCCGACCTTTGCGATCTATTACGGCGAGACGATCCTCAACAGCAACGAGCAGCACGAGCAATACCGTCAGCGCTTTCCCGAATGGTACGTGAAGAATCGGCAAGGCTTCTTCGAAGAGACCGGGCCGCGCGAATATCCGGTCGATGCCAAACTTGCCCTGCATCTCATCGATCACCTGATGGAGCACGGCTTCGATCCGGCCTCGTCGAAATGCATGCGCAAGGGCGAAGGCGAAGGCCACGGCATGGCCTACGTGCACCGGCGGCTGATGGACGAGAAAAAGCCGATTCCCATCGTGCCGGTGTTTCTCAACACCTATTTCCCGCCCAACCAGCCGCGACCGCGCCGCTGCTACGAACTTGGGCAGGCAGTTCGCAATGCAGTCGAGTCATATCCGGGCAGCGCGCGGGTAGGCATCATCGCCTCGGGCGGCTTGAGCCACTTTTTGGTCGACGAGGATTTCGATCGCGCCATCCTCAAGGCCTGCGCCGACAAGGATGCAGAGTTCCTGCAAAACTTGCCACGTAACAAGCTTCACGCCGGCAGTTCCGAGATCCTCAACTGGGTCGGTGTCGCCGGCGCCGCCGAGCACCTCGACCTCAACTGGTTTGAATATGTCCCCGGCTATCGCACGCCGGCGGGAACCGGCACGGGCCTGAGTTTCGCCAGCTGGGCGTAATCCCCTCGTGGAAAAGGGGCTGGGGATAGAGACATCGTGCGCAAGCATTGACGTTTGCGCATACCTCGCGACCTCACTGGTACCTTTCCAAAAAGGGGAGGACTTTTTGCTCCGCGCGACGAAGGCGCGCACCGCCAAAGGCGGCATTCGCTTGCGCCGATTCCAGCTTTCGCCCTAGTATGACCTATCAGAAGTCATCAACAGTAAAATCGACCGAATCGCAGCTATTGGGAGGACTACCGATGTCCAAACGAATCATTGCGGCCATTGCCGCTCTTGCCGTGTCCAGCAGCATGGCGTTGGCGCAAGAAGTGAAGATCGGCCTCATCCTGCCCTATACGGGCGTGGGCGCCGAACTGGCGCAGCAGATGGACCGCGGCATTGAGCAATATCTCAAGCTCAACGCCGACGAAGTGAAGCCCTACAAGATCACGATCATCAAGCGCGACTCCAAGGCGCCGAACGGCGCCGCCGCGAAGGTCGACGCCCAGGAATTGCTCACCCAGGATAATGTCGACGCGTTGGCCGGCTGGGTCTATTCGCCCGACGCCATCGCATCGGCCCCGGTCGTAACCGCCGGCAAGAAGCTCGGGGTCATTATGAACGCCGGGACCGCATTCATCACGAATCTTTCGCCGTATTTCGTGCGCACCTCGTTCACGCTTTGGCAGTCGAGCTACGTGATGGGCGAGGCGGCCGCCAAAACGATGCACGCGAAGACGGCGGTCGTCGCCTACACCGACTATCCGCCCGGCAAGGACGCCTTGGATGCGTTCAAGTACGCGTTTGAAAAAAACGGCGGCAAGGTGATCGACGCCATTCCGTCCGGCGGCCCCGGCGCGACTCCGGATTTCACGCCATTCTTCCAGCGCGCCAAGGACGCGCATCCCGACGTGCTGTTCGTCTTCGTGCCTGCCGGCGACCAAGCGACGGCGGTGGTCAAGACCTACGCTGCGTTGGGCATGCACGCCGCCGGCATCAAGCTGATCGGTACCGGCGATGTCGTCCAGGACATCAAGCTCCAGGCCATGGGTGACGCAGCAGTCGGACTCATCACCGCTCATCACTACAACGCCGACCTCGATAATCCGAAGAACAAGGCTTTCGTCGCCGCCTGGAAGAAGGACTATGGCGCCGACTCAACGCCGGACTTCACCGCCGTCGGGGCCTATGACGGCATGGCGGCCATCGTTCACGCCGCGCACGCAACCAACGGCAAGATGGACGGCGATGCCGCCGTGAAATCGCTGCTGGGCTGGAAGTTCGACAGCCCGCAAGGCCCGATCATGATCGATCCGGAGACCCGCGACATCGTCATGAACGAATATCTCGACGAAGTCGTGAAGGGCCCCGACGGCAAGCTGCATGAAAAGGTTCTCGAGACAGTCACCGCCGTGAAAGACCAATGCAAAGCGCTGGCGATCGGCCCGTGCGCGGCCAAAAAATAATCAGGACGCGTTGATGGCTTTATGCGGCCAAGGACCCCCGCCCGGCACCCCGGTCGGGGGTCCTTCCGCCTCATCCGGTGGAGCGAATTGGTGAAAGCGGCGAGTAGGATGCTATTGCTGTTCGCCGCCGGCTGTTCGCCACCTGCCCGCGTCGGGATTGCCCGTGGATCTGATTGCTGACCTCGCCGGCATCGTGTTGGGCGGATTATCCGCCGGCACCGTGCTGTTCATCGTCTCGGTCGGACTTTCGGTCACCATGGGCCTGATGGGGTTCGTCAACCTCGCCCATGGGGCCTTTGCGATGTTCGGCGGCTACGTCATCGTGCTGGCGATGAACCGCGCCCATATCGGCTTCGTGCCGGCGATGGCGCTCGGCTTTATCGCCACCGCCGCGCTCAGCGTCTTGCTGGAGCGGCTGCTTTATCGCCGCCTCTATCGGGCCGGCGAGCTGGACCAGGTTCTGTTCACCATCGGCCTGATCTTCATCTTCATCGCCGGGGCCATCATCGTGGTGGGTCCGGAGAGCCAGACGCTGCAATTGCCGCCGGCGCTCAGCGGCCAGCTCAATCTCGGCTTCCTGCAATACCGCACCTACAGCATCTTCCTGATCGTGATCGGATTCCTAATCGCGATCGGCATCTCGCTCGCCTTCGAACGCACGCGGATCGGCGCGCAAATCCGCGCCACCGTCGACAACCGCCGCATGGCGGAATCGCTCGGCATCGATGTCGACCGGCTGTTCACCATCACATTCGCCTTCGGCAGCGGCATGGCGGGGCTCGGCGGCGGCCTGGGCGCCGAATTTCTCGGCCTCGATCCGCAATATGCGCTCAAGTACCTGGTGTATTTTTTGATTGCAGTATCGGTCGGCGGGCTGGGCAGCGTGCTCGGCGTCTACTGTGCGGCGCTGCTGCTCGGCGTGCTCGATTTCGTGCTCAAGCTCTATCTGCCGGTGGGCGGCACCATCTTCATCTATGCGCTCACCATTCTGCTCCTACTGTTGCGGCCTCAGGGACTGTTCGGAGGCAAAGAGACGTGAGCGACGCTGCGGCCGCCAAACCGGTGCCCAACGTAATCTCCTCCGCCGGCCAACCGGCGGCGCGGGTGCTGATGCGGCGTCACCGCATCCGCTGGTGGGAGCTCATTCCGTGGCTCGCGGCGATCGCCTTCTACTTTGCCTTCCCGCATTATCTCGGCTTCGGCAGCGAGCTTCTGATTATGGTGTTGTTCGCGCTCTCGCTCGATCTTGCGCTCGGCTATGCCGGCATCATCACGCTCGGCCATGCCGCATTCTTCGGCACCGGCGCCTATGCGGTCGGGATGCTGGCCTATTACGGCATCTGGACCGAACCGATCGTGGGCTTGTTGTGCGCCGCCTTGGCGGCCGGCGTAGTCGGCCTCGCTTCGGGCCTGGTTTTGCTGCGCACCAGCGGGCTCACGCTCCTGATGCTGACGCTGTGCGTCATGGCGCTGCTGGAACAGGGCGCCAACATGGCGCGCGGCATTACGGGCGGTTTTGACGGCCTGAATTTTACCATTGCGCCGGTGTTCGGCCTGTTCGAATTCAATCCGCTGTTCGCGAACACCCAATATCTCTACGCGCTCGGCGTCCTCTTGGTCTGCTTCGCTTTCGTGCGCACGCTGGTCTACTCGCCGTTCGGCCAAAGCCTGACCGGCATTCGCGAGAATGTCCTGCGCATGCACGCGATCGGCTCACCGGTGCGGTACCGGCTCATCATCTGCTACACCCTCTCGGCGGCGCTCGCCGGCGTCGCCGGCGGCCTGTCGGCGCAGACCAACGACTACGTCAATCTCGCCACGCTCAGTCTCGATCGCGCCGCCACCGTGCTCATCATTCTCATTCTTGGCGGTTACGGGCGGCTCTACGGCGCTTTCGTCGGCGCCGTCGTCTATCTCGCACTCGAGCACTTCCTGGCGCAGGTCTATCCGACCGCCTGGCAGCTTGGCCTCGGGCTGTTGCTGGTCCTGATCGCACTGTTTGCGCGCAACGGAATTCTGGGTCTCGGCGAGACGCTGTGGCGCCGCTATGAGGCGAGGCGCGCGGCGTCATGAGCGAAACCCGCCTCGAGACCCAGGCGCTCAGCCGCCAATTTGGTGCGCTCAGGGCCGTGCAGGACATCAACTTCAAGCTCGACGCCGGCGCGCGTCATGCGCTGATCGGCCCCAACGGCGCCGGCAAGACGACCTTCATCAACCTCCTCACCGGCGTGCTGCCGCCATCGCAGGGCCGAGTGCTGCTGGCGGGGCGCGACATCACCGCCACAGCCCAGGCCGAACGCGTCAAGCTCGGCATCGCGCGCACGTTCCAGATCAACCGGCTGTTTCGCGGGCTCTCGGTTCTGGAAAATGTCTGCATGGCGGTGACCGAGCGGGTCGGCGCCGCCGGGTCGATGTTTTATCCGGCCGGCAGGCGCACCGACGTGATCGACGAATCCATGGAGCTGCTGCAGACGCTGAAGCTTGCGGACGTAGCGCGCCACCGCGTGTCCGAGCTCCCCTATGGCCGCCAGCGCCTGGTGGAGCTGGCGATCACGATTGGGCTGAAGCCCGAAGTGTTGTTGCTCGACGAACCCGCCGCCGGCGTGCCGAGCGCCGAAAGCCACATCATCCTCGACGCCGTGGAACGGCTGCCCGCGCACATCGCGGTGCTGATCATCGAACACGACATGGATGTGGTGTTCCGCTTCGCCAAGCGCGTCACCGTAATGGTGAGCGGCGCGATTTTCGCCGAGGGGACGCCGCGCGAAATCGAGGCGAACCCGCAGGTCCGCGAGGTCTACCTCGGTCAGTCCGGTCATGCCTAGCGCCCTCGAAATGCGCCGCGTCTCGGCTGGCTACGGCGAGACCGTGGTGATCGAGGACATCGACCTGACGCTCAAGCCGGGCGAGTGCATCAGCGTGATCGGCCGCAACGGCGTAGGCAAGACCACGCTGCTCTCGACTGTGATGGGTCACACTACATTGCACTCCGGCGAAATCCTGCTCGATGGCAAAGCGCTTGACGGCATGCCGAGCTTTCGCCGCGCGCTCGCCGGCATTGGTTTCGTTCCGCAGGAACGCGAGATTTTTCCCTCTTTGTCGGTGCGCGAGAACCTCGAAGTGGCGGCGCGTCCGGGGCAATGGACGCAAGCGCGCGTTTTCGAATTGTTTCCCCGGCTCCGGGAGCGGCTCGACAACATGGGCAATCAGCTCTCCGGCGGCGAGCAGCAGATGCTCTCGATCGCGCGGGCGCTGCTCACCAATCCCACCCTCCTGCTGATGGACGAACCGACCGAAGGCCTGGCGCCGGTGCTGGTCGAGACCTTGACCGCCGTACTGGCGCGGCTGCGCGGCGAAAGCGCGCTGTCGATCATTCTCGTCGAACAGAACAGCCGTGTCGCGCTCAACTTCTCGCCGCGTACCGTGATCCTCGACAAGGGCCACATCGTCTACGACGGCGAATCCGAACCCCTGCGCACCGATCCGGATCGGCTGGCGAAGCTGATTGGGATTGTTGAGTGAGTTTCTTCCCCGCTTTCGCGGGGCAGGAAGAGCGTCACGCGTGCGCCTTACGTTGCGGGTCGATGATCTTCTCCAACTTGCCGAGCACGTGCATGCAGGGGAGAACCTGGGCGAGGCTCGCGTTCGGCTCGCGCTTTTCCTTGATAGCGGCGATGAACTCGCGGTCCTCCAGCTCGATGCCGTCCATCGATACGTCGACCTTGGAGACGTCGATCTTGTTGTCCTTGCCGTCGGACAGGTCGTCGTAGAACGCCTTGAAGGTGCCGTTGTCGCAGATGTAGCGGAAGAATGAGCCGAGCGGGCCGTCGTTGTTGAACGACAGCGACAACGTCAGGATCGCGCCGGACGGCGTCTTCGCCACGATGCCCATGTCCATGGCGATATTGAGCTGCGGGTGGATCGGCCCCTGCACGGCGTAGCAGTCGGTGATGTTTTCGCCGGCCTGATATTGGAACAGGTCGATGGTGTGGGCGGCGTGATGCCAAAGCAGATGGTCGGTCCAGCTGCGCGGATTGCCCGCCGCGTTGATGTTCTTTCTGCGGAAGAAATAAGTCTGCACGTCCATCTGCTGAATTTTTAGCTCGCCCTTCACGATTTTCTTATGGATGTATTGGTGGCTGGGATTGAAGCGCCGCACGTGGCCCGCCATGGCGGTGACGCCGGTCTCCTTGGCGATCCTCGCCAGCGCCTCGGCGTCCTCCACCGAATCGGTAACGGGAATCTCGACCAGCACATGCTTGCCGGCGCGCATCACCTGCTCGCCCTGGCGGAAATGCATCTTGGTGGGCGTGGTGAGGATCACCGCGTCGGCGCGCTTGATGCCTTCAGAGAGCTCACCGGTGTAGTGCGGGATGCCGTATTTCTTCGCCACCTGCGCGGTGGAATCCTGATTGCCGCCGACCAGCGAAGTGACCTCGACATCCGGGATGCGTTTGAGTGCATCAAGGTGTTTTTGACCGAAGGCGCCCTGACCGGCGACGCAAATTTTCATGTGATGACCTCTTGTTTTTCCACGTCATGCCCGGCCATAGCCGTTCGAAGAACGGCGTCGCTTCGCTCCGCCTATGTGCCCGGCATCCACATCTTCTGCCTTCGAGATAAAAGACCTGGATGGCCGGGACAAGCCCGGCCATGACGCGCATGTGTTAACTGCGAACCCGGTGGACCTTGGCGCGCGCGGCGGCGCGCTTGAGCTTGGCGGCAGCCGGCTTGCGTTTGCCCGCCGTCTTGCCCGCGCGCGCGCGGTTTTCCAGAATAATGTGTCCCACTGCGGTGTTCGACGCCGGCACGGTGTAGAAGCGATAGACCTCGTCGACCTTGTCGTCGAGCGCGCCGCGCATGATCAGCCACATCACCATCTCGATGCCCTCGGCGCCAGCCTCGCGCATGTAGTCGAGATGCGGAATCTTGACGAGCTTCTGCGGATTCTTCGACAGATTGTCGAGGAAGTTCTTGTCCCACTTGCTGTTGATCAGGCCCGCGCGCGGACCCGAGATCTGATGCGACAGGCCGCCGGTTCCGAAGATCACCACCCGCAGATCGTCCGGATACGACTCCACCGCCTTCTTGATGGCGCGGCCGAGCATGAAGCAGCGATGGCCGGTCGGCGGCGGATACATCACCACATTGACGGCAAGCGGAATCACTGGGCACGGCCAGTGCGAATTCTTGTCGACTTTGCCGAACATGAGATTCATCGGCACCGTCATGCCGTGATCGACCTCCATCTTGTTGCAGATGGTGAGATCGAACTCGTCGAGGATCACCGATTGCGCGATGTGCGAGGCGAGCGCCGGATGGCCCTTGACGACCGGCACCGGGCGCGGCCCCCAACCTTCGTCGGCCGGCGGGAATTCCGCGGCGCAGCCGAGCGCGAAGGTCGGGATCAGATCGACCGAGAACGCCGAAGCGTGATCGTTATAGACGATGATCGCCACATCGGGCTTGGTCTCGCGCATCCAGGCCTGCGACTTCTCGAAGCCGGAAAATACCCGCTTCCAGTACGGCTCTTCGGTCTTGCCGTTATCGAGCGCCGCGCCGATGGCCGGCACGTGCGAGGAACCTACACCTGCGATGATCCTGGCCACGATGTCACTTCCGTTTTGCTGACTTTGCTTTGGTCTTCGGTTTGGTTTTGGATTTCGATTTGGGTTTCGACTTGGACTTTGCGTTGGATTTTGGCTTCGCGGCCGCGCTCTTCTTGGCAGCCGCCGCACCGGAGAGGAAATTTGCCGGCGCGTTCTTGCCGGTGCGCGAACGATTGCCTTCGACCGAGCGGCCGCCGCCCAGCATCATCTTGGCGTACTCGTCCTGGCTGGAGCCGGTCATGACCGCCGCCAGATGCTGGAACGAATGGCCGTCGGCGGCGCCCAACTTGGCGGTAAAGTAGATGTTGCCGCCGAGTTCCAGCATGCGGTTGTAATCGCGCTTGAGCACGGCTTCGGTCTGTTCCGGCGTCAGGTTGAACCTCTTGAGGTACTCCGCCTCATTCGCCTTGAAGGCCCTGCGGTTCTCATCCTTCATCAGCGACATGCAGAACATGTTGATGCCGTAGCCCTGGCGGGACCGCTCGGCGTCGAACACAAAAGTGCCCGGAATATCGTCGTAATCCTGCTGCTCGCGGGCCATCGCTGTCTCCGTTCGGGCATCTCTCCCGTTTCGCTTCACATATATAGCCCAGGAAAGCTTGGCAACGTATGCCTTTCCGCTTCCGCGCGTCCCCGCGAAACTTGTCTCCGCGAAGGCAGGGAGCGGGGACCCACGCAGAGAAATTTTAGAACCAGTGCAAGCTAGGCTTGCGCTTCTCTCCCCTGAAAAGGGGGAGAGACCGAGTGGGGTCGTTGCCGGCTCGACCGTCTAACAGTTAACTCCAATAAAGCCGCATCGGATTGTCGACCAACAGCGCCTGTTGCAGAGCCGCCGTGGGCGCGATCTTGGGGATGTAATCGACCAGGACGCCGTCGTCCGGCGCCACCTTCTTCATGTTGGGATGCGGCCAGTCGGTGCCCCAAATGACGCGGTCGGGAAAACGCTCGACCAGGGCGCGGCCGAACGGCACCACATCGTCATACGGCGGCCCCGCGATGCTCATGCGCTCCGGGCACGTGACCTTGACGATGAAATTCTTGTGCTTGGCCATAAGGTCGTGGAAGCGCTGGTTCTCCGGATGATCGACGCCCTTTTTCACGTCGGGCGTGCCCATGTGATCGACCACGACGGTGGTGGGGATCGAGGTGAAAAAGCTCTCGTAATCGGGCAAATCGGGCATCTCGAAATAGATCACGATATGCCAGCCGAGCGGCGCCACGCGCCTGACGATGCGGTTGAGTACGTCGGGCGGCGTGATGTCGACCAGCCGCTTGAGGAAGTTGAAGCGCCCGCCGCGCACACCGGCCCTGTCCATCCATTTCAGTTCTTCGTCGGTCACCTCTTCGCCCACGAAGGCGACGCCCTTGGCCCTGCCGTTCGAGGCGTCGAGCGCGTCCACCATGGCGCTGTTGTCCTTGGAATGACACGACGCCTGCACGATGACGTTCTTGTCGAAACCGAGAAAATCGCGCAGCGCGAACAGCTTCTCCTTCGGCGCGTCGCACGGTGTGTATTTGCGCTCCGGCGCGTAGGGAAATTTGTTCTCCGGCCCGAACACGTGGCAATGCGCATCGACTGCGCCCGCCGGCGGCTTGTATTTCGGCTTCGACGGATTGGGGTGGAACGGGATGTAACCGGGCGACATCGGCAAGCTGGATTCTCCTTTGTGTTTGTCATGGCCCGCGCAGGCGGGCCATCCAGTAATCTCCGGCAATGTCGGTGTTTACTGGGTCCTCCGCTTTCGCGGAGGACGACTGTGTCAAACTTTCTCCACCGCCAGCGACACGCCCTGGCCGACGCCGACGCACATGGTGGCGAGTGCACGCTTGCCGTTGCGCTTCTCCAGCCCGTGCACTGCCGTCAGCGTCATCCGCGCCCCGGACATGCCAAGGGGATGGCCGAGCGCGATGGCGCCGCCGTGCGGATTGACGTGCTCGGAATCCTCGGGAACGCCGAATTGGCGTAGACAGGCGATGCCCTGGGAGGCGAACGCCTCGTTGAGTTCGATCAGATCGAAGTCGCTGATTTTCAGCCCGAGCCGCTCCATGAGCTTGCGCGTCGACGGCACCGGCCCGATGCCCATGATGCGCGGCGGCACCGCCGCCGAGGCCATGCCGAGCACGCGGGCGCGCGGCGTCAGGCCGTGGGCCTTCGCCGCCTCCTCGCTGGCGAGGATCAGCGCCGCGGCGCCGTCATTAATGCCGGACGCATTGCCGGCCGTGATGGTGCCGGGGTTGCGCACGATCGGTTTGAGCTTCTGCAGATTTTCGATCGTGGTGTCGGGGCGCAGATGCTCGTCCTTCTCGACAGAGGTCGGGCCGGCCTTGCCGCCCGGCGCCTGCACCGGCACGATCTCCTCGGCGAAATAGCCGGCGGCAGCGGCCTTGCCGGCGCGCTGCTGCGAGCGCAGCGCGAAGGCGTCCTGGTCCTTGCGCGCGACCTGGAATTCCTCCGCCACGTTCTCGCCGGTCTCAGCCATGGAGTCGACGCCGTATTGCGCCTTGAGCACCGGGTTGATGAAACGCCACCCGAGGGTCGTGTCGTAGATTTCCGCCGAGCGCGAAAACGCTTCGGCCGCCTTGCCCATGACGAAGGGCGCGCGCGTCATGGACTCCACGCCGCCCGCAATGGCGAACTCCATCTCGCCGGAGCGGATCGCGCGGGCGGCGTCGCCGATCGCGTTGAGCCCCGAGGCGCAGAGCCGATTGACCGTTACGCCCGGGATCAAGTCCGGAAGTCCGGCCAGCAGCAGCGCCATGCGTGCGACGTTGCGGTTGTCCTCGCCGGCCTGGTTGGCGCAGCCGAAGAAGACTTCGTCGAGCCGCGACCAATCGGCCTTGGGGTTGCGGGCCACCAGCGCCCGGATGGGGACCGCCGCGAGATCGTCGGTGCGCACCTTGGCAAGCGCTCCGCCGTAGCGGCCGATAGCGGTGCGCGCAGCGTCGCAAATGAAGACCTCTCGCATCGGTGTCTCCCTTAAGGCTTTTGCGTTGGTTCAGGCTATTTACGGGCCACGCCGGACAGGGTCAAATGGCGCCCCTGACTGCAGGATCGTTATGACTCGCGCTGCGAACAACGACTTCGCCAAGCTCCCGCCGACGCTCCATGCCGAGCGCAGTGGGGCGGTTGCCGTGCTTACGCTCAAGCGCGCCGAAAAGCGCAACGCGCTCAACGATCCGACCGTGCAGGGCATTGAAGCTTTTTTTACCGCACTGCCGGAGGGCATCGGCGCCGTGGTTCTTGCCGGCGAGGGCGAGCATTTCAGCGCCGGACTCGATTTGTCGGAATTGTCGGAGCGCGACGTGATGGCCGGCATCGCCCATTCGCAGTCGTGGCATCGCGCCTTCGAACGCATCGAGTTCGGCACCGTGCCGGTGGTGGCGGTGCTGCACGGCGCGGTGGTGGGGGGTGGGCTCGAACTTGCCGCTGCGGCCCACGTGCGCGTGGCGGAGCGCTCGGCGTTCTACGCGCTGCCGGAAGCAAGCCGCGGCATTTTTGTCGGCGGCGGTGGCTCGGTGCGGCTGCCGGCGCTGATCGGCGCGTCGCGGGTGATGGAGATGATGCTCACCGGCCGCACGTTTTCCGCCGAGGAAGGTCAGGCGCTCGGCCTTTCACATTATCTGGTGGAAAGCGGCGAAGGGCTCGCCAAAGGTCTGGACCTGGCGCAACGCATCGCCGGCAATGCGCCCTTCACCAATTTCGCGGTGATGCAGTTGCTGCCTCGCATCGCCCGCAGCGATCCGGCCACGGGTTTCGCCACCGAAGCGCTCGCCGCCGGCATCGCCCAGGGCGGCGAGGAAGCCAAGGCGCGCCTGAAGGCGTTTTTGGAAAAACGCGGCCCCAAAGTGGCGCGGAGCTGAAAGCGAAATGATTCGCGCTGCGGAGGTGAAGGATGAACGCGCGCCGCTGCGGCCGGTAAAGCTCGGGCCGCCCGATGTGCTGGTCGAACGGCGCAAGGACGGCGCCATCTTGATGCGCTCGCCGCATCCGCTGCCGGCGTATCCCGAAAATCTCACGGAGCGGCTGGTGCATTGGGCCAAGGCCGCGCCCGATCGTGTCTTCCTTGCGCAGCGCGACCCGGCCGGCGCGTGGCGCACGCTGAGCTATGCGCAGACACTCACGGCCGTTCGCGCCATCGCCGCGTCGTTGCTGCAGCGCGACCTGTCGCCCGAGCGGCCGATTGCGATCCTGTCCGGCAACGACATCGAGCATGCGCTGCTCGGCCTCGCCGCCATGCATGTCGGCATTCCGTACGCGCCGATCTCGGTGCCCTACTCGCTGCTGTCTCAGGACTTCGGCAAACTGAGAACCATCATTGATGTTTTGACGCCCGGCCTGGTGTTCGCCGCAAACGGCGAGGCCTTTGCACGCGCCATCGCCGCCACGGTGCCTGCCGACGCCGAGATCGTCGTGACTGCGAATCCACCGCCGGAGCGGCGCGCGATGCTGTTCTCCGATCTATGCAAGGCGCAGCCGAGCGCGGCGATCGACGCAGCGCATGCTGAGGTCGGTCCGGACACGATCGCCAAGATTCTCTTTACCTCCGGCTCTACCGGCCACCCGAAAGGCGTCATCAACACCCAGCGCATGCTCTGCGCCAACCAGGCGATGATCCGATCGGGCTTGCCTTTCTTTGCCGACGAGCCGCCGGTCCTCGTCGATTGGCCGCCGTGGAACCACACCTTCGGCGGCAACCACGATTTCGGTCTCGTGCTCGACAATGGCGGCTCATTCTATATCGACGAAGGTAAGCCGCTGCCCGGGGCGATCGAGGCGACGGTGCGCAATCTGCGCGACGTGGCGCCGACGATTCATCTGAACGTGCCGAAAGGCTTCGAGATGCTGCTGCCGTATCTACGCAGCGACGGCGCGTTGCGCGAGCGCTTCTTCAGCCGCCTCAAGGTTCTGTTCTACGCCGGCGCCTCGCTGGCGCAACATGTGCGCGACGAATTGCAGCGGCTCTCGGTCGCCACGACCGGCGAACGCATCATTTTTTTGTCCAGTCTCGGTTCGACCGAAACGGCGCCGGCGGCTTTGGCCTGCACGTGGGAGACCGAGCGCGCCGGCAATATCGGGCTGCCGCTTCCGGGCGTGGAGCTGAAACTCGTCCCGCGTGACGGCAAATTCGAAGCGCGGCTGCGCGGGGCCAACATCACGCCGGGATATTGGCGCTCGCCCAAGCTCACCACCGACGCCTTTGACGACGAGGGCTTTTACAAGATCGGCGATGCGCTGAAATTCGAGGACCCGGCCGATCCGGCGAAAGGCTTGCTGTTCGACGGCCGCATCGCCGAGGATTTCAAGCTTGCCACCGGAACCTGGGTCAGTGTCGGTCCGCTGCGCGCAACCTTCATCGCCCATTGCGCGCCGCTGGTGCGCGACGTGGTGCTGGCCGGAGCGGAGCGCGACGAGGTCACGGCGCTGGTTATTCCGGACCTCGATGCGTGCCGCCGCTTGGTGCCCGAGCTGGCGCCCGATATGCCTGCGCCACGCATCCTCGAGGATCCGCTGGTGCGCGCGGAGTTTGCGCGGCTGATCGAATCGCTTGCGGCTTCCGCCCGCGGCACTTCGAGCCGCATCCTGCGCGCGATTTTGCTCGCCCAACCGCCGTCCCTCGACATTGGCGAGATGACCGACAAAGGCTCGATCAACCAGCGCGCAGTGCTTGCGCATCGCGCCGCTTTGGTGGAAGAGCTTTACGCCGACCCTCCTTCTCCCAATGTGATCGTCGCGCGCGCGGCGATGCCCGCCAAATAAGCAACCGCCAAGCAAGCGAGCTGAGAAATGGACATTGCAGGACATGCCGCGGTCGTGACCGGTGGCGCCTCCGGCCTCGGCGCCGCCACCGCACGCATGCTCGCCGCGGCCGGCGCCAAGGTGGCAATCTTCGACGTGAATCAGAAGGCGGCCGCCGAGGTGGCCATCGACATCAACGGCATCGCGGTCACCTGCGACGTGACGAGTAGCGAACAAACGGAAAGGGCTTTCGCCTCGGCTGCCACAGATCACGGCACCGCACGCATCCTCATCAATTGCGCCGGCGTGGGCCCGGCCAAGCGCATCGTCGGCCGCGACGGCCCGATGCCGCTCGACGAATTCGCCCGCGTCATCTCCATCAATCTGGTCGGCACGTTCAACGCCATGCGGCTTGCCGCCACCGCTATGCAGTCGGTCTCGCCGATGCAAGATGGCGAGCGCGGCATCATCATCTGCACCGCATCGGTCGCCGCCTACGAGGGGCAGATTGGCCAAGCCGCCTATGCGGCCTCGAAGGGCGGCGTGGTCGGGCTCGTTCTCCCTGCCGCGCGCGAGTTCGCGCAGTTCGGCATCCGCGTCAACGCCATCGCGCCGGGAATTTTTTCAACGCCCATGCTGCACGCGCTGCCGGAGGCCGCCCAGCAGAGCCTCGCTGCCGCGGTGCCGTTTCCGAAATTGCTCGGCCAGCCGCCGCAATATGCAGCGCTGGTTCGCCACATGATCGAGAACCGCTACCTCAACGGTGAAGTGGTTCGCCTCGACGGCGCATTGCGCATGGCGCCGCGCTAAATGCTGACATTCACGCGAACCACGCGCATCGAATGGGGCGACTGCGATCCCGCGGGCATCATCTTCTACGCGCGCTATTACGACATCTTCGACGTTTCGACGACGATGATGCTCGAGCACGCGCTGGGCATGAACAAAATCGAGTACCTCAAGACGTACGACTTCCTCGGGCACCCGCTGGCGCAGACGCGCGCCCGCTTTCTGCGGCCGACGCGGTTCGGCGATGAGGTCGCGATCGAGACCGCGGTCGTCGCCTGCGGCCGTTCGAGCTTCAAGATTGAGCATCGGCTTACCAAGGCCGGAACGCTCGCCGTCGAAGGTTATGAGACCCGCGTTTGGGTCGTCCGCCATCCCGACGATCCGCGGCGGATGAAGTCGCAGCCGATACCCGCCGAAGTGGTGGCGCGATTGACGCAAGACAGCTCCGCTTCTTTATCTTGAACCGCAGGGTGACGAACCCGCGGCAACGGTGCTAGAAGCCTTCCCAAACCAAGGAGAGAGCGACCATGCGGATTGACGCGTACACCCATTTTTTCCCGAAAAAATTCTTCGACAAGCTCAACGAAGTCGCCGGCGACTATAAGGACATGGGCAAGCGCATCCGTTCGCTGCCGGCGCTTTTCGACATCGACGTGCGCAAGAAGATCGTCGACGGCCACAAGGACTATCAGCAAATCCTCTCCTACCCGCAGCCGCCGATCGAGCGTTTCGCCAAGTCGCCGGCCGACATCGACGAGTTCTGCAAGATCATCAATGACGGCTTCGCCGAACTGATCGCCAAGGAGAAGGACCACTTCCCCGGCTGGGTCGCCCAGGTCTCGCTGGCGGCGCGCGACGCGGGCGTTGCGGAGGCGGAACGCGCGATCAAGAACGGCGCGCTCGGCGTGCAGATCTATACCAACGTCGCCGGCCGCGCGATCGACAACAAGGAATATCTGCCGTTCTGGAAGAAGATGAACGAGCTCGGCGCGCCGATCTGGATCCATCCAGCGCGCGGCGCCGAGACACCCGATTATCTCGACGAGCAACGCTCGCTCTACGAAATCTGGTGGACGATCGGCTGGTCGTACGAGACAGCGTGCGCCATGTTGCGGCTGGTCTATTCCAAGATCATGGACACCCACCCGAACCTGAAAATCATCACCCATCACTTCGCCGGCATTGTGCCGATGCTCGAAGGCCGCCTCGGTCCTGGCAATGACGTGATGGGCAACCGCACCACCGATCACGACTACGTGGGCTTGCGCAAAAGCCTGAAGAAGCGGCCGCTCGATTACTTCAAGAACGATTTCTGGGCCGACACTGCCGCGTTCACGGCGGAACCGGCGACCAAATGCGGCATGGAGTTCTTCCCCATCGACAAGATCGTGTTCGCGTCCGACTGCCCGTTCGATCCGGAAGGCGGCACCATGTTCCCGCGCGAGACGCTGCGCATCCTCGAGTCCCTGAAGATGGACAAGGCGACGAGCGACAAGGTGTTCTACAAGAATCTCGAAGCGGTCACCGGCAAGAAGCTGGTGAAGTAGCTTCTGCGACCTCGCTTAACCGCTGTCATGCCGCGCGAAGGCAGAACAACAGGTAGGCGCCGCGTTGAAGGTGGGTACTGGATGCTCCGCCGGAGCCTGTCGTCGGACTGCGCGACTTTGCGCGGGTCCGTTGGGGGAGCACGAAGTCTCGGATCTACGGCTGCACAACCGTAGCAGCGTTGCGGCGCAATCCGGCAAATCGCCACGCTCTAATTGCTACGTTCTTCCCGGACCGCGCTGGTATTGCAGCGGCGAGTCGTTGGCATCGACGATCATCCGGCCGATCGGCCAGAGCGCAATGCCGGCGAGTTTCAGATGCGCCCAGGCGAATGGGATGCCGATGATGGTGATGGCCAGCAGAAAGGCGGTGATGAGATGGCCGAGCGCCAGCCACCAGCCGGCGAGCGCGAGCCATACGATATTACCGACGAGGCCAAAGGGGCCGGTGCCTAAATCCTCCGTGCCGAGATATTCGGATCGCAACACGGCTTTGCGGCCGAACGGCAGCAGCGTGTAGGAGGCGATGTTGAAGGCGGCGCGCGTCCAGGGCAGGCCGATGATGGTGATGGCCATGATGACGGCGGCGACCATCCAGCCGAGCGCCATCCAGACGCCGCCAAAGGCGAGCCAAAACAGGTTGAGCAGGACCGACACGGGAGACATGGGATTTCTTCCCCGCTTTGCGATGACCGCCGGCATCACAATGCGGCGTGGCCGTGATTTAGGTACGGGCGGGCGCTTCCGCCAGCCTTTGGCTCTCGCATTGCGCGCTGCCCGGAAGGCGAGTTAGTCCTTCTGCGGCAGCATGCGGTCCTCCACCTTGAAATAGTGGCGCGCATGGGCGACGAGCTGGGCGTCGCTCGGATGATCGACGCTTTCCACGCCGACGATGACCTTCATGAGCTGAGGTTCGTGCTGATGAATGTGTTTGATCAGTTCGGTCTTGGCATTGGCCGGCCC
>JBAUYV010000466.1:0-1889 GCA_049584975.1 Xanthobacteraceae bacterium | reverse complement strand
CCCGCCGAAAATCATCGCAACACCAGGTAATTCGAGCCGTCCTGTTGGCTGGCCAAATCTTGCTGACCGATGGAAAATTTGGCATCGCCAGGCTCCAGGAGATCGGCTTCCTTCAGCAATATGAAGGTCCGGCAACGCTCGACAGGATGAAGTCCGCTGCCAACTACTTCTCGGGGTCGGAGAAGAAGGGATGCCACGAGATCGCGGTAGGGAATCCGGCGGTCATTGATTGCGAAATCACTTTTCCCGGTCGCATGACGCTAGGCAATGGAAAGGAGATCAACGCAGCCCGCGTTGATCTCGCCTCCCTTGAGGCAGTGGGGACGGAGGCTGCTCGCCTCGTCTTCTGGGAGGCGAAGCACTTCAGCAACGGCGACCTCCGAGCAGCGGGCAAGCAGCCAGCCCAGGTCGTCTATCAAGTGAAAGGCTACGAGTCCTATCTGGCGGCCAACCTCACCAAAGTCCTGAAGAGCTATCAGCGGGTCGCTGAGAACCTTATGGCGATCAATGGGATAAGGCATGACACACTCGTGGCCAAAGTCAGCACCGGCAAACAGCTGACACTGGGTGACCCGAGCGTCGGGCTGATCATTTTTGGCTTCGATGAGGCACAGCGCAATGACCCTGTCTGGAAGTGCCATCTGACCAAGATACAGGATCAACGCATTCGTGTTCTCGCCCGCGGCGACCCGAAATCCATCAGGCTATGACGCTGAGTCTTGCCCTGACAGTCCATCGAGGGACGCAGCAGATTGGCGGGAGCTGCATCGAGATCGCGCATCCGCAAGGCGACCGGATCATTCTCGACGCCGGGCGGCCAATGGATGCGCCGGAGGGCGCCACCGGCTTGCTGCCAACATCGCTCGATCGGAAGCGGCCGGCGACCGTTCTGATCAGCCATCCGCACCAGGACCATTGGGGACTGGTCGAGGAGCTTCCAACGGCCTGGCCCATCTGGACAGGATTTGGCTCTGCCAAGCTGATCGCCGTCACCGGCGATGTGACGCGTCGTCCACTGACCCGCACGTTCGAGACATGGAACAGTCGATCGGGACCGTTCGCGGTCGGTTCATTCATCGTCACGCCGATGCTCACGGACAACTCGGCCTTTGACGCATACATGCTGCTGATCGAGGGCGCGGGCAAAAGAATCCTTTACACCGGCGACTTCCGCCGCCACGGCTGCAAATCGGCGCTCGTCGATCGGATCATGGCAAATCCACCGGCTGACGTCGACGTGCTTCTGACCGAAGGCACCAATCTCGGATCGGACAAGCCGGTGAAGACCGAGGACGAGCTCGAGCAAGATTTCGTCGAGCTGTTTGATCGGACGAAGGGGCGCGTCTTCGTGTCTTGGTCCGCCCAGAATATCGATCGCACGGTCACCATCTACCGGGCGGCGAAACGTACCGGCAGGACCCTGGCGATCGACCTCTATACCGCCGATGTCCTCGATCGCATCTCGGAGGGGACGAGGCTGCCCCGCGCAGGCTTTCAAAACTTAACGGTCGTCGTGACCGGCGGCCTGGCCCGCTATTACCGCAAGCAGGGCCGAGAAGATTTTGTTGAGCGAATGGTCCCGTTCGGCATCTCCGCGAAGCGCTTGGAAGGTGGCCGCGACGTCGTCATGTTGCGCCGTGCGCTCATCCGCGATTATCAGCGCGCCGGAGTGGGGCCGACGGCCGATGACGCCTTCAACTTCTCGATGTGGCGAGGCTATCTCACAGACCCGTATCATTCGGAGCCATTGGATTGGTGTCAGGCCGCCGGCGCCGAGATAGCCTACATCCACACGAGCGGCCACGCCTCCCCGGCCGATCTGCATGCTTTTGCTGCCGCAATTCGCCCGAAGCTCGTCGTGCCGGTACATGGCGTCAGGTGGGATGAGG
>JBAUYV010000465.1:0-34023 GCA_049584975.1 Xanthobacteraceae bacterium | reverse complement strand
CGTCTATCTTGTCCACCGAGGCGCCACTTGAGAAAGCGTTTCCGCACGGTTATTGCAACAAGGCTGCGAAATCCATTCACTAATGCGTGGAGTTCCCATGAGGCCGCGACCACACAGGACACGAAATGGCGCCCGAAAGCGCAAAGAACCCGGCCAAGTATAGCGCCATCACCCGCGGCATCGAGGTCGTAGTGACCCCGCGCTTCGTGGCTGACCGTTCGTCGCCGGAGAACAATTATTTCTTCTGGGCCTACTCGATCTCAATCACCAATCAGGGCAAAGAAACTGTTCAACTGAAGACGCGTCATTGGCGCATCACCGATGCTAACGGCCGCCGCCAAGAGGTGCGCGGCGCTGGCGTCGTCGGGGAGGAGCCGGTGCTGAAGACTGGCGAAGCGTTCGAATACACAAGCGGCGTGCCGCTACAGACGCCGTCCGGATTCATGGCTGGCACATACGGCATGGTGAGCGCAGACGGCGAGCATTTCGATATCGAGATACCGGCCTTCTCACTCGACAGCGTCGAGACCAAACGCACTCTCAATTGAGATTCTTTCAGAAAAACTGCGCGGACCCGCCTTGAGCGGATCCGCGCAAACGCAACTAGCACACACTGGACTCTTCCGCCGCTCAGCTCATCGCGGAAATGCGACGCCCGGCCTATGGACCACCGCTCCGAAATCCGGATGCCCGACGTCCATGGAAACCCATATTGCTTGGTCAGAAACCTGCCCGCCAACACTTTCGGCGCGGGCCGCCACATAGGAGAGCGCAAACCACACCGCGGCAGTGAGGGCGCCAATGACGATCTTGCTCACTGATGCCTCGCATCACTCCCCCCTGCGGTTAACTAATCGCGTCCGCGGGCTTTGGTTCCGCCGATCGCGATCTGGGGCAGTGAGGAGGACTAGACGGGCGGGGCCGAGCACTAGGGCCGCGGCGAGTCACTCGCCGATATCTCATTGGGCGAAAAGACATAAGTAGAGCTGCAGAATTCGCAGGTCACGGTGATTTTGCCGTCCTCGACCATGTCGTCGCGATCGGCCTGCGGAAAGCTCCTCAGCATATTCTCGACGCCGTCGCGCGAGCACGAACACTGGGCCTCTACGGGCGCGGCACGGAACACGCGCACACCGCGCTCGTGAAACAGCCGGTAGGCAAGGCGCTCACTCGACAATGCCGGATCGACCAGCTCGATATCGTCGATGGTTTCGACCAAGGCGCGGCCCTCGCTCCAGGCCTCGTCCTCCGGGATGACATGCGGCTCGGTGCCTGGCGGCGCATCGCCGGGATCGAGATCGGCCTGCCGCGCGCGCTCGATCGAGTTCGGCAGGAACTGCAGCAAGATGCCGCCGGCGCGCCAGCGCCGCCGCAAGCCGTTCTTGCCGGCGCGAAATTCTTCGGCGACGGCGAGCCGCACCCGGGTTGGTATTTGCTCCGAGCGCGAAAAGTATTCGTGCGCGGCCTGCTCGAGGTCGCCGCCCTCAAGCGGGACCAGCCCTTGGTAGCGGCTCATCTCCGGACCCTGATCGATGGTCATGGCGAGGTGACCGCGGCCGAGCAGCTTGCCTGGCTCGGCCTCATTGCCGGCGATGGCGGCGGCGACCCGCTCGGCGTCGAAGCGGGCACAGGCTCGCACACTGCCGGGCGAGGTGAAGTTGACCACCAGCATGCGCACCGGACCGTCGCTCTGGGTTTGCAGGATGAAGCGGCCGTCGAACTTCAGGGAAGAACCCAGCATGACGGTGAGCACGATCGCCTCGCCCAGCAATTTCGCGACGGGCGGCGGATAATCGTGGCTTGAGAGGACGGTATCGACCGCGGCCCCAAGCCTGACGATCCGGCCGCGCAGGTCGAGGGCCTTCACCGCAAACGGCAAGATGGTGTCGTCCACCGATTCCGCCGCGGGCGCCCGGCTCGGGATGGCAATTTGAGGATCGTTCATTGCGGCAATATAGGCGACGCGAGGTGAATTGTGAGCCCTCGCCGCCGTGCCGACGTTAGCCGGCGTTCGCCTGCAGGCACCAGGTCAAGATTCCCTTCTGCGCATGGAGCCGGTTCTCGGCCTCGTCGAACACCACGGACTGGGGGCCGTCGATCACCTCGTCGGTCACCTCCTCGCCGCGGTGCGCGGGCAGGCAATGCATGAAGATGGCGTTGAGCTTGGCCCGCGCCATGAGCCGCCCGTTGACCTGATAGCGCTTGAGCAGGTTGTGGCGGCGGCTGCCGTTGCGGTCGCCCATGGAGACCCAGGTGTCGGTGACGACGCAGTCCGCGCCCTTCACGGCCTCTTCCGGATCGCTGCCGATGCGGATCGCGGCGCCCGAGGACTTCACCCAATCGATCAGCGGCTTTTTCGGCGCCAGTTCGGGCGGGCTGGCGACGCGCAGGCGGAAGTCGAACCGTTCCGCGGCGTGCATCCATGAGGTGAGCACGTTGTTGGCGTCACCGCTCCAGGCCACGGTGCGGCCGCGGATCGGACCGAGATGTTCCTCGAAGGTCATGACATCGGCCAAAACCTGGCAGGGATGCGACCGCCGAGTGAGGCCGTTGATCACCGGCACTGTGGCGTGGCGCGCCAGCTCGAGCAACTCGTCCGAGTCAAGGGCCCGCATCATGATGGCATCGACGTAACGCGACAGAACGCGCGCCGTATCGGCCAGCGTCTCGCCGCGGCCAAGCTGCATCTCCTCCGCACTCAAAAGAATGGCGTCGCCGCCGAGCTGACGCATGGCGACTTCGAACGAGACGCGCGTGCGCGTGGACGGGCGCTCGAAGATCATCGCCAGCGTTTTGCCGGCGAGCGGCCGTTCCGTGCGGTCGCGTTTGGCCTTCATGGCGCGTGCGGCCTCAATCATCCGGCGAAGCTGCACGGCCGGCACATCGATCAGATCGAGGAAGTGACGGACACTCACCGCACCGCCTCATGTTTGGCCGGCTTTGCGACCGCGCGATTGAGCGTTGCGCAAGCGCGATCGAGCCGCGCAACGCCCTCGGCGATTTCCTGCTCGCTGATGATGAGCGGCGGCAGCAAGCGCACGACGTTGTCACCGGCGGCGACCGCGAGCATTTTTTCGCCGCGCAGCGCATCAACAAGCTCGCCGGCAGGAACGAGAGCACGCAAGCCGATCAGCAAACCTTCGCCGCGGACCTCGGCAATCAGCGCCGGGTAGCGATCTTTGATTTCCGCTAAACGTTGCTTGAGCAGGAGCCCGATCCGCTTGACGTGATCGAAGAAGCCGGGCGCCAGCATCACATCGAGAGTGGCATTGGCCGCGCTCATGGCCAGGGGATTGCCGCCGAATGTGGAGCCGTGGGTGCCGGCGGTCATTCCCTTTGCCGCTTCCTCGGTCGCGAGGCACGCGCCCACCGGAAAGCCGCCGCCGAGCGCTTTGGCCAGCGACATGATGTCGGGCGTGACGCCGGTGCGCTGGTAGGCAAACAATTCGCCGGTGCGTCCCATGCCAGTCTGCACCTCGTCGAAGATGAGGAGCAGGCCATGCTCGTCGCAGAGATCGCGCAACGCGCGCAGGAATGACGGCTCGATCACGCGCACGCCGCCCTCCCCCATCAGCGGCTCGATCATGATCGCCGCGGTCTCGGCGCCCACCGCGCGTTTGGTGGCCGCGAGGTCGCCGAACGCTATCTGATCGAAGCCCTCGACCACGGGTCCGAAGCCGTCGAGGTATTTCTTCTGCCCGCCGGCGGCGAGCGTCGCCAGGGTACGGCCGTGAAACGCGCCTTCGAACGTGACGATCCGGTAGCGCTCGGGCTGGCCGTTCACCGAATGGTATTTTCGCGCCGTCTTGATCGCGCATTCGACCGCTTCGGCGCCGGAATTGCAGAAAAACACCACGTCGGCGAAACTCGCATCGCAAAGCCGCTGCGCGACGCGCTCCGCTTCGGGAATTTCGTACAGATTGGAGACGTGCCAGAGCTTTTTCGCCTGATCGGCGAGCGCCGCGACCAGATGCGGATGCGCGTGCCCCAGCGCGTTGACGGCGACGCCGGAGGTAAAATCGAGATAGCGCTCGCCGTCGGTGGCGACGAGCCATACGCCTTCGCCCCGCTCGAAAGCGAGGTGAACGCGGGCAAAGGTCGCCATCAGGTGCGATGTCACGGTCAAAGTCCGGGGTTGGCGCACGGCAATACCGCGCGGCCAAACAAAATGTGCCGCCTCTCTGGGCGGCACGATTTGCATTTTATTTGCGCGCAGCTAGGTGTCAACTGAGGAAACCGGGGGCGGTGGACTCGGTTCGTTCTCCTGTCGTCCACATTGGGCACGAATGTGTGGACTCACAGCCTGGGACTCTTGCGCCCGACTCCCGCCATATTGTAGCTATCTGCTTGTCGGGTACGACATCTCGTGCGGCGGACGGTTTTTTAAAAGCGTTGCTTTCTACATTGCGTGTTGGGCAGCGGATGCGCGCTGCCTGGCTTGATGGAGGATTCCGTCAAGGCTTTTTGCCTGCACCATTGAGGAGGATGGAGCATGTCGTGGACAGACGAGCGAGTCGAATTGCTGAAGAAGCTGTGGTCCGAGGGCCTTTCGGCGAGTCAGATCGCAGCTGAGCTCGGCGGCGTCACGCGCAATGCGGTGATCGGCAAAGTGCACCGGCTCGGCCTTTCCGGCCGCGCCAAGAGCGCGAGCAGCGGCGCGCCGCGCCAGCGCAAGGCCCGCGCGCCCACGCACATGCTGCGCATTGGGCGCAGCATTCGCGGCAACACCGCGTTGGCGCCCGCCTATGACATCGAGGCGGAAGCGGAGCCGGAGCTGATCGACAACATCATCCCGATCGCTCAGCGGTGCACGATCCTTGACCTCACGGAGGCGACATGCCGTTGGCCTGTGGGCGATCCTGGGGCCGGGGATTTCTTTTTCTGCGGCGGCAACACGCTGGGCAGCCTGCCCTATTGCCCTCACCACGCCCGCATCGCCTATCAGCCGGCCTCCGATCGCCGCCGCGACAGGCGACAGGCGCGGTAAATCCTCGGCAATGATGGCGGTGCTCAACTCGCCTTACCGAAGCGGTCGTCGAGCGAATAGCCGGCGCCGCGCACCGTGCGGATCGGATCGGTGCCGTGGCCGCGGTTGAGCGCCTTGCGCAGGCGACCGACATGCACGTCGACGGTGCGCTCGTCGATGTAGACGTCGCTGCCCCAAACCCCGTCGAGCAATTGCTCGCGGGAGAATACCCGGCCGGGCCGCTCCATCAAAAATTCGAGCAGGCGAAATTCCGTCGGGCCAAGCTCGACCGGACGGCTTGACCGCGACACGCGCTTCTTCTCGCGGTCGAGTTCGAGGTCGCCAATGACCAGCACCATGGCGACCCGCTCCGGACTGGCGCGCCGTAACAGGGCTCGGATACGCGCCAACAATTCCGGGACGGAAAACGGCTTCACGATGTAATCGTCGGCGCCGGTCGCCAACCCGCGTACACGCTCGCTTTCCTCGCCGCGCGCGGTCAGCATGATGATCGGCAGGGACTGCGTCTGCGGCCGTGTCCGCAGCCGGCGGCACAGTTCAATGCCGGAGAGACCGGGCAGCATCCAATCGAGGACGATGAGATCCGGGGCGGTTTCGCGGAGCCGCGTATCGGCCTCGTCGCCGCGGGCGACGGCATCGACCTCGTAGCCTTCGGCTTCGAGGTTGTAACGCAGCAATGTCGTGAGCGGCTCCTCATCTTCGACGATCAGGATATTGGCTCCCATACGGGTCTCCGATTCACTTCTGCATCAGCGCCGAAGGAAAGCTGGTCGTGTCGCCCTTCGGACGCTGGTCGGTAATGGGCCGCCCCTCGACCATGAAGTACACAGTCTCAGCAATGTTGGTGGCGTGGTCGCCCATCCGCTCGATGTCCTTGGCGCAGAACATAAGATGCATGCAGAACGTGATGTTGCGCGGATCCTCCATCATGTAGGTCAAAAGCTCGCGGAACAGCGAGGTGCACAGCGCGTCGACCTCCTCGTCGCCCTTCCAGACCGCGAGCGCGCCTTGCAGGTCGCGGCTCGCATAGGCATCGAGCACCTGTTTGATCTGCGCCAGTACCAGCTCCGCCATGTGCTCAACGCCGCGGATCAGCGTTTGCGGATAAAGGTCGCCGCCGAGCGCGACCACGCGCTTGCCGATGTGCTTGGCATGATCGCCGATCCGCTCCAGATCGTTGCAGACGCGCATAGCGCCGACGATCTCGCGCAGGTCAATGGCCATCGGCTGCCGCCGCGCGATGGTCAGGATCGCCTTCTCTTCGATGTCCTGCTGCATCGTGTCGATCGTCGGATCGGTGGCGATCACGTGCTCGGCAAGCTCCGCATCGCGTTCCAGCAAAGCCTGCACGGCATCCGCGATCTGCTTTTCGGCAAGGCCGCCCATTTCGGCGACCTTGCGCATGATTTCCTGCAGGTCGCTGTCGAATGCTTTGGTGGTGTGGTCGGTCCTGACGGTGTATTCGGTCATGATGGTCACCCGAAGCGGCCGGTGATGTAGTCCTGGGTCCGCTGATCCTGCGGTGCGGTGAACATCTTGCTCGTCGTATCGAACTCGATCAGTTCGCCTAGATACATGAAAGCGGTGAAGTCGGATACGCGCGCGGCCTGCTGCATGTTATGAGTAACGATCACGATCGTATAATCGTCGGTTAATTCGTCGATCAGCTCTTCGATCTTGGCGGTCGAGATCGGATCGAGCGCCGAGCAGGGCTCGTCGAAGAGGATGACTTCCGGACGCACGGCGACGGTACGCGCGATGCAGAGGCGCTGCTGCTGGCCGCCGGACAGGCTCTGCCCGTTGGCGGCGAGCTTGTCCTTGACTTCCTCCCACAGCGCGGCGCGCTTCAGCGAGGTTTCAACGCGCCCGTCGAGTTCGGATTTCGACAGGCGCTCATATAGCCTGATACCGAAGGCAATGTTCTCGTAGATCGACATCGGGAATGGTGTCGGCTTCTGGAACACCATGCCGATGCGAGCGCGCAACAGATTAAGGTCCTGCTGGGGCGACAGGATATTGTTGCCGTCGAAGTTGACATCGCCGGTGGCGCGCTGGTGCGGATAAAGGTCGTACATCCGATTGAGCACGCGCAGCAGGGTCGATTTGCCGCAGCCCGACGGCCCGATGAAGGCGGTGACTTTGTTCTTGTAGAGCGGAAGGCTGATTGATTTCAGCGCCCGCGAGTCGCCGTAGAAAAAATCGAGATTGCGGATCGTGAGCTTTTCGGCGAGCCCGGCCTGATCGACTGGCGCATTGGTGACGGTAGGGACTGCGACGGAAGCGACGTTCATGACTGTCCTCTCGAGACGAGGGCGCGCGCAGTGATGCTCAACGCCAGCACTGCGAGCGTGATGATGAGGGCGCCGGTCCAAGCCAGCGCCTGCCAATCCTTGTAGGGACTGAGCGCGAACTGAAAGATCACGACCGGAAGGCTGGCTACCGGCGCATTGAGATTCGTGCTCCAGAACTGATTATTGAGCGAGGTGAACAGCAGCGGAGCGGTCTCGCCGCTTATGCGGGCGACGGCGAGCAGGACCCCGGTCATCATGCCGGCCCGTGCGGCACGGTAGCAGATGCGCGTGATCGACATCGAGCGCGGCAGCCCGATGGATGTCGCCGCCTCGCGCAACGCGTTGGGCACGAGCGTCAGCATATCTTCGGTCGTGCGCACCACCACGGGGATGACAAGCACCGCGAGTGCGACGCCACCGGCCCAACCCGAGAAGTGCCCCATAGGGGCGACCAAGATCTCGTAGATGAACAGTCCGACCACGATCGACGGCGCGCTCAGCAAAATATCGTTGATGAAACGCACAACACTGCTCAAGCGGTCGTAACGCCCGTACTCGGCCATGTAGGTGCCAGCCAGGATGCCGATCGGCGTGCCGATCGCGACGGCCAGCACTGTCAGGATCAGACTGCCGACAATAGGATTGAGCAGGCCGCCGGCTGAACCGGGCGGCGGCGTCATTTGCGTGAACACCGCCACCGAGAGGCCGCCAAATCCCTTCCACAACAACACCCCAAGGATCAGCACCAGCCAGCCCAGGCCGAACGTCGTCGCGGCGAGCGACAGGCCCGTTGCAATGCCATTACGAATGCGCCGTGCTGCGTAGCCTTGAACCACCATGGCGTCACCCGATCCGGCGTTCGATACGCATCAGCATGTAACGCGCGAACGCAAGCACGATGAAGGTGATGACAAATAGAAGGAGGCCCAGCTCGATCAGCGCCGACGTGTAGAGATCGCCCACCGCCTCGGTGAACTCGTTGGCAATGGTTGCGGAGATGGTCGTGCCGGGCGCCAGCAGCGAAGGTGAGATACGGTGCGCGTTGCCGATAACGAAGGTCACCGCCATGGTCTCGCCCAGAGCGCGACCGAGGCTGAGCATAATTCCGCCGATAACGCCGACTCTGGCGTAGGGCAACACAACGTTTCGCACCACCTCCCAGGTCGTGCAGCCGAGCCCGTACGCCGCCTCCTTTAGAACGGGAGGCACCGCCGAAAACACATCGCGCGAGATCGAAGTCACGAAAGGCAGCACCATGATGGCGAGGATCAGTCCCGACGTCAGCAGGCCGATGCCGTAGGGCGGTCCTCCGAATGCCGGCCCGATGCCGGGAATATTGCCGAGCGTGTTGATCAGGAAGGGTTGCAGGGTCTCCTGCAGGAACGGGGCGAATACAAACAGTCCCCATATGCCGTAGATGATGCTGGGGATGCCGGCGAGCAGTTCGATCGCGATGCCGATCGGCTGCCGAAGCCATTGCGGACACAACTCGGCGAGAAAGAAGGCGATCATCAGACCCACTGGCACCGCAATCAGCATCGCAATAAGCGACGTGATGACAGTACCGTAGATGGCTGGGAGCGCACCAAAGACATTGGTGACCGGATTCCACCGCGAGCTGACCAGGAATTCGAAGCCAAACGCTCGCAGCGCGGGAATCGAACCGTCGACTAGCGAAATCATGACTCCGCTGAGCAGCAACAACACAACAATAGCGGCGGCACGCGTCACCTGCTGAAACGCGGCATCGCCAAAGCGCAGACGGTCGAGCACTTTGGCGCGCCTGACCGCCGCGGTCGATATCAGCCCTGCATCCGGAAACGCCATGTCAACCACGTATCGCCTCCGCGCGGGTCCACGATGGCGCTCCTCCCACCACTCCCTATCCTCCCCCGGTTGCGGGGACGGGGCAAGGTTGGCGCCCACTCAAACGATCAGCCGGCCGCTGCACAAGGCCCCGCGGCAGGCCGGCGGACAAGGCACCCAATTTGAGTGCCTTGCCGAACCGGAATATTGCGTTAGTTCGACGTGACCTTGAGCGGCTGGCCGCTGCCATCTTTGATATCTTTGGACCACATGGCCTCGATATCAGTAACAACCTTTTGCGGCATCGGGACATAGACGAGGTCCTCTGCCATCTTGGCGCCCTTGGCGTAGGCCCAAGCAAAGAACTTGAGGGCTGCGGTCGCGGCGGCCGGATCCTTTGGCTGTTTGGGGAAAAGGATGAAGGTTGCAGCCGTCATCGGCCAGGAGCCTGCCCCCGGCTGATTGGCCAGGATCACGCCATAGCCCGGCACCGAATTCCAGTCTGCATTCGCTGCGGCAGCCTGGATAGCTTCGCTGGTGGGCGAGACGGTCTTGCCGTCTTTGTTGAGCATCTTGGTGTAGGTCAGCTTGTTCTGTAGGGCGTAGGCGTACTCGACATAGCCGATCGAGCCCTTGGTCTGGCCAACGTTATTGGAAACGCCTTCATTCCCCTTGGCGCCGATGCCGACCGGCCATTCGACCGACGTGTTGAACCCTACCTTCGACTTCCAATCGGGGCTGACTTGCGACAAATAGTACGCGAAGTTGAACGTGGTACCAGAACCATCGGAACGGTGCACGACGGCGATCGCCTGTGAAGGCAGCTTGGCACTGGGATTAAGCTTCTTGATCGCTGGGTCGTCCCAGCTCTTGATATTGCCGAGGAAAATTTGCGCCAGCGTGGGCCCGTCGATAACGAGATCGCCCGCATTGACCCCCTCGAGGTTTACGACCGGCACGATAGCGCCCATCACCGTCGGAAACTGTGCAAGGCCATTTTTGGACAGATCGTCGCCACCGAGCGGAGCGTCGCTGGCGCCGAAGGTGACGGTCCTCGCCTCGATCTGCTTGATGCCGCCGCCAGAACCGATCGACTGATAATTGAGGCCGACGCCGGTCTCTTTCTTGTAGGCGTCCGCCCATTTGGCGTAGATCGGATACGGGAAGGTGGCGCCGGCGCCTGAAATATCCTCGGCGATCGCCGGAAGGAGCGTTGCGGCCAAAAAGCCGGCAACGGCAACTGCACGTATATGTTTCACTGGATTCTCTCCTGTGGGTAGGGGCTGCAGGCGAGGCACTGAAACCACGCCGGCTAGGTAGCCCTGGTCGAGCGCTTTCTCTGTCTGACTTCTTCTGCTGTCCAACGTGCCGCGGTCGACATCGTCATTGCGCACCTGACCGGCGGCCGCAGCATGCTTAGGAGTCCCAGGTCACGGTTCTATGAGCGCTAGATGACAGTGGGATGACATTACAAGCCATTGAAATAACGGCAATTTATTGGGAGATGGTGGGTTCTACGGTGGGCAGGTAGACCGTAAAGGTCGCGCCCGCTCCAGGCGTGCTGTCGATCGACAGCCGGCCGCGATGGCGATTGAGAATGTGCTTGACCAGCGCCAAGCCGAGGCCGGTGCCGCCTTGGTCCCGGCTCTCGCGCACGTTGACGCGATAGAAGCGCTCGGTCAGCCGTGGCAAATGCTCTGGCGCGATACCCGGCCCGTAGTCGCGGACGCTGACTTGCACCTCGGGCTCGCCTTCCTCCGCCGTTGCGGGCGCGAGTTTGATATCGACGCGCTTCCCGGTGGCGCCGTATTTAAGTGCGTTCTCGATCAGGTTCTCGAACAGTCGAACCAGCTCGTCACGATCGCCCAGCACCGTCTGGGCGCCACTGGCCTCGACATTGACGGTGACGCCGCGGTCGCGCGCCAGCGTTTGCAGCCCATCAGCCACTTGCCGGACAATCGGCACGAGATCGACCGGCTTGTCCGGCCGGCGGTGGGCGTTGAGTTCGATGCGCGACAACGACAGCAGGTCATCGATCAGGCGTGCCATCCGGGACGCCTGCTGCTGCATGATGGCCAGAAAGCGCTCGCGCGCCTTGGTGTCGTCGCGCGCCGAGCCCTGTAGGGTCTCGATAAAGCCGGACAGGGCGGCAAGCGGCGTGCGCAACTCGTGGCTGGCGTTGGCGACGAAGTCCGCGCGCATTTCGTCGACGCGGCGCGACGTGGTCAGGTCGCGAAATGTCAGCAGCACGAGATCGGGCTTCGCGGCGTCCGGCGCACGCCTGACCGGCATCGCAACCGCCTGAAACCAACGGTCAGTCGGCACGCGTTCCGAATACTCAATCGTCTGCTGCTCGGCACGCGCAAAAGCGCGGCCGACAGCCTCGTTCAAGTCTGGCATGCGCAGCATCAGCGAGACCACCTCGCCTTGCCGCAGCGCCGGCGCCAGAGCCCGCGCCGGTTCGTTGAGCGCGAGCACACGCCCTTCGCGATCGAGCGCGATGACCGGATCGGGCAGTCCGCCCACAATGGCCCGGAGCGGATCGTTGGTGCGCTCGGATACCGCAAGCGGCGGAGTCAAGCCCGTGCGCTTATTGCCGGTGCGCATCGCCGCAAATACAGCGGCGGCACCGATCGCAAAGCCGGCGAGCGCATAGGCCGCGGTGAGCGCGCCCGCGATGAAGAAGCTGGCAAACGCGATCGCCACCACCGCCACAATCAACAGCAGCAGGCCAGAGACCTTCATTGAGGCTCATCGGACAAGTTCATGCAGCAAGCTCCGAAATTGCCCGAAATCGACGCCAAAGCGGGCGTCAGAATCAGGACACGTCCGATTGCTGGCCAACACATTCGCTCGGCCCAGCAATTGGCGGGGAAGCTACACGGCCGAGACGGCGGGCGCTACGGCCCAGCAAGGTCTCGCGAATGCCAAGAATGATCAATGAGAGCACAAACGGAATGATGTAATAAAGAAGGCGGAACAGCAGCAGCCCAGCCAGCAAGTCCTCTTTGTTGAACTGATAAAAACCGACCAGCATGGCGGCGTCAAAAACGCCGAGGCCGCCGGGAGCGTGGCTGGCAAAGCCGAGCAGCGTGGCGGCGACGAAGATCACGGCCACCGTCACGAAGTCGAGATTCGCCTGGTCGGGCATCAGCATGTACATGGCCGCCGCACAGCAGGCGAGATCGATGATCCCAATCACGATCTGCACAAGCGTCAACCCGCCCCCCGGCAGGCTCACTTGCCAGTCTTCCCGGCCGATTACGCGCGGCTTGATCCACACCCAGCTCACATAGGCGGTGAGCACTCCAAGCAGCACGAGCGCGAAGACGCGGTTGAGCCAGTGCGGCAGTTGATCGATGGCCTGCGCGGCTCCCGGATCATAGAGGATACCGAGCCCGAGCACGGTGACATTGCCCAACCAAAAAGTCAGCCCGGCCACGAAGCAGATTTTGGTGACGTCGATGACGCTGAGGCCCCAGCTCGAATAGATGCGGTAACGCACGGCGCCGCCGGAAAACACGCTGGCGCCGATATTGTGGCCGACCGCGTAGCTGGTGAAGCCGCCCAGCGCCGCGACGCGGTACGGCACGTCGGTGCGCCCGATCGTGCGTAGCGCGAACAGATCGTAGAACGTGAGCGTCAGATAGCCGGCCGCCACGAAGCAACCGGCGATCACGAGGGTACGTTCGTCGGTCGCCTTCATTGCGCGGAAGAGTTCGTGCAGATTGATGTCGTGCAGAAGATGATAGAGCACGAACACGGCGACAATGAAGATGGTCAGGCTGAACGCGAAGCCGATCCAGCTATAGGGAATCGTGCGGTTGACGGCGGTGACGCTGCTGCGTTCTGGCGTCAGCATTTCGCACTCCGGGCCGGCTCAATACGCATCGATCGACCGTCTCGATCCCTGTCACTTAACGCGATTCGCCCCACTAGCAGATGTCCTCTACGGGTGCGAGCGTGGCCGAAGGTCTCATCGGCCCCATGGGCCCCTTCGGCCGGTCCCGGTGTGCCAGTGAGAGCGGCGATCTGCTATCCTCAGGGGCGGCCATGGCCAGGGCGATGAGCATCGCCTCGCACAGTTACCCGAAAGCTGCGCAGACCCAGGGAAAACATCATGACGGAGCATCCGGTTGCACGCCGCACAGTCATCAAGGGCGCCAGCCTCGGCATAGGCGCCGGTCTCGCCTCGGGGATCACGCCGGCACCCGCCCAGGCTCAGGCAGCCGCCCAAAGCACGCCGGCTAATATATGGCGCCGTGAATATTGGGCCCATAAGGGCGACGTGAAGCTCTACCTCTTCCGCAAGCGGGTCGGCGCACCCGCGGCCGGCGAGCCGCCGCGGCCGGTCCTGTTCCTGGTCCATGGCTCCTCGAACTCGTCGCGCTCCAGCTATGACCTCACTCTGCCAGGGAAGGGTGAATATTCACTGATGAACGTGTTTGCGGCCTATGGTTACGATGTTTGGACCATGGATCACGACGGCTACGGCCATTCGGGCAGCTCAGGCAACAACTCCGACATTGCCAGCGGCGTCGAGGACTTAAAGGCGGCCCTTCCGGTGGTCATGCAGGAGACGGGCCAGCAGAAAATCCACTTCTTCGGCACATCGTCCGGCAGCATCCGCGCCGCCGCCTACGCGCAGGCGCAGCCCGAGCGGGTCGACCGGCTCATCCTTTCTGCCTTCACCTACAAGGGTAACGGGGCAGAGGAGATCCAGCGCCGGCAAAAGAACATCGCCGAGCTGCGCGCCAATCCGCGGCGCAAGCGCGACGCCGCCATGATCCGCTCCATCTTCACCCGCGACGGCCATCCCGAGTATTACGACCCGACGGTGGCGGAGGTGATCATCGCCATGGAGCAACCGTTCGGCGACACGATTCCGAGCGGCACCTATCTCGACATGGCGGCCAACCTGCCGCTGGTCGATCCGAAGAAGGTGCTCTCGCCAGTGTTGATGACGCGCGGCGAATGGGACGGCAACTCCACTAACGACGATCTGCTCGACTTCTTCCGTCAGCTGCCGAACGGCGACCGCCAGTTTGTCATTTTGTCCCACGTGGCGCACAGCGCGGTCTACAGCAAGAACCGGCAGCTGCTTTGGTACGCGATGAAAAATTTCCTCGCCGCGCCTGCGCCAGTGGCGTCGTAACGCGCTTCACCGTCATGGCCCGCCAACGGGTCCGGCCCGAAGTGGCCGGCCCGATGACAAGCTCAGGCGGGCCATCCAGTAAGCTGCGGATTTTGACGAACTCTCCTCACGCAGTGAATACTGGATCGTCCGTCTTCACGGACGATGACAGTGTTCATCCCTGCAGCTCCCCCTTCGCAAAAAACTCCCGCAGCTCCTTGTAAGTTTCCTCCGGCGCTTCCTCCGACAGATAATGACCGCACGGCAGCGCCTTGGCGCCGCGGATGTCGGTGGCGTAACGCCGCCAGATTTCGCCTGCACCCGGAATTGAATTGCGGCCGACGCCGCCGGTCGCGCCCCACAGCAGCAGCACCGGGCAGCCGATTTTGCGCCCCGCATCGAAATCCTTGGTGTCCATGTCGAAATCGATGCCCGCGCAGGCGCGATAATCCTCGCACATGGCGTGGACGGTCGCCGGATTGTGCATGTAGCGTTTGTACTCAGCGAGCGCCTTCGGATCGAAGAAGCTCAAACCCTTCGCGGTCTTGGCGAGCTTCTTCTCGATGAAGTAGTCGGGATCGGCGCTCATCAGGTGCTCTGGAAAATCGTACGGCTGGATCATGAAGAACCAGTGCCACGAGAACGTCGCCCACGCCTTGTTGGGATAATTGAACACGTGATGCTGCGGCACGATGTCGAGAATTGCAGCGCGTGCCACCTTTTGCGGGTGATCGAGACACATGCGATGCAGCACGCGCGCGCCGCGGTCGTGACCGGCTGCGTAGAAGCGCTCGTGGCCGAGCGCGGCCATAACCTCGATCTGGTCCTGCGCCATAACGCGAAATGAATAGTTCACATGATTTTCACCGCCGGGCGGCTTCTCGGAATCGCCGTAACCGCGCAGATCGGTGGCGACGACGGTGAACTCCTCGGCGAGCCGCGGCGCGATCTTGAGCCACGACAGATGGCTAAAAGGGTTGCCGTGCATGAGCAGGAGCGGCGGCCCCTTGCCGCCATACACCGTGACAATACGCGCGCCGCTGGTCTTGATTTCCGTGCGCGTGAAATTCTCGAAGAACATGCATCCTCCCGATCGCCATTCCGAAGCGCACCTGGCGCGCGCCCGTATTCCATAATCACGATCCGGCGAAATATTGTCGAGTATCTTCCAACGCCCCTCGCGTACTGCGATTACTGACTCCGGGCCCGCCGATGCGTCGCGGAATGACGAGCGAAATCTCCTGCGCTAAGCTGCCCCAGTCAAACCTGGAGACGCCCGCACATGACCGTGCCTTCCGATATCGACCCGCAATCCGGCTTTCGCCTGCCGCTGCTCAAGCGCGAGGACTTGGACGAGGTCGGCAAACGCGCCTACGACCGCGCCAGCACGCCCGGAAAGACGATCGTCGGGTTGCGTGGCCCGTCCGGCATTCACCTCTACAGCCCCAAGACCATCGACGCGCACAATGTGATGAATCAATACCTGCGCTTTCAGGTTTTTGACGCCAAGACCCGCGAGATCGCGATCCTCACCGTCGCGCGCGAGATGGACAGCCAATTCGAATGGGCCGCGCACGAGCCCGAAGCTCTGAAAGAGGGCGTGCCGCAGCAGATCATCGACATCATCAAATACCGCAAGAGCACTCAGGGCATCGACGAAACCTACGCGGCGATCATCGAGTTCGGCCGGCAAATTTTTCGCGACCACAAAGTGACTTCCGCGGCCTTTGCGCGCCTGAAGGCATTGCTGCCGCCAAATAAGCTCGTCGAGCTGGTCCTGCTCATGGGCAACTACGCCGCCACAGCGGCGCTGTTATGCGCGTTCGACATGCAGGTGCCGGAGGGGAAACCGCTGCTGCCCGTGCCGTAACACGGGCTCATTCCGCTTGTCTTCGCGAGGGCTTCCCGCTGCCGCGGGAATGAGCGGCCTACGACTTTTTCCCGTCCAATCCGAGCTCATCCCATCGCGCCTTCACGGCGTCGATGTCCTGCCGCTGCGGCCACACCGTCGGCGGGAAGCGCGCTCCGCCGAGATCGGGATCGGGATCGTAGTCGAGATTGACTGTGGCGTCGATCAGCAGGCGATTCCATTTGCCGGTGCCGAATTGCGCGACGTTGCGGTCGCGCCGTCGGGTCGATGGATCGAGGCCAGCGCCGAACGTGGCCGGCATGATGACGATATCGTTCTCGCCGGCATTGACCCGGTAAGCGATCGCCCAATCGACGGCCGCATAATCGTGAATGTCGATGTCATCGTCCACCACGGTGACGTGTTTGTAGCGCACGTGCGCGGCTGAGCTTCCCCACAGCGCATTGGCAACTTGCTTCGCCTGCCCGCGGTAACTCTGCTTGATCTGCACCAGCGCGTTGACGCCTGCCTGCACGGGCGGACACCACACGTCGGTGACGCCCGGCACGCCGGCGCGGTCGAGCACGTCCCAGGCGGTAGCGGCACGCATGATCGAGGAGCACATGCCGTTCTCCGAAAAGCTACCGGGCATCGATCCCTCGATGGTACCGCGCAGGATCGGGTCGGTGCGGTGCGTGATGCAGGTCACGCGGATCGTCGGCTTCGGCGAGCGGTCCCCCGCCACGTAGCCGGTGAACTCGGCGAAAGGTCCCTCCATCGTGTAGGTGTCGGGATCGAGGCCCAGATAGCCTTCGATAACGATTTCGGCTGTTGCCGGGACAAGCAGATCGACCGTCTCGCATTTGACGAGATCGACCGGCGCGCCGCGGATGGCGCCCATGACGTCGTATTCGCAGAGCCCCTTCGGCACTGGCGCGCCGCCCACAAAACCCAGCGACGGCTCCCAGCCGATGGCGACGGCGATCGGCATTTCCTTGCATCCGGCCTGCTGCCACGCGGTCACATGATGGCCGATGTGCTGCGCGCGCCACATCAGAATCGGGATCTTGTCTTTTGCCGCCACCATGCCGCGATAGATGCCGACATTCATCACGCCGCTGTCGGGATCCTTCGTCACCACGCCGCCGTAAGTAAGAATGTAGCGGCCGCCGTCGATGCGATTCCATTGCGGCACCGGAAATTCGTAGAGATCGACGTCCTTGCCCTTGACGACGTTTTCCTTGACCGGCCCGGTCTTGACGATTTTCGGCGCAATCGTTTCGTTCAGGACCGTGCGGCCGAGCTTCACCAGCTCGCGAGGATGGGTGTCAGGCTCGAGCCCAAGCATCATGGCGACGCGACGCGGACTCGAAAGCCCGCCGGTGAAGACCTGATGGCAACGGCTGTTCGCGCTGTAATCGCGGATGTTGCTGAAGAGCAGCGCCGGCCCGGTACCGGGTCCCTGCGCCAGGCGCGCGATGGTGCCAAGTTCAACGTTCCAGTCGACCTCAGCCTCGACGTGGCGAAGTTCGCCGGCAGTGTCGAGCGCTTTCATCCAGCCGCGCAAATCGCCGAATGCAACCGGCTTTCGTTTCGTGGTCATGAATGGGGCCAATGGAGCATGAGACTTGAGCGGTTTTGCGCCGCCGGTCCGTATCGTGTCAACTTTCGCCGGGCCGGCGCCAGAAAGGCAAAAAATAAGGCCCATCCGATAGGCCGAGCTGCAGAACCGCGCTCTGCTGATGGGCCGCTTCTCTAGGCCTGGGCCGCCTTTTGCAGGAACCGATCGACGGCCTCACGCAAGTTTTTGGTGTGGCTCGTCATATGTGCAGCCGTCTCAAGAACGTCCGTGGCGACGCGATTTGTATCGCTGATTGATTTTGTGGCGTCCGCCACGTTTTGCGCGACATTATGGGTTGAGTCGGCCATGCCCTGAATGTTCCGCGCGATCTCTTCGGTGGCGATGCCTTGCTGCCTGACAGCGGCCGCGATCTCCGCCGTGGCCCCGTCTATCTCCGCCATCACGCCGACGATCGATTTGATCCTGTCAACCGCGAGGCCGGTTGAAGATTGCACTTCCGAAATCTGCCCACTGATCTCTTCAGTTGCCTTCGCGGTCTGAATGGCCAGTCCCTTGACCTCGGAAGCGACCACCGCAAAACCGCGGCCCGCATCGCCGGCCCGTGCGGCCTCGATGGTGGCATTCAGTGCAAGAAGGTTTGTCTGCTCGGCAATGGAGCGAATAAGGCCGGCGATGCTGTCAATGTGTTCGGCCGATTTGGCGAGCCTGAACACCATTTGCTCGGTGTCGCCCGCCGTTTGCGTTGCGCTGCTGACAATATCGGTCGCTGTCGCGAGGCGGGTGGAAATTTCGCGGATGGACGCATTCAGCTCGTCGGTGCTGACCGCAACAGTGGCAACGTGGCACGAGGTTTCCTCAGCCGCACCCGTTGCATCCTTTGATTGCGCATCCGCCTCGGCCGAGATCATGGTCAGCGACGTCGCCGTGGAGTTCAATCGCTCGGTCATTTCATGGGCGTTGTTCAGGATTTTGCCGATGGAGCTGCGAAAATCGGCGACCTCCTGCTCCATGCGCTGGCGGCGGGCGATTTGCAGTCCATGCTCCTGGTCCTTTGCGGCGGCCGCCACCCGCCGGGCTTCGGCCTGGTCTCGCAGCGCGTGTTGCATCTGGCCAAGCGAAACAAGCAGCCGGCCAAGCTCGTCGCGCCGCTTGGTCTGGACCTGCTCGGAAAGATCCCCGTTGGCGATTCTTTCGGAGATCGCCACGGCATTGCGAATGGCGCGCCCCAGCGAGATGGCAATACCAAGTGAAAAGAGAATACCGGCCACCACGGTCGCGGTCGCCAAGGTGATGAGACCGACACGGGACGCCGCCACTTTGGCTTTGGCCTGCGCACGAAACTTAAAGCCGTATTCGCTCGCATCCTCCACGACCTGATCGATCGCCGCCGCCACCGCGTCGGCCTTGCTCTTCACGTCCGCTGCCGATGGCAGGTCACCGCGACCATCGCCCGGGCCGTTGATCACCGTCCGGCTCAGCTCACTCCACTCTTCCGACAGTTGCTGGGCATTGGCGACCCGACTGGCATAGTCCGTATCAGACAAACGTTCGCGGACGATTCCCAGGTCTTCGGTGACATCCTTCGTGGCGGCCGTGAAGGCGGTGCCGTGGGCCTCGGCCGTGTTGTCCCGCAACAGACCGAGCTCGAAGGCCTTGCGTGCGTCGCTGAACCGGACCTGTGCTGCTCGAGCGTAGCTCACGGCCATGAACGGCTTATCGTATAGCTGCACGACAAGCCCTTCCGCGCGCGAGATCGCCTGGATCGCGTAGAACGCGATAGCGACTGCGAGGGTGAGGACGATACTAAAGGCAAGAAATAACTTGGAACGGATCGACATATGGGAAGATGCCTAATTCAATATTGTTAATCAGACCTTTCTCTGACGTTTAGATTCTGCATGCCCACCAACCAAACAAGCCAAAATCCTCTGCCTTAGGAGCTTGTGAATAGTTAATCTGATGCGACTCAAAGCCGCCTGTCGCTTCTTGTGCAAAGAGGCCTTTGCAGCCTAAATAGACGTCTCCGCTATACTCGGGATTTATCGGTCACGCCTGACGCGCACGCAGCCAAGAACGGAGGCGGGCGGCGAGAGCCGTAGCCGAACGCGGCCCGGTCACGCCTCGCCCGAGGTCACGAACATGACGGCATCCATCGCCTCGCGCGCGGATTTGCCCGCCCAAATCACGAACTGGAATGCAGGATAGTATTGCTCGCAGGCGTCGAGCGCCCTGCCCAGCACCGCCTCGCACTGCCGATCCGAGGTGGATACGCCACCATCCAGAAGCAGCGAGTGGCGAAACATCACCGTGCCGTTCTGACTCCAGACCTCGAAATGTCCGATCCACATTTGCTCGTTTATCGTGGCGATCAGCTGCTGTATTTCCCGCAACCGCGACTCCGGGATTTTCACCTCGAATGCACAGGCGAGATGCAACACCCTAATGGCGTCCATCCAGGTGAACGAGATCTGATAGTTGGCGCATCTCCCGGCGACCGCGATTGCGATCTCGTCTTCCACGCTGCGCTCGAACGACCAGTCGTTACGGAGCGCCATGCTCTCGACCACGGCGAGAGGATTGTCTCCCGTCTCCACGAAGCTTTCGATCAAAGCCATGCCGGCTCCCCTCCACAGATTTGGGCGCTCTCCAACAAATCCGGGCTCGCCGATGACGCGTGCGCCGTCTGTCTGGGAAATTGATCGCCACCGCCTTCAATCGCGGTCGCGCCTGAGCGTGGACGCGCGATCTGTCCGTCGCGGTGAGCGCTGTCCGGAAATGGCGCTGCGCTGCTGCGCCAAGGCGAGCCGAATTGCATGAGACGGATAGCAGCCAGTGAAGCAGTGACCGATACACACGCCGGTTGAAGCGGCCGGCGCAGCCGCAGCAAACTTACCCCCATATTACCCCCGAACTGGGACCCACGCGGTTGCGCAACTTGCTTGCGTCGGAGGCCCCAAGTACTGACCAAGTACTCACCCGCTCCACTGTCGCCGCGTCTGAAAGTTGCAGGCGTTTGAACACGATACGCGGTAACGTGCGGAGTTGAGTCGAGCGTCGGCAAGAAATGGGGCGACGGTATGATCGTGTGTTGATGATTTCGCGGCGCAGCGCTCAAATCCTGTGGACTAATCGCGAGTCGTCCAAGCGCATTCCGGAAATGGCGATGGATTTCAACAAATCGGAAATAGAATTGGCTCGTACCTTTGGGTGATCACTGAAGTCCGTACCCAACACCAGTTGTAGCGCAAATGTGGGAGCCCGGAACGGAGCATCGAAACGAGGCCGACTGCGGCGGAACGCAAAAGGCTAAAGATCGAAGGAACATTGAGACATGAGAAAAGTCCTCCCCGCGATTTTATTTTTTGCCGCGCTTGCGACCCTGTTCGGCGAAGAGGCGCTCAGAATTTGGCGTGAATCGCATCACGATCCCCACGAGCTCTACGACCTGTGGCCCGGAGCCTCTTTCTGGACCCCGACGCTCATCGTCCAGGGAGCCATGACCGTTATTTTTGTCGGCGCATGCTTGTATGTTATCGTCTCTAAGCGTTATGGGCCCGCGGAGCGGCATTGGGCTTTCGGCACCTTGGGCACAATTCTAGGATTTTGGCTGCGGACCGCCTGACGGACCGAAAGCCAACCGGGAAAAACACAATGAGCAACAGTTCGCTTTCCGGCGCCGAGCTTGATGAGCGCATCCGGATCGTTCGTGAGAATATCCGGCAGTTGGTCGAGCAAGCCGCCGCCTTCTCGGGCGCCGAGGACGAAGATCGCAACGCCGACCGAATCGCGCAACAAACCGAAGAGCTTGACCGGCTCACCAAGCAGCGCGATGCGCTGACGAAGAAATAGCGCCGAAGAAGCCTCAATTGGCCGGCGGGAAGCCACCTCCGGTGGATTTATCGCAGCTTGTAAAGCGCATGCCGCCGGTTACGTGTGAAGGGCCTCACGTGAGTGGGCCAACGTCCTTCTTCGACGGCCTTCGCCCATTCGCGGCTCACCAGAACATGCGGACCGTCGATCTCGTAGAGCGCGCTATAACGCGGGCCGTCATGCGCAACGCGCCGTTCTTCGCCGCCGATGCTCACGGCAAACGGCTCACCCTCCGCACGCGTCACCGCGTGCACGCCCGGCACCTTGAGGAGAGTCGGTACGTGCTCGATGTCGTAGACCTCGTTGAACAGTGCCTCCTTGTCGGGGTCCACATCCATGCTGACAACGAACAGATATTTGGACTCGATCGGCATTGGGACCCCTTCACCGTGGCAGCTTCGCGTTTCAAGCGTAGTGCATTTCGCAATTCAACGGCCTGCCGCGCGGCGGTGAGCTCTTGAGTGATAATCAACCGCGCGAGGAATGGCGCGGAGACTTCAGTCCACGCTCGTCACGACCGCCAGTTTGGTGATCTCATGATTCGTGTAGGCGTGCAGGAATGCCTCATAGTCCCTGAAGGACACGCAGCCATTCGAATCGCCGTTCGGGCCGAGCATGAAGGTATGAGCAAGGAGCCCGCTCCGCCCGAAGACCTTTGCCTGATCCTCTGGGATCAGCCGCAGTGCGCGCACGCCATGGAAGGGCGCCTCGCGCATTTGCAGATCGTAGACATTGGGCGGGGTGACGCCGCGGCTTCGCACGCTGGCGGAATACGGATCGTCAAGTCTGTCGCCGTAACCGGAGTGCGCCTCCAACGTCGTTCCATCCGGCAGATACACCACGCGGGCGGTGATATCGTACACTGCCGTCTGCCGGTCGTAGCGCCCCGCCGGCGTGATGGATTGGCCACCATCCACGGCGCCGGCCTCAGGCGCCGCGTAAGCAAGCGCAACCCGAGCGGGCGGCGGCCCGTACAGCTTCTCGAATATGGAAGGCGAGCGCCTTCCAAAAATTCTCTCGAAGATGGATGGCTCGGCCGGCGCGCTCGCAACGACTTGGGTCTGTTGCCCGCTATCGTCGCGAGACGGCTTACCCTGTCGCCGGGACTGAAGGTCGGCGGAATGCGGCGCAGGCGTATGCAGCGCCAGTTCGCGGCCTTGCTCCGGGGCCGGTCTATCCTGCGTGATCGGGACCGGTGAAGGCAGCGCCGCCAAGGACTTCGGATTGTACCATTGGGGCGCGACGCTCGTTGAAAGCGATGCGGAAGGAGATCCCAGATAGAAGCGAGAGTCGAAGTGTGAAGCCGCCGGATCGGACCGTGCCGCCGGAGCTTCTTGCATGGCCTCGGCTTTGTCGCCGCCAACCCAGGGCAGGAACGTGCAAAGCAACCACGCGCACGCGAACGCAACGCACGTAACAGCTACGCCAACAAAGGCATTTTTCGGCAACACGTTCCGCGACAAACGCCTCGGAGCGTATGGCTCGTACTCGCTACGCCACCCGATACACGTCATTCGGCCCCCGCCCGACTCTACCCCACTAAACCCCACACAAATTCGGACGGCGCCGGGCAAACAGCGCATCCGAACAGAAAGTGAATAAGGCCCCTCCCCCGATCGCCAGATCAGCGGGCCGACCGCCAACCTGCTCAAGCATTAAGGCGACTTTTGGGTGAAACGTCAACCAAACAGTAACCATACAAGGCAGGGGCACGGCCGCTGGGAGGCCGCCAAATTGCCGAATTCCGTAGCTTTCGCGCGGAGATCGGCGTCCCGAGGGACACCGGCGTACCATCTTGCGGGAAGGTGTGGCCCGATCGGCTATCCGGCCCTGAAACGCTCTGTGGGCGGAGCGATCTCGGTGACCAGATCGCGGATGAGTTGCTTATTGGGCAGCGGCGTCAGCGTCATTTCCCGCGGTTCGAGGCGTGCAGTGCAGGCATAGATCGTCTCGCCATCGAGCTGAATCATGCATTCCTTGCAGGCGTTGGCGTTGATGCAGGAAAAGCGGACGGCCAGCGACGGGTCCCTATGGATGCGCAGCCAGCGCAGGCCGTCGAGCACCGATTGTCCCGGTTCAAACGGGACCTCGAAGCTTTCCCAACGCTCGCCCTCGCGTGCGCCGCCGCGGCGGATTTTGAGCGTGGCGACTTGACTCACGACACCAACGCTTCCCCGGGCACGCCGGATATTTTCATTTTACCGCCGGCAAGCTGCAGGTGCTGATGCACCTGCCAATGCGGCAGCGTATCGGGAAAATCCTCGCGCTGATGGGCGCCGCGACTTTCGCTCCTGTTCTGCGCTGCTTGCGCGATGGCGTCCGCGACCACGATCATATTGCGCAGGTCAAACCAATCGAGCCGTTCGCTGTCGAAGGCGCCGCCGCGTCCGAAGGGTTGCTCGCCAATGACGCCGGCGAGCGCCGCGATGTCGTCCAGCGCGCGTTTGAGTTTTGCTCCGGTGCGGAGCGGCCCAACATTATCGGCCATGATGGCCTGCAGAGATGCGACCGTCTCGGCGGTGTTGCTGTTTCTGGCGCGGCCCGCACCGCCGGCATTGGCGCGCACAAGGTCAAGCGCCGCGGCCGCGTCTTGCGCGCGAATATCTTGCCGCGAGATTTTCGCCGCGCGTGCAGCGGCGCTTTTGCCGGCGCGGCGGCCGAACACAAACGCTTCAGTAAGTGCATTACCCGAGAGCCGGTTCGCGCCGTTGGCGCCGCCAACCACTTCGCCGGCCACAAACAGTCCCGGCACATCGGTCGCCATGGCGGCGTCAGCCTTGACGCCGCCCATGTGATAATGGGCGATCGGCGCGACCTCGACCGGCGTGCGGGTGAGATCGATGTGGTTCGCGGCCAGCCGGTCGATCACCGGGCCGAACGCCTCGCGCAACGCCACAGGCGTGCAATGCTGGAAACTCAGATATGCGCCGCCGTGCGGCGAGCCCCGTCCGGTCTCGACTTCCTTCAAGATTGCGCAGGTCGCGAGATCGCGCGTGAGTACGTATTTGCCGTCCTCATCGGAGCCATAGGCCGAGGTGAACTCCTCCATGCGGCCGTTGAGCAGGCGGCCGCCGAGCTTGTAGCGGAACGGATCCCACATGATCGGGTCCATGCCCACGAGCCGCGGCGCCAAGTGTCCGATCGGGAAGAACTGCACGAATTCCATGTCGATCAGCGACGCGCCGGCGCGTAGCGCCAGCGCATAGCCGTCGCCGCCCATGTTGACCGAGGCGCTGTTGCGGCGAAACAAACGCGTCAACCCACCGGTCGCCAGTACCGTCGCCTTGGCGGCGATGGTCACCGGCGCTCCGGACGACAAATGCCAAGCGACAGCGCCCGCGGCTTCGCCCCCGTTCGTGATCAGATCGACGATACAGAGATCACCGGCCTTGCGGATGCTCTCTCCGTCGCGCGCCATGACGGTCCGCAGCGTCTTGGACACCGCCGGACCGGTATTGATGAAATCGACGTAGACGCAGCGCGGCCGGTCATGGCCCGGGGCGGTGGTCGCGGTGATGCGGCCATTCTTCCGCGCCCAGCCGACGCCCCATTTGTCCAGCTGGCGAATGCATTCGGGTGCGTCCTCGCACAGAAGCTGCGACAGCTTTTCGTCGCACAGACCGCGGCCGGCCGCGATGGTGTCGTCAAAATGGTGGCTGGGGTCGTCGGGCACCTCTTCGCCGAGCGCTGCCGCAACGGTCATCTGGGCCATCACGGTGGCGCCGCCGCGTCCGATCAAGCTTCGGTCGGCGAGGAGTACTTTAGCGCCGCTGCGCGCCGCCTCGATCGCCGCATACATGCCCGCGGCGCCGGAGCCAATGACCAGCACGTCGGTCTCTACGTTGGTTGAGTCCACATTCATGCGCAGAAAATAGAATGCCGCTCCTCCCCGCGAAAGCGGGGACCCAGCGCTGGATTCCCGCTGCCGCGGGAATGAGCGGTAGGAGTCATGCCTGCGTCGCGAACGCGGCGGCGAGGCGCGCGGCGAATTGGCGTTCCATTTCTTTGGCCTTCGTGCGCAGCACCGGCTGCCCGAGACTGCCGAGCTTGCCCGCCAAGGCGGCCTCGACTTCGTAATTGATCTTGGTCTCATCACCGACTTCGGTGAGCGTTGTCAGCGACGTTGCGGCGAGCCGGCCGACGATGCCGAGCGGCGTGCCTTCGACCTTGGCCTCGATCTCGCGCGGCTCTTCGGCGCGCACCACCTGCACCGTGACCTTGAACTTAAAACTCATGTACGCGACTTTGGTGGCGAACACGGCAGAATAAGTATCCGGCGCAATCTCTTGCAGGTCCTGAACGCCGTCGACGCAGGAGGCAAAAAAGCGCGCGTCACGCACCGCCGCATACACCTCGGCGCGCGGCGCTTTCACCGTCAGTTCGCCGGTAAATTTCATCGAGGCTCCGTTGCAAATCGTCATTGCCGGACTTGATCCGGCAATCCATGCAAACGTTGAGGCCCTATGGATGCCCGGGTCAAGCCCGGGCATGACGAGCGGTGAATCACGCGCTCGCCTTCAACAATGATGCCAACGGGCGGTTTGGATCAGCGAGCGTGGCGGCATCGACCTTGATGCGGCGCTCGATCAGGCGGCGTGCGGCAGCGAGATCGCGTTGCGCGTTAATGCCCACGGCGTAAACAAGGACGCCGTCGACGACTTCGAAGGCGAGCAGGCTTTTGCCCGACAACGGGCGGCGGATGCGCACGTCCGGTTGCGCTGCTGGCCAGCCCACGCCCTGGATGTACAGATCATATTGCTCCGACCAGAACGACGGCACGGTGCGATATGTCTCACTCGCGCCCACGGCGTTGTGCCCCGCCACCGCGCCCTGATCAAGCGCATGCCGCCAGTTCTCCAGGCGCACCAGGCCGTGCGGCGCGGGAAAGCGCACCGCATCGCCGGCGGCGAAAATCGCCGGGTCGGAGGTGCGGCAGTGCTCATCGACGATAATGCCGTTGTCAGTCGCCAGTCCGGCTGCAGCCGCGAGCGAGTCGTTGGGCTTCACACCCGTACCGACCACGATCAGATCGGCCATGAAGTTCGCGCCGCCTTCGATCATAAGGCCGACGGCGTCGCTGCTGCTGTTGACGCGCACGATCGTGGCGCCGGAGCGCAGATCGATGCCATGCCGCCGATGCTCATTGGTGATGAAGGCGGCGGTTTCCTCGTCACAGACGCGCGCCAAAATACGCGGCGCCACCTCCAGCACCGTGGTCCGCACCCCAAGCTCCGTCGCGGAGGCCGCGGCCTCGAGGCCGATCAATCCGCCGCCGACTACCACCAGGTTCTTTGCTTGCCCTAACGCCGCCGCCAGCGCCCGCGCATCGGCCTCGGTGCGCAGGTAATGCACGCGGGCCATGCCGAGCGGCAATTGCGGCAGCTCGCGCACCAGCGATCCGGTGGCCAGCACGAGCGCGTCGTAGGGGTAGCGGCGTCCATCCGCCGCCGCGACTTCACGCGCCGCGCGATCAATCGCGGCGACCACCGCCGTGCGCTCCAGCACAACGTTCTGTGCTCCCACCCCACCTGCGCCGGCGATCAGCGCATGCTCGGGCAAGGCTTTGCCGGTGAGCACCGACTTCGACAGCGGCGGCTTCTCGTACGGCTCGCAAGCCTCGTCGGTGAGCAGGAGGACGTGGGCGGCAGGATCGGCGCGCTTGGCTTCGATGGCGGCTAACACGCCGGCCGGGCCGCCGCCGACCACGACTATTCTTTTGCCCGATTGCCCTTCGGCCATGCCGCACGCACTCAGGCGCGCAACGCCGTGAGCATGTCCTTGATGTATTCGTCGGCGCTCGAAATCACGAGCATCATCACGTGCGGGCGCAGTTGCGCCAGCATTTTCGACAGCGTCTCGTCGCTGGTCGAAGCGCCGCCCAGGATGAGCGCCGTGGTCATCACGTGCTTGACGCTACAGGCCTCGCCTATGATCGCGGCGGCCGCAGCGCTTTCGCCGGCGGTCGCCACCATCACGACCAGATCGGCCGTGTTGACCTCATCGACCAGATCCTTGGTGCGGCCGGCGAGGTCGTTGAGCCAACCGCCCATGGAGAAGCGTTCGCCTTGCCGCGGCGCGCCGGAGAACGAAGACGCCGTAAGAAAGGAGGCGCGCTGCCACTTGGAGCCAGCCAGCTCCTTGACCACATGCTCGCTCGGCGCGTCCAGGGCGATCACTTTGACGGCGCGCGGCTGCGAGTTAGGCCGATTGATGCGGAACTTGGCCTCCGCCGCCGAACTCATCCGCGCCGATTCACTTTGCATGACCGCTCTCCTTCGGGCTTTTCTAGATATAGCGGGTCCGAGACTATATTTCATTATGGGCGGCGTTCGGTATAACGGCGCTCGCCCAAACGGGAAACTGCCGCCCTCGCAACCCTCGTCCTCGCTTAAGCCCTCACCTAGTCCTTCCCATGTCCGCAACCAAACGCATCGAGTTGTGCTCCACCGACGAAGTCGCGCCGGGAGCGGCGCTCAGGGTCGAGACCGAAGGTCTGACTCTCGCGGTGTTCAACGTCGGCGGCGAATTCTTCGTCACCGACGACCTGTGCACCCACGGGCCCGGCTCGCTATCGGAGGGCTACCTGGAGGACGACGTCATCGAGTGCAATTTTCACAACGGACAGTTCAACATCCGCACCGGTGAGGTGGTGTCGCCGCCCTGCATGGTGCCCATCAAGACCTATCCGGCGCTGGTGGTGGACGGGAAGGTGACCATCGAGGTCGAGTAGCTGTCATGCTCCGCGAAAGCGGAGCATCCAGTAACCACGGCGCACATCTTAAACCTCAAGCTTACCGGCTACTGGATCATCCGCCGTCGCGGATGATGACATGACGCCGATTGGGCCATGGCCCATCGCGTCTCACGCACAGCGGCAGATTACCTGTTGACGGCGCGCACGGACCCGGCTTGTTACCGGTTCAACAAATTTCGGGAGAGAACGCCGATGACCAGAACCAAGCCGCCGTTTCGCGCCGACGTGGTCGGCAGCATTTTGCGCACCGCGCCGTTGAAAGAAGCGCGGGCGAAACGGGAGAAGGGCGACATCAGCGCCGCGCAGCTCAAGGAGGTCGAGGACACCGAGATCGAGAAAATCATTAAAAAACAGGAGGAGGTCGGACTGAAGGTCGCGACCGACGGCGAATTCCGCCGCTCGTGGTGGCACTTCGATTTCTACGGCATGCTCGACGGCATGGAGCGGTACACGCTCGACCACGGCATCCAGTTCCACGGCGTTCAGAGCCGGATGGAGAGCATCCGCGTCACGGGCAAGCTCGGCTTCTCCGCCAATCATCCGATGCTGGAACACTTCAAGTTTCTCAAAGCGCACACGCACGTCATGCCGAAGATGTGCATACCAAGCCCGGCGACGCTGCATTTCCGCCTGGAGCCGAATTCCGTCGATAGCAAATTCTACGCCGACCGCGATGCCATCTTCGACGATCTGGCAAAAACCTACCAGCAGGCGATCCGCGGGTTTTATGATGCCGGTTGCCGGTATCTGCAATTCGACGACACCGCATGGGCGTATCTGTGCTCGCAGGCGGAGCTAAAAAAGGCGCGCGACCGCGGATTGAACGCCGATCGCCTGCAGCAGGATTACGCCCGCGTCGTCAACAGCGCGCTCGAGGGCAAGCCGGCCGACATGGTGATCACCACACACATATGCCGCGGCAATTTCCGCTCGACCTGGATTTCCGAGGGCGGCTACGAGCCGGTCGCCGAAATCATGCTCGGAAAATTGAACTACGACGGTTATTTCCTCGAATACGACAGCGCCCGCGCAGGCGGATTCGAGCCGCTGCGCTTCCTGCCCAAAGGTAACAAGATCGTCGTACTCGGGCTCATCACCACCAAATCCGGCAGGCTGGAAAAGAAGGACGACGTCAAACGCCGGATTGACGAGGCGACCAAATACGCCGCCCTCGATCAACTTTGCCTGTCGCCGCAATGCGGCTTCGCTTCGACCGAGGAAGGTAACGTTCTCGCCGAGGATGAGCAATGGGCGAAGTTGCGCATGGTCGTGGAGATCGCCAACGAAGTGTGGGGCTGAAGCCTTCCAGGCCGCGCGGCGCGCGGACCGCGCAAGTCAGACCGACGATGAGCAACACCTTGCGCGGCGCCGACGTTGTTGCCCGCTCGCTTTACCGCCTTGGCTGCCGGCGCGTGTTCACGCTGTCCGGCAACCACATCATGTCGATCTTTGACGCTGCCCTCGACGCCGGTATCGACCTCGTGCACGTCCGGCATGAGGCCGCCGCCGTACACATGGCCGATGCCCATGGCCGCCTGACCGGGGAAGTCGGTGTCGCCCTGGTTACTGGCGGGCCAGGCCACGCCAATGCGGTCGGCGCTTTGTACACGGCGCTGGCGGCGGAATCGCCGATGGTTCTCTTGTCGGGACACGCCGCGACTTGGGAGCTGGGACGCGGCGGATTTCAGGAATTAGGCCAGTCCGACATGGCCAAGCCGGTGACGAAAGCGTCATGGACAGTGGGCGACGCCGCATCGCTTGGCCGGGACATCGGCGAAGCTTTCCGTATCGCCCTCTCCGGGCGGCGCGGGCCTGTTCACGTGAGCTTGCCGTCGGACTTGCTCGATGCGCGCCTGGACGAAAACACGGTGACATGGCCGACAATCGGCGCGGCAAGGCGCCAGACGCTCGGCGACGCCGACTGCGCCAAAATCCTTTCGCTGCTTGCTGGCGCCAAACGTCCGATCATCTTCGCCGGTCCGCAAATGTCGAACGCAGCTGGGCGCGATTTGCTGGCCGATATGGAAGCCGCAACCGGCGTGCCGGCGGTCATTTTGGGGAGCCCGCGCGGGCTGTCGGATGCGACGCTTGGGGCCTTGCCCGACTTGGCGAAGCAGGTCGACCTTGTGGTGCTTATGGGCAAAGCGCTGGACTTTACCCTCAAATGGACGAGCGCTCCGAGCTTCGATCCGTCCGTTCACCTCATCGCGATCGATCCGGAAGTGGAACTGGCGGCGCGAGCCAAGCGCGAGAAAGGCGATGCGTTGCTCCTCGCCTGCGTTGCCGATCCGGCGCTCACCGCCGAAAAGCTTGCGGCGGATGCCAGGCAGGTAGGCTTGCGGGATGCAGCGTGGCTCACCGAAGCCCGCGAGGCTCTCGACGCACGGCCTGCATCGTGGCGTGAGGTCGTGTCGAAGACCGCCGCGCGGCTGCATCCGGCGGAAGTCTTTCGGGCCTTGCGTCCATTCGTCGAGCGTGACCCGGAGGCCATCCTCATCTGCGACGGCGGCGAGTACGCTCAGTGGGGACAAGCCATGCTTCCGGTGCGGCGTCGGCTGATCAACGGCGTCGCCGGCGCGATTGGCAGCTCGCTCTCGTTCGCGCTTGCGGCGCGTCTGATCGACGCCAAGGCGCCGGTGTTCGCGGTGCTGGGCGATGGCACGATCGGATTCCACATCAGCGAATTTGAAACGGCCGTCCGCCGCGCCCTGCCGTTCGTCGCTATCCTCGGCAATGACGCACGCTGGAATGCGGAAAGCGAAATCCAGCGCCGCGAGTACGGCGCCAACAGGATGCACGGCTGCGAACTTCTTCCCGTGCGCTACGACCAAGTGGTGACGGCGCTCGGCGGGCACGGCGAATATGTCGAGCGCGCCGGCGACCTGCCTGCCGCCATCGAGCGCGCTCTCGCCAGCGGCAAGCCGGCATGCGTCAATGTAATGATCGAGAGTACCGCCGCTCCCGCGCTGCGCTTACCGCTTTGATCGCAGGCTGCTTGGCGCGCGACGGAAAAGAACTCACTCCGCCGCCAGGGCGCTCGCTTTGAGCGGCAGATGGAGCCGCTGCCAGACGTCGACCAGCGCTTCGGCGAGCGCGTCGATCAGCGCATCGTCGTGGTACGGGCTCGGCGTGATGCGCAGGCGCTCGGTACCCTTGGGCACCGTCGGGTAATTGATCGGCTGGATGTAGATGCCATGCTCGGCGAGCAACACATCGCTCGCCTCCTTGCAGCGTTCCGGGTTGCCGACGAAGACCGGAACGATATGGGTCGGGCTCATCATCACCGGCAGCCGCGCAGCGGACAGCACCGCCTTGGTGCGCGCGGCTCGCTCCTGATGGCGCTCGCGCTCCCAGTTCGACGTCTTCAGATGGCGGATGGCCGCAGTCGCCGCGGCGCAGACCGACGGCGGCAACGCCGTGGTGAAGATGAAGCCCGGCGCATAAGAGCGCACCGCGTCGATCAGCGCCGTCGAGCCGGCGATGTAGCCGCCGAGGCAGCCGAATGCCTTGGCGAGCGTACCTTCGATCACGTCAATGCGGCCCGCGGCGCCGTCGCGCTCGGCGATGCCGCCGCCGCGCGGGCCGTACATGCCGACGGCGTGAACCTCGTCCACGTAGATCATGGCGCCGTAACGCTCGGCGAGGTCGCAGATTTGATTCACGTGCGCGACATCGCCGTCCATGGAATAGAGGCTCTCGAACACGATGAGCTTCGGCCGCGCCGCATCGGCCGCGGCGAGCAATTCTTCCAGATGCGCCATGTCGTTGTGGCGGAAGATCTGCTTTTCGGTGTGCGCTTGGCGCACGCCCTCGATCATCGAATTATGGTTCCACGCGTCCGACAGGATGAGGCAGTTCGGCATCAGCCGCGCCAGCGTCGAAATTCCGGTCTCGTTGGAGACGTAGCCGGAAGTGAACACCAGGGCCGCTTCCTTGCGATGCAGGTCAGCGAGTTCGCGCTCAAGCTCGACCAGCGGGTGATTGTTGCCGGCGATGTTGCGGGTGCCGCCGGCGCCGGCGCCCATGCGGGTCGCGGTCTCCACCATGGCGCCGATGACCTTGGGATGCTGACCCATGCCCAGGTAGTCGTTCGAGCACCAGATCACGACGTTCTTCGGCCCCTCCGGCGAATGCCATACCGCGTGCGGGAAGCGGCCGGCGATGCGCTCCAGATCGGCAAAAACGCGGTAGCGCCGCTCCGAATGCAGCCGGTCAAGGGCGTCGGAAAAAAAGGCGCGATAATTCACGGGGTAGTTGGTCCGATGAACCATTTGAGAACGCGTCCCGGCGGGGCGATTGGGCTTCTTACAGGCTACTTCTAGAAGCGTTCCAGGGTGCTTGTCGAGACCGTAGCGGGGGTAAATTCGTCGCGCCGCACGGGATGCCGCAAACGCCGCGCCACTTCCGTCGCCGCCTATCGCCCGGCCACTTTGCGCGGCGACGACGGCAGCGGGACCGCGCCGCGCGCCTGGCCGGGTGCGGCGGGAGCCTCGCTACTGAGCCAAGGACTCCACGGACTCGGCGGCACCAGACCCTCGGTGACGGAGACAGGCAAGATACGACCGTCATCGGTGATGCGGCCGATCATCACTGGCTTGAACAGATGGTGGGTCTTACCGTCCATCTGCACGGTAAAGCCGCTCGGCGCCGCTATCCGCCTGCCGCCAAGCGCCATGCGCACCTTATCGACATCGGTGGTGCCGGCGGCTTCGACGCCGGCGACCCAGAGATGAAAGCCGATCCAGGTCGCCTCCATGGGATCGTTCGTCACCGCATCGGGCTTCCCGGTGAAGCGGCGCCACTCGGCGACGAATGCGCGGTTCTCTTTGCGGTCGCAGGCGTGCAGATAATTCCAAGCGACAAAATTTCCGGAGACTTTCGAGCGCATCAGCGCCGGCAGCTCCGCCTCGTTGATCGAGAGCGACATGACGGGGATGACATCGGCCGTCACATTCTGCCGCGCCAACTCGCGGAAGAAATGCACGTTGGCGTCGCCGCTCACTGTCGCGACGATGGCGGTGCGGCTGCCTTTGGCGAAGCGGCGAATGTCTTCGACGATCTTGCGCCAATCCTTGAAGCCGAGCGGCGTGTAGCACTCCGCGACATCCGAGATTTTCTCGCTGGCCAGATAACCGCGCAGGACGGCGTTGGTGGTGCGCGGATAGATGTAATCCGTTCCCACCAGGAAAAACCGGCGGATGCCCTGCGCGATCAGGAAGTTGATGGCCGGAATAGCCTGCTGCGGCGGCGTCGCGCCGGTATAGAAGACGTTGCGCGACGTTTCCTGACCTTCGTATTGGCTTGGATAGAACAGAAGCGCGTTGTTGCGCTCGACGATCGGCAGCACTTCCTTGCGCGACGCCGAGCTCCAGCAGCCGAAGATCGCCGCAACCTTGTGCTCGCCAATCAGCTTCTGCGCCAGCTCGGCGTACGCCTTGGGATCGGAGCGCGGATTGACGATGACCGGCTCGAGCGGCCTGCCTAACAGTCCGCCGCGTGCGTTCTGCTGCTCGATGAGCATGACCAGCAGTTCCTGCAGCGGCCGCTCGCTCGCCGTCATGGTGCCGGACAGCGAGTGCAATATTCCAATCTTGATCGAGCCGGACTCGAGATCGGAGAAATAGCGCGAGACCGCCTGCGCCAGCCATTGCGAGCGTCCGAGCAGGTCTTCCACGGTCGACAGCACGCCGCGGCCCGCCTCCTCGACGCTGCCGGCCATGGTGGAGATTTCAGGGAGGACGCTGCCGACC
>JBAUYV010000464.1:0-7919 GCA_049584975.1 Xanthobacteraceae bacterium | reverse complement strand
ATGGAACGACGGACGGGGAGCCACGCTGAGGTACGGGCTTCAAAGCCCTTGGATGAGGCGGTCTCCCGTCCGCCACCGCATCAGCCATCTTAGCCGATGCCGTGATTCGTGACTTACAAGGATGAGGGAAACTGCGAAGCGCCACAGGAACCGTGTGACAACCACGTATTTGTGAACGCCGAGGCGGCGCTTCTCTACAGTGCCGCCGCATTTCATTCATCATTATACCGGGTCGGGAAATCAAAACGTTTGTTTGAACCAATTGGGCTCGAGAAGCTTCTTATTGTTAGTGGACGGGGGCCTCCCCATCTGTTCAGATGTTCGTCGATTCTCCCCATCAGGTGATCAGCCATGCGTTTTCAAACGATCCTTTCCGCTTCGCTTCTGGCCGTGGCGTTCGCGCTGCCGTTGGCTACGCCGTCGCTCGCCAACGTGGTGATCGCCATCGACAAGAGCTCGCAGACCATGACGGTCTCGGTCGACGGCGCCGAGCGCTACAACTGGCCGGTTTCCACCGGGCGGCCGGGCTACGAGACGCCGAGCGGGACGTTCAAGCCCAATCGCATGGACGCCGATCATTTCTCCCAGGAATGGGACAACGCGCCGATGCCGCATACGATTTTCTTCGACCTGCACGGGCACGCCGTCCACGGCTTCTTCGACGTCAAACACCTCGGGCTCCCGGTCTCCCATGGCTGTGTGCGGCTGGCGCCTCCCAATGCCACCGTGCTGTTTGACCTGGTGAAGACCGAGGGCATGGCCAACACGAGCGTTATCGTGGGCGGCCGCACCCCGGGCGGCAACGGCCAGGAAATCGCGCGGCGCAATCCGAATCAGGAAACCGTCTACTCCGCGTCGGCGCCCGGCTACGGCCAGCAGCAGCCGGCTTACAGCCAGCCCGGCTATAATCAATACGGCAGCAATAGCGGCTTCTTCCCGCCGCAGCCCCCGCCCTCCTACAGCCGGCAACCGTATTACCAGCAGCAACAGCAGCAGCCTTATTACCAGCAGCAGCAATACGGCCGGCAATATCCACCGTACTGAGCGGTCCCGTTTCGCCGACGTTTACGCCGCGACGCGGTGCATGCCGCCTTCGCGGGCGCCGTGGATCGCCTTCACCGACTTCTCGATAGCGACCCACAGCCGCGCGATTTCGGCTGCCGCCGTGGAGCTGGAATCGTACTCCTTGGCGCCCTCGCCTTCGGCCAGCGCCGCGGAAAAATTCGCCCGCTGGGTAATCTGGCCGCCCCATACGGGAATCTGCAGCGCGCCCAGGATTTCGCGGGCGTGGGTGACCGTGGGCGATTCCACGTCCTGCCGCTTCGGCGGGGCGGCATTGATCACCACCGCATACGGCCGGCGCGCCTCGCGGGCGCACTCTATGGTCTGCTTGACGGCGTCGAGATCGAACACGCCGGGCCGGCACGGAATGACCACCAGGGTCGCGCTGCCGATGGCGTCGGTGACGCTTGCCGACATGTTCGGTGCCGTGTCGATGAAGACCCACTCGACGCCGTCGGCTTTGGCCTGCTCGACCACGTCGGCGATGTGGCGTTGCGCGGACTTGATCGGCAAATCGTCGGCTTCGCCGGCGGCCGCGCGCAATTTGTGCCAGAGGGCGAGCGAGCCTTGGGGGTCGGTATCGATCAGCAGGCATGGCCGCGACGGCTTGTGCACATGCGCGGCGATATGGGCGGTCAAGGTGCTTTTGCCCGAACCGCCCTTACGCGACGCGAAGACGATGACTTCCATGATGCGACCCCAAAATGTTCCGGCTGTTCCTGTATCTTACAGGAACGGGGTACGGCATCAATTCGGGAGGCATCCCGAACTCGCTTCGGCTCAGGGTTTCTCGAACTTGAGCACAAAATTGTCCACCGGCATGTCCGGCTTAAAGGTCGGGAAGTCGTGGGTATCGTTTGGGTTACGCCAGAAATTGCCTTCCGCAACAACCTGGAAGCCGACCCCTTCGAGTTCTTGGCGCAGCACGCTCTCCTCGATCCGGTGAAGCGTGTGGCCGACGGAAGTCCCCTGCCCCGGCAACGCGGAGTGATCGGCGATGACCAAAAATCCGCCGGGCTTGAGGGCGGCGAACATCTTGCTGTCCATTTGGGCGCGATCAACGCTCATGTACGTCGTGTCGTGGTAGTAGAAGAGGAACGTGATCAGATCGAGATCGTGCACGCCCGGCGGAATCGGATCGTCGAACGGACGGATGTCGGCCACGGCGTCCTTCATGGCCGGAGTTTTCAGGCGTGCCTCGAAGGCCGCCTTTGCCTTTTCGCCGAGATCGGGCGGGTTCTGCCCGTAGACGATGCCGTCGGGCGCCACTGCGCGCGCCATCAATTCGGTGCTGTAGCCGCCGCCAGCGCCCATATCGAGCACCTTCATCCCCGGCCGAACCCCGGCAAAAGCCAGAAAGGGCAAGGGATCGCGCCGTTTGTCCGCCTGGCGGTCGGCACTGCTCCGGTCCGGCGCCGCAAGAAGCAGGGAATAATCGGGCGTCTGCGCCCACGTCCCGAGGGAGCCAAGAACAAGAGCGAGCAGCGCCACCAAGCCGCTGAAGGCGAACGTTCGGCGCGTGCACTTTACGGTCATCATGTTCTCCAGGATTTCAATCGTCGCCTCAACTGCGAATTGTAGCACGGTGAGCTATGTCGTTACCTGGTACCTGGCATTTGGGTGACGTGTAGTATCCAGCCGGGCTGTGGAAAACTCTGTTGAAAAGCTGTTGGAAGCTTGGGGATTAATTGGGGATTAGCCGTAGGATAACGTCTGCGATCGGCAGTGGGCACCCAGACAAAAACCCCAAAGGCCAGTGGATTGTTCCCAGGCAAGGAAAATTGCGTGAACAAATCCGGAAATACGCAAGAGATCAATGCATCCTAGCCATCCCAAGCCCGCTACAGTGGGGGTTGCCAGGCTCGAAACCGATGAACAATCCGCGCACAAGCTCGGCATCTTTCTCAGTGACCACCTGGAAGCACCAGACTCCGCAGTGAGCGTTGTTGATAGCGGCCGCGGAGGCTGGCAGGTGACGGTCCATTTTGGCGGAAAGCTCGACAAAAATACGGTACAATCGCTGGTATCGGCAGCCGCTGGTCCCACGGCCGCAAAGCGGCTGCGCTTCGAGCGCGTGACCACGAAGGATTGGGTGAAAGAGAGCCTCGCAGGCCTCAAGCCCGTCCGGGCTGGGCGATTCCTCATTCACGGCGCCCACGACCGCGCCCACGTACCGCCTAACCGGATCGGCATCGAGATCGAGGCGGCCCTCGCGTTCGGCACCGGCCACCACGGCACGACGCGTGGCTGTCTTCTGGCGCTCGACGACCTCTGCAAGAGGATGGGCAAGCTGCGCACCACTTCTTCTCCCCCTTTCAGGGGGAGGAATGGATTGCGCATTCTCGATCTCGGCACCGGCAGTGGCGTACTTGCCATTGCGGCGGCCCGGGCGCTGCGGCGGCGCGTGCTGGCAACCGACGTCGATGCGGAAGCGGTCCGGGTCGCCCGCGCCAACGCCCGGCTGAATCGTGCCGGCTCACTTGTCAATGTCGCCAAAGCGGACGGCGTCACCGCACAAAGCGTTCGCGTGCGGGCGCCGTTCGACCTCGTCTTCGCCAACATCCTGCTCGGGCCGCTGCAACGGCTGGCCGGACCGCTGAAAAAGCTTATCGCTCCCGGCGGCCGCATCGTTCTTTCCGGTTTGCTGGCCGCGCAGGCGAACGCGGCGCTTGCAGCTTATCGCCCGCTGGCGCTCGAGCATCGCATCGACCTGGACGGTTGGACGACGCTGGTTATGAGGCGCGTTCCGGCTTCCTCTCGAGGATGACGGTACGGCCGACTCCAACTTGCTCCCATTTACTCTTACATTGCTCCGCATGTTCGAGGCTCATTTCCAATCGTTCGATGACCGCGGCGAATCCGGCGCCACCGCGCCCCGGGTCGCGGCGCTGCGCGCCGAATTGGCGCGGCGCGGCCTCGACGGCTTCATCGTGCCGCGCGCCGACGAGTACCAGAACGAATATGTACCACCCAGCGCAGAGCGGCTCGCTTGGCTTACCGGCTTCACCGGCTCCGCGGGCCTGGCGATCGCGCTGGCCGATCGCGCCGTGATCTTTGTAGACGGCCGCTATCAGGTGCAGGTCGCAGACGAAGTCGACAGCAAGATTTTCACCGTCGAGCATCTGGTCGAACGGCCGCCGCCGGCGTGGATCGAAGCCAACCTGCCGGCCGGCAAGAAACTCGGCTATTCGCCCTGGCTGCATACGGTGGACGGTGCCGAGCGGCTCGCCAAGGCTTGCGCGGCCGCCGGAGCGAGCCTTGTTGCGGTTGCCGACAATCCAATCGACGCCGTCTGGACGGACCGGCCACCGCCACCGCTCGGCGCGGTCGTGCTGCACGAGCTGCGCTACGCGGGCGAGGATGCGCAGCAAAAACTCGCGCGCATCCGCGCCGACCTGCAGAAGCTTGGCGCCGACACGCTCGTGGTCTCCGACCCGCACGCGGTCTCGTGGCTATTCAACATCCGCGGCAGCGATGTTCCGCACACGCCGGTGGTGCTCGCCTTCGCGACCGTGCCCAAAGAAGGCAGGCCCGCCCTCTACGTCGACGGGCGCAAGCTCAACAACGATATCCGGCACCGGCTCGAAGAATTCGCCGCGGTGCGCGCTCCGGCCGACTTTGAGCGCGACCTCGCGGCACTCGGCGGCGAGAAACGCGCGGTGCGGATCGATCCGGCGGCCTGCCCCGAGGCGATCGCGCGGCTGATCGAGGATAACGGCGGCAAGATCCTCCGCGGCGGCAACCCGATCGCGCTCATGAAGGCGGTGAAGAATCCGGTCGAGATCGCCGGCGCGCGCGCGGCGCAGGAACGCGATGGCGCGGCAGTGACCCGCTTCCTCGCCTGGTTCGATCGCGAGGCCCCGGCCGGGCGGCTGACCGAAATCGACGCCGTCGAGGCGCTGGAGAGTTTCCGCCGCGACACCGGACTGCTGAAGGACGTTTCGTTCCCCACCATCTCGGGCGCCGGCTCAGACGGGGCCATCGTGCATTATCGCGTGACGCGCAAGAGCAACCGCCGCATCGCGCCCGGCGAGCTTTTTCTCATCGATTCCGGCGGCCAATACGAAGACGGCACCACCGACATCACCCGCACTGTCGTCGTCGGCGCGCCGACCGAACAATTTCGCAAGAGCTTTACGCTCGTGCTCAAGGGCCACATCGCCATCGCGCGCGCGGTATTTCCGGACGGAACGACCGGCGCGCAACTCGATTCCTTCGCGCGACAGTTTCTTTGGCGCTCAGGCCTCGACTTCGATCACGGCACCGGCCACGGCGTCGGCAGCTATCTATCGGTGCACGAGGGACCGGCGCGCATCTCCAAGCTCGGCGCCGCGCCGCTCAAGCGCGGCATGATCCTATCCAACGAGCCTGGATATTATCGCACCGGCGCCTACGGTATCCGCATCGAAAATCTGGTCCTGGTGGCCGAAGCCACCGGTATCGCCGATCCGGAAAAGCCGTTCAACGCGTTTGAGACATTGACGTTGGCGCCGATCGACCGCCGTCTCGTCGAGCCCGCGATGATGAGCACCGAGGAAATCACGTGGCTCGATGCCTATCATGCGCGCGTGCGCGATGTTCTCTCCGACCTTGTCGACGCGCCGACGCGAGAATGGCTCAACGCGGCAACGGCGCCGGTCGCACCGAACTAATTTCGGCGATTTTTTGCCATCCGCGCGCAATAGGTTGAAATTAAGTCGGAAGCCCGTCATGGCCGGACTTGTTCCGGCCATCCACGTCTTTGTTTTGTTGCAGCATTAAGACGTGGATGCCCGCGACAAGCGCGGGCATGACGATTCAATAAAATCTCCTTCAGTGTATGAGCTTCGCCCACTCGTCTTCGGTCAGGACCTGGACCCCAAATTTCTTGGCGTCGGCCAACTTGGAGCCGGCGCCGGGCCCGACTACCACATAATCTGTCTTCTTTGACACCGAGCCGGCCACTTTGGCGCCGAGCCGTTCGGCAGACGCCTTGGCCTCATCGCGCGTCATCTTTTCCAGCGTGCCGGTGAACACCACCGTCTTGCCCGCGATGGCGGAATCAGCGCGCGGCTTTTCGGCATCGGCGATCCGCACCTGCGCGGCAAGCCGCTCGATGCGCTTTCGGTTATGCGCCTCGGCGAAGTAATCGCGCAGACTTTCGATCACCGTGTCTCCGATCTGATCGAGCGCGTCCAATTCCTCCTTGGTGTCTTCGTCGTCCCTGGCGAGCTTGAGGCAAGCATCGTGAAATGCGTCCCAGGAGCCATAGCCTCGCGCCAAGGCCACCGCCGTCGTCTCGCCGACATGGCGGATGCCGAGCGCGTAGATGAACCGCTCCAATGGAATCTCGCGCCGCGCCTCGATGGCGTTGAACAGGTTGCGCACCGAGGTCTCGCCAAAGCCCTCCACTTCCTCGAGTTTAATTTTTTTGTCGCGCTCCTGGAGCGTGAAAATATCGGCCGGCTCCTTGACCCAACCTTGCTCGTAGAAAAAGGCGATCTGCTTTTCGCCCAATCCGTCAATATCGAAGGCGCGGCGCGACACGAAGTGTTCGAGATGACCAAGCGCTTGATACGGACAGGCAAACTCTCCGGTGCAGTGCGCGCGTACACCTTCCTCGCCGCCCGCGATGACCTCGCGGACCACATCGGTATGCAACGGACACGGACACTTTTTGGGGAATTCGTAGGCCTTCGCACCGCGCGGCCGTTTCTCCGGCACAACGCCGAGTACTTGCGGAATGACGTCGCCGGCGCGCTGGATTTGCACGGTGTCGCCGATGCGGACATCGAGCCTGGCGATCTCGTCGGGATTATGCAGCGTCGCATTCTGCACCACGACGCCGCCCACCGTCACCGGATCGAGCTTGGCAACGGGCGTCAGCGCGCCGGTGCGGCCGACCTGAATCTCGATGTCGCGCACGACCGTGGTCGCCTTCTCGGCCGGAAATTTGTGCGCAATCGCCCAGCGCGGGCTGCGCGACACGAAGCCGAGCCGCTCCTGCCAATCGAGGCGGTCGACTTTGTAGACCACGCCGTCGATGTCGTAATCGAGCGTGGCGCGCTGCATCTCGATCTCGCCATGAAATTTCAGCAGCGCCTCGACCGACCGGCACATTTTGGTCAGCGGATTGGTCTTGAAGCCGCACGACGCAAACCACTTGATCATGCCGGACTGCGTGTCGGCCGGCATCTCGCTCATCTCGCCCCACGCGTAGGCGAAAAAGCCAAGGGGCCGCGACGCCGTGATCGAAGCATCCTTCTGCCGCAGCGAGCCGGCCGCTGTGTTGCGCGGATTGACGTAGAGCGGCTCGCGAGCTTCGGCTTGCTGGCGGTTGAGTTCGAGGAAGGCGTGTTTGGTCATGTAGACCTCGCCGCGCACTTCACAGACCGACGGCACGCCCCGGCCTTTGAGCTTGTGCGGGATGTCCTCCAGGGTTTTCACGTTGGCGGTCACATCCTCGCCCACGCTGCCGTCGCCGCGCGTTGCGCCGGTGACAAGCACGCCGTCTTCATAGCGCAGCGACATCGACAGCCCATCGATCTTCGGCTCGGCTGAGAAGACAATCTCCTCGTCGTCCTTCAAGCGCAGGAAGCGGCGGATGCGGCCGACAAAATCGACGACATCTTCTTCGGCGAACGCATTATCGAGCGACAGCATCGGCACCGCGTGCTGCACTTTGGCGAATCGTCCCGACGGCTTAGCCCCGATCTGCTCTATCTTTTTGAAGTAGGCTGCCCACAGCTTTTTTTGCCTCAAAGTAATTCGAAGAAATCTTGTTAGGACGTCGTACTCCGCATCAGTCAGATGAGGAGCATCCGCGTTATAGTATTCGTCGTTTGCCCTCTGAATTTCGGCCGAGTACGCCTTTAGCA